>DATDFL010000148.1:0-8866 GCA_036522595.1 Gaiellaceae bacterium
CGGAGCATCAGGTACCGCGCGATCCAGAGCTCGTCGGCGGCCCGCCGAGCGCCCTTGCCGAAGATCTGGAACTCCCACTGGCCCTTCGCGACCTCCGCGTTCACGCCTTCGATCCCGAGGCCGGCCTCGATGCACAGGTCGATGTGCTTGTCGACGATCTGCCGCGCCACGTCGCCCACGTTCTTGAAGCCGACGCCCGTGTAGTACTCGCCCTGCGGCGCGGGAAACCCCTCCTTCGGGAACCCGAGCGGCGAGCCGTCCTGATACAGGAAGTACTCCTGCTCGAAGCCGAACCACGCGTCGGGATCGTCCGCAATCGCAGCGCGGCTGTTCGACGGATGCGGCGTCCCGTCCGGCAAGAGCACCTCGCACATGACGAGGCGCGCGTGCGTCCGCGCAGGGTCGGGGAAGAGCGCAACCGGCTGGAGGAAGCAATCCGAGCTCGAGCCGTCGGCCTGGCGAGTCGAGCTCCCGTCGAAGTTCCACAGCGGCAGCTGCTCGAGCGTCGGCTCCGTCTCGAAGTCGACGATCTTCGTCTTGCTGCGCAGGTTCGGAACGGGCTCGTAGCCGTCGAGCCAGATGTACTCGAGCTTGAACTTCATCCTGGTTCCTCCTCGGTCTCGGACCAACAAAAAAGCCCCACGACTCGCAAGTCGTGAGGCCCCAATGCCTCCGTGCCCGCCTTCGGCGGCGAGCACTGACCGCAACTTAGCGAAAGAAACGGACGGCGTCTAGCCGTACGCCTGCGCGATGAGGGTGCGCAGCTCAGCGGTGATCGCTCGCCGCAGCTGCCCGTGCTTCACATCCGAGTAGACGTACTGGGGATCGTTTCGAAGCTCCTTTGGATAGCGCCACACCGGGCCGGTGATCTTGTCCGGGGGCTCCCAGTCGTACCGTGGATGGACGTGTCCGTGGAGGACTGGTTCGGCGTTCCCGAGCACCTCGTAGTTGATCCGTCGCAGCCCGTTTTCGCTGCAGGCCCGCTGCACGGCTTCGCCGATCAGCGAAAGGTCGAACAGAAACTCCTTGCGGCGTTCCCAGGCTAGGTCGGTCAAGTGATTGACCGAGACATCATCGGTGAGGAGCAACGAATACCCAGGCAGATGCTGCGTGTCGCCGATGACCGCGAAGCCGCTCGGCATCCGCGCCATCACGAGCGGGTTCTCACCACGATGTGCCGAGCCCACCCGGTCAGCGCGCCAATCCTGCGCCACCTTCGAACCCTATCCCGATCTTGGTCGGCCAACCCGCTGGTTGGCCCTGCTGCTAGCAGGCGCGGAGCTTCTTGCAGACCTGGCGGATCGGGATCGCGAAGTTGATGTTCTCGCCGCCGCCCGCTACCAGGACGCCGACGATGTGGCCCTGCTTGTCGAGCGCCGGGCCGCCGGAGTTGCCGGGGTTCGCGGCCGCGTCGGTCTGGATCGCGGTGCTCGTGACGCGGCTGACCACCCCCGTCGTGACGGTTCCGTAGAGGCCGTACGGGCTCCCGATCAGGAGCAGCTGGTCGCCCACCTGCGGCAGCTTGCGCAGCGGCTTCTGCCACAGCGGCACGGCGCCCCTGGGCTTGGCGTCCATCCGGACGATGGCGAGATCGTGCTTCGGGTCAGTCCCGGCAACCTCGCCGCTCCACGCGCCGCCCTTCCTGCGGATCGAGACGTCGCCCAGCTGGCCCTCCACGACGTGGTTCGCCGTGATGAGGTACGTCGTGTCGCTGTCGCGCCAACCGACGAAGGCGCTGCCGAGGCCGCGGTCGGTCTCGATCGTGAAGACGCTCTTCAGAACGCGCTTGGCAAGCGGGGCGATTCCCGTGTCGCGGCGCTTGATGCTCTTCTCGGCCGAGCCGAGCCGGCCGGCGAGGGCCGCATCGCGGGACTCGAGGAACGTGACCTGCTTCTGCAGCTTTCCGATCTCCGCGCGGCGCGCTTCCCGTTCGGAGCTGACCACGCTGGCCTGCCGGATGAGGACGAACATCGAGGCAGCGAGTGCGAGCAGCGCGACGACCACCGCAATGGCGGGGAGTGGCAGTCGGCGGTCGGAACTGTCGTCCCAGGTCTCGTCGTACGTCACAGTGGCTCCGCCTTCTCTATCGGCAAATGATCCTCGGGCTTTACTTGCCGCTCGCCGAGGGCGCAGGTATGGTCAAAGACGTGCTGCTCACGGGTTGACTCAGCGTTTCGCGGGCGCCGCCTGATCCTCCGGCCGGCGCCAGTCGTCCCGTACCTCGATTCAGGAGCAGCATGCAAGCCCTCGAAGTTCACAACTTGCGCAAGGAGTTCGTCCGCCGGGACGGCGGGCGCAAGCGTCGCCGCCGGGTCGAAGCGCTCCGCGGCGTGAGCTTCGACGTCGCGCGCGGCGAATGCGTCGCGATCCTCGGCCCGAACGGGTCGGGCAAGTCGACGCTGGTCCGGCTGCTCGCGACGCTGCTGCTCCCGGACGGCGGCAGCGCAACCGTCTTCGGCCACGACGCGTTCCGCGAGACCCGCGCCGTGCGGCGGCTCGTGAACCGCGTCTCCGTCGAGGCGAGCTTCTTCAAGAAGATGTCCGCGGTCGAGAACCTGAGCTACGCGGCCCGGTTCTACGGAATGCGTGCTTCGGAGACCCGCGACCAGATCCCGGAGATCCTGCAGCGCGTCGGCTTCCCCGCGGACCGCCGCGGCGATCCCATGGAGCACCTCTCGCGCGGCATGCAGCAGAAGGTCGCGCTGGCGCGTGCGCTCCTCACGGCTCCGGTTCTCCTGCTGCTCGACGAGCCGACGACCGGCCTCGACCCGCGCTCGAAGCAGGAGGTTCAGAGGTTCATCGAGGAGGTTCGCGCCGAGCACGACGCGACGGTCCTGCTCTGCACCCACGACCTGACCGAGGCCGAGGCGCTCGCCGATCGCGTCGGGATCCTCGACAACGGCGAGCTGCTTTGCCTCGAGCCGGCGGACGAGCTGAAGGCTCGCTACGGCGCGGCGACCCTCGAGGAGGCGTTCTTCGCCGCCAGCGGCCACGCGTTCGAAAACGGCGACGGAGGAGGTGGGCACTCGTGAGAGCCATGAGCCTCGCGCTGCGCCACGAGCTCGTCGGGCTCGGCGGCGTCGTGGAGCGCAACATCTACCTGGTCAAGCGCTACATCTGGTGGGACATCGCGTTCTTCCTCTGGACGGTCGCGAACACGCTCACGATCGTCTTCATCGCGAAAGGCATCCCGGCGGCGGGCGGCCACATCGACGTCGCGCGCATCACGACGATCCTGCTCGTCGGCGCGGTGATCTGGGCCTACCTCGGGATCATCTTCGAGATCCTCACCGAGACCGTCGCGTGGGAGCGCTGGGAGGGCACGATCGAGTACACGTTCATGGCGCCCCTCTCGCGGCCGGTGCACCTGTTCGGGATGGGCGCGTTCGCGGTCGTCTACGGGATCGTCCGCGCAGTGCTGCTCTTCGGCGTCGTGGCCGCGTTCTTCACGCTACACGTGCCGCGGGCCGATTACGTCGCGGCGCTCGTGCTGCTCGTCGTCGCGTCGATCTCGTTCATCGGGATCGGGATGATGACCGCGGTCCTGCCGCTGATCTCGCCCGAGAAGGGGACGCAGCTCGGGTTCGTCGCGCAGGGAGTGCTGCTCGTCGTCTCCGGCGTCTACTACCCGGTATCGGTGCTGCCGGGCTGGATGCAGGCGCTCGCGAAGATCTCGCCGGCGACCTACGCGCTCCGCGGCTGCCGCGACGCGATCCTCGAGGGCACCGGGATCACCGGGCTCTGGGGCGACATCTGGCCGCTGCTTGTGATCGGCGCGGTCTCGGTGCCGCTCGGGCTCTGGGTCTTCCACACCGGCGAGCGCTACGCCAAGAAGCACGGGAAGCTGAAGAGGTCGGGATGAAGGACTGGTTCGCAGGCCGCGTGGCTCAGCGCTACGACGAGGAGACGGCCGACATGCCCGTCGAGCCGGTGCTGGACTTCCTCGAGCCGTTCGCGGGCGGTGGCGCGCTGGAGCTCGCGATCGGCACTGGGAGAATCGCGCTGCCGCTGGCCCAGCGCGGCGTCCGCGTGGCGGGCATCGACTTCTCGGAGGACATGGTCGCGCAGCTGCGCAAGAAGCCCGGCGGCGCCGAGATCCCGGTCGCGATCGGCGACTACGCGACGACGCAAGTGGACGGGACGTTCTCGCTCGCCTACATCGTCTTCAACTCGCTCAACAACAACACGACCCAGGACGGCCAGGTCGCGACGTTCGAGAACGCAGCGGCGCACCTCGAGCCGGGCGGGTGCTTCGTGGTCGAGATCGGCGTCCCGAAGAGCCGGCCGCTGACGGTGTTCGACGTGAGCGACACGCACGTCGGCGTGGACGAGTTCGACGCCGAGACCCAGCATTCGATCTCGCACCACTTCAGCCTCATCGAGGGGCGCTGGGAGCGGCTCTCGATGCCGTTCCGCTCGGTCTATCCCGCGGAGCTCGACCTGATGGCACGCATCGCCGGGATGCGGCTCCGCGAGCGCTGGAGCGACTGGAACCGCGAGCCGTTCACGGGCGAGAGCCGGAAGCACGTGTCGGTCTGGGAGAAGGAGTGAACCGCACCGTCCAGGCCGGCTACGACGAGCTTGCTCCTCGCTTCGGCGAGTGGATGAGGAACGTCGAGGGCGATCCGTGGGAGCGCTTTCTCGAGGAGCTCGCAAGTCGGCTGCCCGAGGGCGCACACGTCCTCGACCTCGGCTGCGGGAACGGCGACAAGCTCGCCCGGCTGGCCGAGAAGTTCGAGGTCACCGGAGTGGATCTCTCCGCGGAGCAGCTTCAGCTCGCCGGAGCCCGGGTGCCCGAGGCGAGGCTGATTCACGCGGACTTTTCCGAGCTGGAGCTCGCGGAGGAGAGCTTCGACGCGGTCACCGCCTTCTACTCGATCATCCACGTGCCCCGGGAGGCCCACGCCGAGCTGTTCGAGCGCATCCTGCGCTGGCTGAAGCCGGGCGGGCTCTTCCTCGCGTCACTCAGCCACGTCGGCAGCCCGGACCGGACCGAGGAGTGGCTGGGCGTGCAGATGTTCTTCTCCAGCTTCCCTGCAGAGACGAACCGCCGGCTCGTCCTCGAGGCCGGCTTCGAGCTCCTCATCGACGAGGTGGTCGTCATGACGGAGCCGGAGGACGTTGAGAGCGGGTGGATCTGGGTGCTTGGGCGGAAGCCCGAATGAAGCGCCTTCCGGCGACAGCCGTCTACTACGCCCTGAACTTCGGGCTGCACTTGCCCACGTGGGTCGTCATGGCCGTCTACCTCGTGCGCGACCTGCACTTCTCGCCGCTGCAGCTGGTGCTGATGGGCACCGCGATGGAGGCGGCGGTCTTCCTCTTCGAGGTGCCGACGGGGATCGTGGCCGACACCTACAGCCGCCGACTCTCGCTGATCCTCGGCTACGTCGGCACCGGCGCGGCCTGGGTCGTGGTCGGCCTCGTCTCCGCGCCGTCGCTGATCATCGCCCTCTGGGCGTTCTGGGGCTTCGCGTACACATTCACGAGCGGCGCCGAGCAGGCCTGGATCACAGACGAGGTCGGGCAGGAAAAGGTGGGCACGATCTTCCTCCGGGCGGCTCGCTGGGGCCAGGCGGGCTCGGTGCTCGGGCTCCTCGCGCAGGTTGGGGTCGGCACGATCTCGCTCCGGGCAGGGGTGATCCTCGGCGGCGCGTTCACGATCGCCTGTGCGCTCTTCGCGATCCTCTTCATGCCGGAGACCGGCTTCGTCCGCCGGCCGCGCGAGGAGCGCGGGTCGGCCTTCGCGGAACTCCGCACTACGGCGGTCAGGGGCGGCCGCTACGCCTGGGCGCAGCCGATCGTCATGCTCCTGATCGGCGTCGAGCTCTTCATGGGGTCATCGAGCGAGGCCTTCGACCGCCTGAAGGAAGCGCACTTCCTCCGCGACGTCGGCCTGCCGGCGGTCGGCAGCCTCGATCCGGTGATCTGGTTCGGGATCTTCTGGCTCGCCGGAATGGTGCTGAACATCGCCGCGATCGGCGCGTTGATCAGGCGCGTGGAGCTGGGCGGACGGCAGACGGTCGCGCAGTTCCTCTTCGGCTTCACCTGCCTGGAGCTGGCGGCGATGCTGGTCTTCGCGCTCACCGGCTCGACGTGGGCCGCGATCGGGGGCCTGCTCGGCGTCTTCTTCGCCCGCAACATGCAGGGGCCGCTCTACGACACCTGGCTCAACAAGCAGATCACCGACTCGACCGTCCGCGCGACGGTGTTCTCGCTGACGGGCCAGGCGAACGCGGTGGGCCAGGCGGGCGGCGGGCCGGTCCTCGGCGTGCTCGGAAACGTCTGGGGAATCCGCGCCGCGCTGACCGCGGGTGCGCTCTCCATCGCGCCCGCGCTCGGCTTCTACGGCCGGGCGATCGCGCACGAGGGCCGCGAGCCGGAGCTGGCAGAGCTGCCGCTTCCGGCTGTTGTAGACTGACCGCGTTCGGAGGCGACGCGGCCTCGGGCGCTGGGGCGTCCGGGGCTTTTTGTGTGTTGAAGGGAGGACGAGCGGTGGCGCAGGTCGAGAGCAAGCCGAGGGCGACGAGCGATCCGGAGGCCCGGAAGAAGGTGCTGAAGCGGATCGAGGACGAGGGGATCGAGTTCTTGCTCCTCTGGTTCACGGACATCGAGGGGCACCTGAAGAGCTTCGCCGTCACGCCGAGCGAGATCGAGGCCGCGCTCGACGACGGGATGGGCTTCGACGGCTCGTCGATCACCGGCTTCAACGCGATCGAGGAGTCGGACATGGTCGCGATCCCCGATCCAGACACCTTCACGCCGATGCCGTGGAAGGAGGGGGAGACGAAGGTCGCACGGATGATCTGCGACGTCGTCACGCCGGACGGGAACCCGTACGAAGGCGACCCGCGCTACGTCCTTCGCCGCGCGCTGGAGCGGATGCAGGGGCTGGGCTTCGACACCTTCAACGTCGGCCCGGAGCTCGAGTACTTCCTGTTCAAGGACGACACCGGAACGGAGACGCTCGACGAGGGTGGCTACTTCGCGATGACGACGATGGACGCGGCGAGCGAGCTGCGCCAGGAAACCGTGCGCGCGCTCGAGACGGTCGGCATCCCGATCGAGTACGTCCACCACGAGGTGGGCCCGTCGCAGCACGAGATCGACATGCGTTTTGCGCCCGCGCTGACGATGGCCGACCACACCGTCACGTATCGCCTCATCGTCAAGGAGATCGCGAAGAAGGCCGGATATCACGCGACCTTCATGCCGAAGCCGATCTTCGGCGAGAACGGCTCCGGGATGCACACGCATCAGTCGCTGTTCTCCGACGGCCGCAACGCCTTCTTCGACGGCGACGACGAATGGCACCTCTCCGGGACGGGCAAGGCGTTCATCGCCGGCCAGCTGCGTCACGCGCGCGAGATCTCGGCGGTCTTCGCGCAGTGGGTCAACTCGTACAAGCGGCTCGTGCCGGGGTACGAGGCGCCGGTCTACGTCGCCTGGTCGCGGCGCAACCGCTCGGCGCTGATCCGGATCCCGTTGTACAAGCCGGGCTCGGAGCAGGCAACGCGCGCGGAGATCCGTTGCCCCGATCCGGCCTGCAACCCCTACCTGACCTTCGCGGCGCTGTTGCACGCGGGCCTCGAAGGCATCGAGCAGGGCTACGAGCTACCGGAGCCGATGGAGACCAACCTGTACCACCTGACGCCCGAGCAGCGCCGGGAGCGTGGGATCGTCTCGCTCCCCGAGACGCTCGGCGAGGCGATCGACGAGCTCGCCCAGTCGGAGCTGGCGCGGAAGGCCCTCGGCCCGCACATCTTCGACCGCTACGTCGAGCTGAAGCGGAAGGAGTGGGACGACTACCGCGTCCAGCTCACCGACTGGGAGCGGGATCGTTATCTCTCCGTGCTCTAGTGCGCTAGGTAGTAGCTCCTGATGTAGCTGCCGTAGGTGCCTGCGGGCGTCCCGTTGAAGTCGCTGATCAACGAGATGCAGTTGCCCCAGGTGTCCCAGGTCCAGGCCTCAGCGGCGCTGATGTGCAGGTCGGCGTAGGGGAGGTACTGGGCGACGCTGCCGGACCCGCAGTCGTCCTCGCCGTACTCGCCCCAGACGACCGGCACGACGGCCGCGACCGGGGTCACCTGCGACGTGAAGCACGTGACGGTGCCGCAGGTATTGAAGTTGTAGACATGCTGCTCGGCGACGAGCTGGCCGGTGGAGTCGCTGGGCTTGTTGACCAGCCACCCGGTCAGGTTGTTGGCCCAGTCGATGCCGGACGCGGTAACCACGTTCGTGGCCCCGCTCGAGCGCACGGCGTTGAGGGCGCCCTGCATGCCGAGCGCGGTGTAGCCGACCGAGCAGCTCGACCCGCCGTTGCGCCAGCAGGCCCAGCTGATGTCGTGCGGCTCCGACTGGAGGCCGATGAAGGTGCTCGGGTCGTTCTTGAAGGCGTTGCCGATCGCCTGCAGGGCCGCGGGCGAGTGGTCCTGGTCGAGGATCGCCGGGTGGTCGAGCGCCTGCTGGCTTCCGGGAGCTGCCCACATGAGGCTGATCTCCGCGTAGATGCCGTGCGCGTGCAGGCGGTTGACGAACGCCGCGATCGCGTTGAGGTAGTTGGCGCCCGCGTACTGCGACTGGACGCCGTTGATGCCGAGCACGCAGTCCTCGTTCAGGCCCATGTGGACGACGTTGACGTGCCAGTTCGCCAGGACCTGCACCATCGCGTCGTCTGAGGGGCCGTCGAAGATCCCCCAGCCCTGGATGCAGGCGTACTCGGTGCCCGAGTAGTTGACGCCGTGCAGGTGGAGGACGTGGTTGTTCGCGTCCAGGAGCTGGTTGCCGACCACGTGCAGCCCGCCGCTGGGTGGGGGCGGAGGAGGCGGCGGTGGAGGCGGCGGTGGTGGTGGGGGCGGTGGCGGTGGGG
>DATDFL010000149.1:0-14788 GCA_036522595.1 Gaiellaceae bacterium
CCACCACCGCCACCGCCCTCGCCGCCACCGCCCCGCTGCGTCGTTCCAAAGGTCATCGGGCTGACGCTGAGCAAGGCAAAGGCGAAGATCCGGCGGGCGCACTGCCGCACCGGCAAGGTCACGAAGAAGATCTCGAGCCGGCGGCTGAGGAACCACGTCCTCAAGCAGCGCCCGAGGAAGGGCACGAGGCTCCCGAACGGCGGGAGGGTCAACCTGACGGTAGGGAAGGGGCCGAGGCGGTAGGAGCCTCTTCCGCAGGCAGCCGGGCTCGGTAGACCGCGAGCCCGGCCAGCGCCGCGAGGAGCGGGATCGCTCCCGCGAGCGCGAGGGTCGTCCGCGCGCCGATCGCGGCCACGAGGAGGCCGCCGGCTGCCAGCGCGATCAGCTCGGCGCCGTTGCGCAGGCCGTTGTAGGCCGCGAACGCTCGGCCGTGCAATCGGGACGGCACCTGCTCCTGGATCAGCGTCCGCGCGAGGACGTTCTTCGTCCCGTGACCGAGGCCGCCGACGAACCAGAGCGCGCAACCGAACGGGATCACCAGCCACGCGGTCGGCAGGCCGAGGCCGAAGCCCTGCACGCCGACCGCCACGAGCGCGCCCACCGCAAGAGCGGCGGTGCGGACCCGCCGCGCGATGAGCAGCGAGCCGAGCGCCATCCCTACCGTCCAGCAGGCGAAGACGATGCCGTAGCCGAAGTCCGATGCGTGCAGGTTCCGCTTCACGAAGAAGACCTCCGCCGTCACCGAGGCGCTCATGAAGAGCAGCGAGACGAGGGCGACGCTCAACACGAGCGCGAGGGCGCGCTCGCGGAAAAGGACGACGACGCCGTCTCGGAGGCGGTCCGGCCGGTCGAGCTCCGCCGGCTCGGCGCGCCGCCGCGCCTGGAGCGCCAGCCCCGCGAGTGCGACGGCGAGGAAGCTCGCCGCGTTGACGAACATGGCCGCGCGCGTCCCGCCGACGCCCGCGAGAAGGCCGCCCAGCAACGGCCCGGCCGTCGCTCCGCCGTAGCGGGCGGTCTCGACGAGGCCGTTCACCTCGGTCAAGCGCGCGCTCGCTCCGATCACCGGCACGAGCGAGAACTCCGCGGGCTGCGCGACCGAGAACCCGATCCCGAGCAGGACCGCCAGCACGAGGATCGCGGTCGTCGAGTCGAGCACGAATGCGAGCGACGCGGCGATCGCCGCCTGCGCGAGCGAGGCCACGATCAGGACGGCCCGCGCCTCCAGCCGGTCGACGAGCCAGCCCGCGAACGGCGCCAGCACGACGGCCGGGCTCCAGAGCGCGAGAAAGAGCCCGGCGACGACGAGCGCCGATCCGTTCGTCCGCTGGAGGTACAGCGTCAGCGGCACCCAGAGCAGAAAGTCGCCGACCGACGAGACGCCGACCGCGCCGACGATCAGCCGAACGTCACGCTGACGAAGGAGACCTGTCATCACGCAGAGTCTCGTTGCCTTCGCGGCCGTTACAGCCTTAGATTTGACCTGTGAACGAGCACGTCCTGCTCGTGGAGGACGACAGCTCCATCCGCGAGATCGCGTCGCTCGGGCTCGAACAGGCGGGCTTCCGGGTGACCTCCAGCGGCGACGGCCGCGAAGGGCTCGTGCAGTTTCGCCAGGGCGCGTTCGATCTCGTCGTCCTCGACGTGATGCTGCCGTCGCTCGACGGGTTCGAGGTCTGCCGCGAGATCCGCAAGGAGAGTCAGACCCCGGTCGTGATGCTCACCGCGCGCTCCGACCTGCACGACGTCGTGGTCGGGCTCGAGCTCGGCGCCGACGACTACGTGACAAAGCCGTTCGAGCTGCCCGAGCTGATCGCGCGGATCAAGGCGGTGCTGCGCCGCTCGGCCGCGGAGCCCGAGGACCACGTGATCGCCGTCGACGGGCTCGAGATCGACCCGGCCGGCTTCACGGTCCGGCGCGGCGAAGAGGAGATCCCGCTCACGGCGACGGAGTTCAAGCTGCTGCTCGAGCTCGCGCGGCGGCCGAAGCAGGTGTTCACGCGCGAGCTGCTGCTCGAGCTGGTGTGGAACTACGACTACCTCGGTGACTCGCGGCTCGTCGACGCGGCCGTGCAGCGTCTGCGCGCCAAGATCGAGGCTGACCCGAAGGAGCCGAAGCTGATCCGGACCGTGCGCGGCGTCGGCTACCGCTTCGACGCGAGCTGAGCCGTGCCGCTGCGGCGCCGCTTGACGATTGCGTTCGCGCTCGCCGTGGGCCTGACGGCGGTCGCGCTCGCGGCCGGCTCCTATTTCGTCGTTCGCCACAACCTGCTTGCCGACTCGGTCAAGTCGTCGGCGAAGCAGGCCCGGCAGAACCTGAAGCTCGCTCCGAGCTATCTCCCCCGCGACCCCGACGGCCTACTCAGGGCGTATCGGGTGACCGGCGGCTTCGACACGGTGATCGTCAGCGGCGGCCAGCCGTACTCGGGCTTCCAGATCCGCCTGAAAGACGTGCCGGGCGGGTTGCGCAAGCTCGTGAAGGGCGGCCGCCTCGGCTACCAGCGCGAGACCGTTGCCGGCCGGCACTACCTCGTCGTGGGCGGGCCTGCCAAGGGCTCCGAGCTCTACTTCTTTTTCTCGGAGCAGGGCCTGCGCCACGAGCTTTCGGTCCTGCGGAACATCCTGCTCGCGGGCGGCGGCATCCTCGTCCTGCTCGCGGCGCTGGCCGGAGCCGTGCTCGCGCGAGAGACGCTGCGGCCGGTTGCGCGGGCGAGCGAGGCTGCCCACTCCCTCGCCGAGGGCTTGCTGGAGACGCGCCTGCCGGTCGAGGGCCGGGACGAGTTCGGCTCCTGGGCGCAGGCGTTCAACGAGATGGCCTCGGCCCTCGAAGCGAAGATCTCGGCGCTCTCGGCGGCGCAGGCGCGCGAGCGGCGTTTCACAGCCGACGTCGCGCACGAGCTGCGCACACCTCTCACTGCCCTCGTCGGCGAGGCATCGCTGCTCGGCGAGCACCTGGAGCGGATGCCGGCCCAGTCGCGCCGGCCGGCGGAGCTGCTCATTGCAGACGTGGGGCGCTTGCGGCGGCTCGTGGAGGATCTGATGGAGATCTCGCGCCTCGACGCCGGCGCCGAGGCCGTCCAGGCGGAAGCGGTCGACCTAGCCGCGGCCGTCCGGGCCGTCGTGCACGCCCGCGGCTGGGACGTTCGACTCGACGCCGAGCAGACCATGATCACGACCGACCCGCGCCGCCTGGAGCGAATCGTCACGAACCTCGTCGGCAACGCGCTCGAGCACGGCGGCGACGCCGTGACGATCCGGGTCGGCCGCGACAGCACGCACGCCTTCGTCGAGGTCGCAGACCAGGGCCCGGGCATCCCCGCCGAGCACCTGCCGCACCTCTTCGAGCGCTTCTACAAGGCCGACCCGTCGCGGAGCGGCCCAGGCTCGGGCCTCGGCTTGGCGATTGCGCAGGAGAATGCGCGTCTACTGGGCGGCGAGATCGCGGTCAGAAGCGAGCCCGGAAAGGGCACGCGCTTCACGCTCCGCTTGTAGCGAAACCGTTACGTAGCAGTGACCGGCGTGTTGCCCGCGACCGCGAGCATCCTCGGCATGAGCACTGCAACCGGTCACAAGGAAGCTCGGGAGCTGGCCAGCCGCGAGGACGACGGGCTCGCCGTTCGCCTCGTCTGGCATCCGAGCAACGACGCGGTCACGGTCTCGGTGACCGATTCGCGCACCGGCGATCGCTTCCAGCTCGCCGTCGACCGGACGCACGCGCTCGATGCCTTCTACCACCCGTTCGCCTACGCAGCCTGAAGGAGGTTCGCGATGTCGTCTTCAACCAACACTCTCGTCAAGAGGCTCGTCGTTTCAGCCACACTCGCCGGCGTCATCGCCGGGATTGCATTGCTGCTCGTGGCCCGCGGCGGGACGACCCCTCAGCCGGCGGCGCAGGTCCGGCCGTGGCACAAGCTTCCGGCCGCGCCGGTCAAGCTCGACCAGCCGTCCACGAGCGTCTGGACCGGGAAGGAGCTGATTGTCTTCGGCCGCCGCGTTGTGACGGCACTCGACTCCCGCGGCGCCCCGTACGTCGTCAAGTCGATCGACGTCGCCGAGGCGTACGACCCCGCTTCGCAGAAGTGGACGCGGCTCGGCCCGCCGACCGGCCCGGGCTACGAACCGAACTACAACGCCGTCTGGACCGGCAAGGACGCTCTCGTCTTCGCGCCGTTCCGCTCGCTGGCATACAACCCCGCGACGAAGACCTGGAGGACGCTGCGCAAGTGGGTCGGCGGCGGGCTCGTCGTCTGGACCGGCCGCGAGGCGATCGGCTGGGGCGGCGGCTGCTGTGGGGACGCCTTCGGCAACGGCCTGGCCTACAACCCGGCGACCGACACCTACCGCCAGCTCGCCCCGTCGCCGCTCGCCCCGAGCCAGGGCCCGATCGGCGCCTGGACGGGACGGGAGCTCGTCCTCTTCTCCAGCGGCTTCAATCCGGCCGAGGGGAAGCTCTTCCCCGGGAGCCTCGCGCGCGGAGCCGCCTACAACCCCGCCGCAAACACCTGGCGACGGATCACGCCGCTGCCCTCCTCGAAGCTCGGATCCGGCGGTGCCGCTGCGTGGGACGGACACGAGGTTCTGATCGCCGGCTACGGCTCGAACGCGCGGGCGGCGTTCGCGTACGACCCGGCCACGAACAGGCGCCGGGCCCTCGCGCCGATGCCGTTCGGCCTCCGCGCCGCGCGGGCGTTCTGGGCGGAAGACCGGCTACTCGTCTGGGGCGGCTCGGAGACGGGACGCGGCCTGGCGTACGACCCGCGCAGCAACCGCTGGTCGGTGCTGCCGGCGGCACCGCTCGCCGGCTTCCCCGAGGCGCTGGCCTGGACGGGGCACGGACTGATCGTCGCGACCGGCGTCCACGCGGCGGCCTTCACACCGCCCAGCTGAGGCGCCAGGATTGACGACGTGAAGACCTTGCTTGGGGTGACGGCGCTGGTCGTTGCGGCCGGCGCCGTCGGCTACCTCGCGGCCGGCTGGGGCTCTGGCAAGGCGGTCTCGTTGGGACCGCCGCCGTCGCAGACAACCACGCAGGCGGCCCAGAGCACGACGCTGCCCAGCGGCCGGTCGCTCGAGGTCTGGTTTGCGCAGCGCGGAAAGCTCGTCGAGACCCTGCGCACGCACGCGCAGACGCGCCAGGTCGCCACAGCTGCGGTCAAGGCGTTGCTGCAGGGGCCCGATCGCACCGAGCTTGCAACGGGCATCGGCACTCAGATCCCACCCGGAACCCGGCTGAACAGCATTGCGATCGCGAACGGCATCGCACGGATCGACCTGAGCTCCGATTACCAGTCCGGCGGGAGCCCACGCTCACTCCAGCTCCGCCTTGCGCAGGTCGTCTACACGCTCACGCAGTTTCCGACCGTCTCGGCCGTGCGCCTCTCCGTCGACGGCGCGTCGGTCGTCGACCACGCGGTCGGGCGCGAGGCCTACCGGTCGCTAGCACCGGCCGCCTCACCGCTGGCCGGGAGCTGGAAGCTGGTGCCGCGGGCGCCGATGTCTCCGCAGGCCGGCCAGACCGCCGTCTGGACCGGCCGCGAGTTCCTCGTGCTCGGCAGAGACGCGTCGGCCGCTTTCAGTCCGAAGCGGAACTCTTGGCGCAAGCTCGGCCCTCACCCGGCCGCCGCGGTCTGGACGGGCAAGCAACTGCTGGCGTGGGGCCCGGCGGCGCCCATCAGTCGGCCAACGATCCTCGCGTGGACGGGACGGGAGTTGATCGGCTGGAGCCGCGCGGGTGGAGCCGCCTACCGGCCGAACACCCGGCGCTGGCGGAGGCTCCCCGTAGCACCGTTTCTCGGTCGCTCGGCCTGGACCGGTCGCGAGCTGATCGTCGTCTCCGGCTCGCGCGCCGCGGCCTTTCGGCCGGGAAGCGGCTGGCGCGCGCTTCCCGCACCGCCCGAGCCGCGCGCGGGCGCGGATGTGGTGTGGGACGGCAACGAGGTGCTCGTCGTCGGCGGTGACGATGCACCGGCGGGCGGCTACGCGTATGACCCGACGACAAGCGTCTGGCGCGCGCTGGCGCCGATGGACTCGGGCCGGGCGCACGCGGCCGCCGTCTGGACCGGCAAGCGCCTCCTCGTCTGGGGCGGCGAGACCGGCAGGCGCGGCAACTTCGTGACCCCGCCGCACGGGCTCGCATACGACCCGAGGGCGGACCGCTGGTCGCCGCTGCCGCAGGCGCCCTTGAGAGGACGCCTCGATCCGCTCGGAGTCTGGACCGGCCACGCCATGATCGTCTGGGGCGGCTCGGGCTTCGCCGACGGAGCCGTTTTCACACCCAACAGCTCGTAGCGAAACCGTTACGCGCCCGTGACCGGCGCGTTGCGAAGCGCCGCGAGCATCGGGAGGACAACACAAAGGAGGTCCCCCCGTGAAGAAGCTACTCGCAGCACTGATCATCGCCGGCGCGCTCGCGATCCCTGCGGCCGCGGCCGGCCCACCGACGACGACGCGCGTCAGCGTCTCGACCGCCGGCGATCAGGCCGACCGTGACACCTACACGGCAGGCGTCAGCGCGAACGGCCGCTACGTCCTGCTGAACTCGCAGGCAACGAACCTCGTCCCCGGCGATACGAACGACCGCTGGGACGTCTTCGTCCGCGACCGGTCGAGCGGCGTCACCACCCGCGTCAGCGTCTCGACCGGCGGCGAGCAGGCCAAGCCAACCGACGACCCCTGGGGCGGCTCGACCGCCGGAGCGATCAGTGCCAACGGCCGCTACGTCGTCTTCCAGTCGGACGCGCCGAACCTCGTCCCGGGCGACACCAACCGCGCCGAGGACGTCTTCCTGCACGACCTCGCGAGCGGCGTGACGACGCGCGTGAGCGTCAACAGCGCGAGGCGTGAGGCGAACGGCTCGAGCTGGATGCCGACGATCAGCGCGGACGGGCGCTACGTCGCCTTCGCCTCGGACGCAACGAACCTCGTCCGGCACGACACGAACCGCTTCGGGGACATCTTCGTCCGCGACCTCGCGACCGCCAAGACGACCCGCGTCAACCTCACCAGCCAGGGCCGCCAGGCGCGGTGCAACATCTCCGGGTGCCAGAGCGGCGAGCCGGCACTGAGCGCCCACGGGCGCTACGTCGCCTTCGACTCGTCGGCGACGAACCTCGTCCAGCACGACACGAATCGCCTCAACGACGTGTTCGTCCGCGACCGCCGCGCGGGCAGGACGACGCGCGTGAGCGTCGACAGCCACGGACATCAGGGCGGCGGCGACCACACGATGAACGGCAGCAACGCGCCGGTGATCAGCGCGAACGGCCGGTACGTCGCGTTCCACTCGGCCGACTCGAACCTCGTCTCCGGCGACACGAACCGCGTCTTCGACATCTTCGTGCGCGACCGCCGGACCGGGCACACCACGCGCGTCAGCGTCAGCACGAGGGGCGCGCAGGCGAACCAGGAGAGCCTCGGCGCCCCGAGCATCAGCGCCGACGGCCGCTACGTCGCGTTCACCTCGCTGGCCTCGAATCTCGTGGCGGGCGACACGAACGACATCACCGACGTCTTCGTCCACAACCTCGCCACCGGCGAGACCCTGCTGGCGAGCCTGGGCCAGGACGGAAACCAGGGCGACGACTCCAGCGCGACCGGCGATATCGCCTTCAGCGCGAACGACCACATGCTGGTCTTCTCGTCCTGGGCGGCGAACCTCGTCGGGGGAGACACGAACGACGTTCCGGATGCCTTCGTCCGCGACTTCGGCGGACGCCCCGGCAGCTAGGGGCTAGGCCGCTGCTTCGTCCTCGCGGGCGCCCTCGTCGACCGGCACGGGAGTGTCGGGGATCCAGAACTCGACGTGGGTGCCCGCGCCGGGCGCGCTTTCGATCCGCAGCCAGCCGCCTGCGACCTCGGCGCGCTCCCGCATCGCCACGACTCCGAGATGCCCGAGCCGGCGGCGGTCGGCGAGCTGTTCCATCGAGAAGCCTGAGCCGTCGTCCCGCACGCTGCCGAAGAGGCCGACGCCGCGCGTGTCGAACACGATCTGGACGCGCGTGGCTCCAGCATGCTTGCGCGTGTTCGTCAGCGCCTCCTGCACGATCCGGTACGCGATCGTCCGCGTCTCCGCCTCGGGCTCGCGCTGCAGCTCGGCCTCGAGCTCGTAGGCGAGGCCGAGCTCCTCGCTCAGCTGCTGCAGGCGGTGGCGGACCGCCGACGCCAAGCCTTCGCGGTCCAGCTCGGGCGGCCGGAGCTCGAAGATCAGGTTGCGCAGGCGCGAGATCGAGCTCCGGACGCTCTCTTCGAGGTCGTCGAGCGCTTCGAGCTGCGGCGTCTCGCCGAGACGCCTTCGCAGCAGTCCGAGGCGCAGCCCCACGGCGGTCATCGCCTGGACGGTGTCGTCGTGGATGTCGGCCGCGATGCGCGCGCGCTCTTCCTCGCTGGCGCGGACCACGCGAGCGACGAGACGGCGCCGCTCGGCGAGGTGCTGCTGAAGGTCGGCCGTAGCGAGTCGGACGGTGGCGGCGCGCAGGAACACGGCCACGCTTCGGCCCTCGTCCATGGCGAACGCGCAGGGCCAGATCTCGACCGGGAAGGTCGAGCCGTCCTTCCTGCGCCCGTTGAGCTGGAGCTGCGGGCTCGCAGGCCACGTCCAGGGGTGGGGCGCCTCCTCGCCGAACCGCTCGGGGATCAGGCGCTGCATCGTCTCGCCGAGGAGCTCGCCCGTGTCGTACTCGAACAGGACCTCCGCCTGCCGGTTCGCGTAGACGATCGAGCTCGTCTCGTCCAGGACGACGATCGCATCCGAAGCCGCCTCGAGGAGCCGGCGGAAGCGGGGCTCCCTCCGCCCGGGCGGGCTGTCCGCGACGTGATTCGTCATGTCGCGCACGAACGCGGTGGCGAGGACGCCTTCGTCGGTCTCGAGGGCGCTCAGCGAGATGTCGATCGGGAACTCGCTGCCGTCTTTGCGGCGGCCGGCCAGCTCGAGCCCGGCGCCGAGGCGGCGGGCGCGGGGGTCGCGGAAATACTCGGTCCGGTGCTCGACGTGCCGCTCGTGGAAGCGGGCCGGGACGAGCTGCTCGATCTTGCCGCCGAGCAGTTCCTCGCGCTTGTAGCCGAAGAGCTCCTCCGTGCGGCGGTTGACGAGGACGATCGTGCCGTCCTCCCGCGCGATGACCACGGCGTCGGGCGCCGACTCGAGCAGGCCCCGGAACCGCTGCTCGCTGCGTCGAAGCACGTCCTCCGCTTGGCGGCGCTCCTCGCTGTCACGGGCCAGCTCTTCCAGGACCTCGGCGGTGAGCGAGGCCGCGAGGCTGGCCTGGCCGCGGCTCGCCCGCTTGATCGCGTCGACGATCTCCTCGGGCGGCACGCCCTTGACGAGGTAGCCGACCGCGCCTGCCTGCAGCATCGCGATCACCGTCGCCCGATCCTCGTAGGCGGAAAGCGCCAGCACCGCGGTCTCGGGCGATGCTTCCGCGATCAGCCTCGCCGCCTCCAGCCCGCCGCCAGGCATCCGCACGTCGAGGACGGCAACGTTCGGGCGCGTCTCGCCGGCCAGAGCAGCGGCTTCTGCCGCGTCGGCGGCGCTGCCGGCGAGCTCGAGCCCGGGCTCGGCCTGGACGAGCTCGCCCATCGCGTGGCGAAGCGCCGCCTCGTCGTCGGCAATGAGGACGCGTATCGTCATTTGCCCGCTCATCGATGTCCGCACCGTGCTGCCAGTCGTAAACCTGGTGGGTCTATCGGCGGCGGGAAGCGCGCCCTATAGCGCCGAGATGCGATGCACCTCAGGAGATAAGCGACTGCCGCAGCGCCGTCGCGACCGCCTGCGTGCGGGTGTCCGCGTCGAGCTTGCGCATCGCCTTTCGGACGTGCGTGCGGACGGTGTCCGGAGCGATGAAGAGCCGCTTGCCCACCTCTTCGTTCGAGTGGCCGTCCGCAAGCATGCGCAGCACCTCTCGCTCCCGCTGGGTGAGCGCGGGGAGCTTGTCGGCGGCTCCGGGCGCGGCGAGCGCTCCGGCGAGCACGGGGTCGACGTAGGTGCCGCCCTCGGCGACGGTCGAGATCGCGCGCAGCAGATCCGGCAGCGGCGCCTCCTTCAGCACGTAGCCGCGGGCACCGACGTCGACGGCCTCGGTGAGCAGCGCCCGGTCGCCGTGGCCGGTGTAGAGCAGGATCCCTGTCGACAGCCGCGCCTCGCCGACCTTGCGGGCGAGCTCGATCCCCGTCAGCCCTGGCATCTGCAGGTCGACGATCGCCACGTCGGGCTGGACGCTCTCGATCTTGGCGAATGCCTCCTGCCCGTCGCGCGCCTGCGCGACGACATCGATTCCCTCTTCCTGGAGGAACTCCGTGACCGCCGCGAGAATCGCGGGATGGTCGTCTGCTACCAGGCAGCGCACGCGTTTACTCACGGCCGGCACAACCGTACCGGAGCGGATCGCCGACCCCGCGTAGCCGGAGAGCGCTCAACGCGAATTGCTCCCGTGCCGATGCCTCGGTAGATGAGCGAACACGACAACGCGGGACCACTCATCGTCTGCGCGGACGACGACGCCGACATCCGCGAGCTCCTCATGTTCGGGCTCGGAGCCCACGGTTACCGCGTGGTCTTCGCGGCCGACGGCACCGAGGCGCTCCGCCTGGCCGAGTCGTGGAGGCCGGCGCTGATGATCCTCGACGTCTCGATGCCCGGGATCGACGGCTTCGAGCTCACGCGCCGCCTTCGCGCCGGTTCGGCCACGAGCGAGATCCCGGTCGTGCTGCTGACCGCCCGGGTCCGCACCACCGAGGTCGAGCACGGGTACGCGCTCGGCGCGAACGCCTACATCACGAAGCCGTTCCACCTGGACGACCTGAACCGCGAGGTTCAGCGCCTCCTCGCCGCCTAGCCCAAAACGGCGATCCCGTGGAAGCCGAGCTGAGGATGGCCGGCCGGGCGCGAGTCGCGCATGGTGAGAGCGTGGTACTGCGGCTCCACGAACCTGTTGTCGACGAAGCGCTTCCGGCGGCGCTGTCGTCCGCATCCGTTCTCCTCGAGACGACGCTCAGCCACCTTCAGCTGGTCCGTGAGGAGGATCTCGGGCCGCTGACGCCGGACCAGCTCCGGTTCCTCGCTGTCGCCGAGCAGCACGCCATCCGCCTGGGCCAGGTCGTCGAGGATCTCCAGCTCGTCGCACGGTGCCGCGGCGAGGCCGTCGACCCCGAGTGGGACACGGTCGATTTCGCCGACCTGGCCCACGCCGCAGCCGCCGAGGTTGCCGGGACCGCCGCCGCGCGCGGCAAGCCGATCGAGCTGCACGCGGCAGAGCAGTCCCGGACCCTCGGCGACGCCCACTTGCTCGCGCGCGTCTTCTCCGGGTTGCTCGCCGTGGCGCTCGACGAGGCCTCTCCCCACCTGCCCATAAGTGTCACAGTGGACGAGGAAGGGCTCGAAGTCTCGTACTCGGGCGAGTCCCTTCCCGATTCGAGCCGCCTCGGCCTCGTGCTCGCGGAGGCGCTCGCGGGCGTTCTCGGCGGCGACGTCGTGGCCGGCGCCTCGGACGGAACGGTCTCCCTTCGTTTCGAGCTTCCGCTCGCCGGCGCCCGTGCCGCCTGAACGAGTGTCCCTCGAAAGGGGGACAGGCGAGGCCGGTCGGGGGACGATCACATGAGCGTGGGCGTGTCAGCCTTCGGTTCCGCTGCCTTGAGCCGCGACCTCCGAGACTGGCCGAGAATTGCGGTCGGGGCTCCGCTGTGGGTTTTGTACGCGGCGCTGATCGCCGTGCTCGGAGTCGTCTACTTCCTGGTTGGCGCGGACTCCGTGCCGCAGGCCCTCATCTATCAGTCGCTGAGCCTCGGCGCGATCGCGGCGATCGCGGTCGGCATGCTGCGCTACCGCCCCGAGCGCCGGCTCGCCTGGGCGCTCTTCGCCGTGGGCCTCGTCCTCTGGACACTCGGCGATGCCTACTGGGACGCCTACAGCTGGTTCCTGCACACAGAAGCGCCGTTCCCGTCGATCGCGGACGTCGCGTACGTCGCGGGCTACCCGCTCATGATCGCGGCGACGTTCGTGCTCGCGCGCGGGCGGGCCCGGCCGAGGCTGGCCGACGTGCTCGACTCCGCGGTCGTGGCCGTCGGCGCCTGGATCCTCACGTGGGCGCTGCTCGTCGAGCCCCTGTTTTCCCAGAGCGGGCTCACGACCGCGGGCATGGTCGTCACGGAGGCGACCCCCGTCCTCGACGTGATCCTGCTCGTGGGCGTCGTCCAGCTGGCCCTGCGCAAGGGGTTCGAGAACCCGGCCCTCCGCTTGCTGGTCGTCGGCATCGCCTTCCAGGTCGTCACGGACGTCGCCTACAGCTACCTGACCCTGAAGGACGCCTACACGAACGGGATGTTCGTGGACGCGGGCTGGATCGTCGCGTACGGGCTGTTCGGCGTCGCGGCGCTCCACCCGTCGATGGCGCGGATCAAGCCGGTGCCGACCGCGGCCGCGGTTCGGTTCTCGAGCAGGCGGATCATGCTCCTCGCTGCCGCGACGCTCTGCGCGCCGGTCGTGTTGATGGAGGAAGCGTTCAGCGGCAAGCCGATCGAGGTCTTCGACCTGGCGATCGGAAGCATCGTCGTGACGGTCCTCGTCGGGGCGCGGCTCGTGCTGCTTCAGCGTGAGCGCGACCGGATGATGGCCGCGGTCGACATCGGGCGCGAGAAGTACCGCGAGCTGTTCGAGCAGGCCGACGAGGCCCGCGCGGCGCTGGCCGTCCAGAACGAGCGGCTGCGCGAGCTCGACCACCTGAAGGACAACCTGATCTCGGTGGTCTCGCACGAGCTGCGGACGCCGCTGACCTCGATCCTCGGCTACCTCGAGCTTCTCGACAACGACCGCGACGAGCTCTCGCAGCGCCAGCGCCACTTCCTCGGCGTCATCGGGCGCAATGCCGACCGGCTGCTGAACATCGTCGTCGACCTGCTCTTCGTGGCGCAGGCCCGGGCCGGGCAGATGGTGCTCGACCGCCGGCCCGTCGACCTCTCGGAGCTTGTCGACAGCGCGGTCGAGGTCGCGCTGCCCACCGCGAACGAGCGCCAGATCAAGGTCACGGTCGTCCAGTGCGCCGGCGCCGTCGTCAAGGGCGACCGCCAGCGCCTCGCGCAGGTGCTCGACAACCTGCTTTCGAACGCGCTCAAGTTCACGCCTCGCAACGGCGCTGTCGAGGTCCGGCTCTCTGCGGCCGGCGGCGATGTCGTGCTCGAGGTCGCCGACACCGGAATGGGCATTCCGGCCGGCGCGCAGCGCGAGCTCTTCACGCGGTTCTTCCGCACCGACGCGGCGATCGCCGCCGCGATCCAGGGCACGGGGCTCGGCCTCTCGATCGTGAAGGCGATCGTCGATGGCCACGGCGGCAAGGTCGGCGTCGACAGCGCCGAGGGCCAGGGCGCGACCTTCAGGGTCGTGCTGCCGCAGCTCGCAGCTGAGCCGCGGCGAGCAGCGTGAGCGCCGCGGCCGTCACGGCCGTCAGCGCGGCTCCGGCCTGAGAGAAGCCACTCGCGGCGAGACACCACGCCACGGCGAGCGCAGCCGTGCCGAGATTCGCCGTCGCAAGCGCGCGGAGGTCGATTGTTGCGGCGAGCAGCCAGAGGACGACACCGACCCCGATCAGGGCGATGCCGAACGCGATGATCAGTGGCTTCCCCACGGGATCCGGGAAGTCGCCCGGGCCGAGCCAGCCGGGGACGAGGGCGAGGCCCAGCGCCGTCTCGAAGACCCCGTCCGCTCTGACGATTACTCTCCGGTAGTTTATGAAACGACTGTATCACTAATGGCCAGACCCGTCGATCCACACCGTCGCGCGCACACCCTCGGCCGCGCCGCCGACTACGTCCTCGAGAACGGGCTCGAGGGCTTGAGCCTGCGCCCGCTTGCCGCAGCGCTCGGCACGAGCACGCGGATGCTCCTCTACGACTTCGAGTCGAAGGAGCAGCTCGTCGACGAGATCCTCGCCGAGATCCGAAGGCGCCTCGCCGGGCGGCTCGCGGAGCTTCAGGGCGAGGGAGACGACGCGGCCACGCTCGTCGAGATCTGGAGCTGGGTGAGCGCCGAGGAGCGCGCGCCGTTCATGCGGGTCTTCTTCGAGACGCACGTTCGGGCGCTGTCAGACCCCAAGGCCCACCGGCCGATGATCGATGACTGGCTGCGGTTCCTCGAGTCGCGCTGGGAGCCGGAGCCGCTCGACCCTGCGACGGCGACGCTGTTCGTGGCGGTCATCCGCGGTTTGCTGCTCGACCGCCTCACGGCAACCGACCCGGACCGCGTGGACGCGGCGCTCGGCCGCTTCACCGAGCTCCTAGAATCTGAGCACCGATGACGCGCGCCAGCCCGTAACTTCTCGTCTTCCTCGCGATCGAGCTGCTCGACGAGCTCGTCGGGGGCTCGCGTGCGGCCGCCTGGCCGCTGATCCGGAACGACCTGGGCCTCAGCTACGCCGAGGTCGGCCTCGTGCTCGCGCTTCCGGGCCTCTTCGGCAGCGCGCTCGATCCATTTATCGGGCTCGCGGCGAACACGCCCCGGCGCTCGTTGCTGATCTTCGCGGGTGGGATCCTGTTCTTCGTCTCCACGACGCTCAGCGCGGTGGCGCTCGGCTTCTGGGCGCTGCTCGTCGCGCTCCTGATCGGCAACCCGGCCGTCGGTGCCTTCGTCAGCCTCGCCCAGGCGTCGCTGATGGACCGCGACCCGGACCAGCGCGACCGCAGCATGGCGCGCTGGACACTCGCCGGGTCGGTCGGGTACGTCGCCGGCCCCGTGCTGATCGCGGGCGGCGTCGCGGCGGGGCTCGGCTGGCGCGGCGTGCTGCTCGTGCTCGGCGTCGCCGCGCTGCCG
>DATDFL010000150.1:0-5397 GCA_036522595.1 Gaiellaceae bacterium
GCTCCCGATCATGCTCGCGCACAAGATCTGCAAGCGGCTGGCTGAGGTGCGCAAAGTGGGCGAGCTGCCTTACCTGCGGCCCGACGGCAAGGCGCAGGTGACCGTGCGCTACGAGGTCGACGACGACGGCCGCCAGACCCCCGTCGAGATCGAGCGGATCCTCATCTCGACGCAGCACGCCGACGGCTGCGACGCGGAGAGCCTCATCAAGCCCGACCTGATCGACCGCGTCCTGCGCCCGATCCTGCCGCACGACCTCTACGACGAGGGGCGGCTCGAGGAGCGCGACTTCGTCTACGTGAACCCGACCGGCAAGTTCGTGATCGGCGGGCCGATGGGCGACACCGGCCTGACCGGGCGGAAGATCATCGTCGACACCTACGGCGGCGCGGCGCGGCACGGCGGCGGCGCGTTCTCCGGCAAGGATCCGACGAAGGTCGACCGGTCGGCGGCCTACGCGGCGCGCTACGTGGCGAAGAACGTGGTCGCGGCCGAGCTCGCCGACCGCTGCGAGGTGAACGTCGCCTACGCGATCGGCGTCGCCCGGCCGGTCTCGGTCTCGGTGCGGACTTTCGGAACGGAGCGGATCCCGGTGTCACGAATCGAGGAGCTGATCGGCGAGCACTTCGACCTGCGGCCGGCCGCGATCCTGCGTGACCTCGACCTGCTGCGCCCGATCTACACGAAGACGGCCGCGTATGGCCATTTCGGCCGCGACGACCACGACTTCACGTGGGAGCGCACCGACAAGGCCGACGCGCTACGTGCCGCAGCCGGCGTCGCCGCGGAAACTCCGGCCTAGGCCTTCGGCGACCAGAACCGAGCGAGAGTACCCTCGCTCAGGCCAGGCTGTGACCCCTGAGCAGAGCATCGAGTGGTGGATACTCGCCTGATGGCACGGTTTGTGCTCGTGCACGGAGGGTGGCACGGCGGCTGGTGCTTCCACTGGCTCGCGCAGGAACTCGAGGCTCGCGGTCACGAGGTCGCAGCTCCCGACCTGCCCTGCGAGGAGGTCGGATTGACGCCGCTCGACTATGCCCGCGAGGTCGGGCCCCAGCCGGACGCCATCGTCGTGGGACATTCACTCGCTGGGTTCACGATCCCGTACATAGATGCCCGCGCTCGCGTGTATCTTGCCGCGCTTCCGCCGCTGGAGCGCCGCGAGGTAAACGAGGCGTTCGTCGAGAGCTTCGGTGGGGCGGTCCGCGACTCCAGCGGCCGCTCCTACTGGCCGGATGCGGATACGGCTGCGGCGCGCATGTATCCCGACTGTTCGCGCTCGCAGTCCGACTGGGCCTTTCCGCAGCTCCGCCCCCAAGCTCGGCTTGAGCCGATTCCCGCACCGTTTGGGCATGGCGACGTGGTCATCGCGACCCTGCACGATGCTGCGGTCAAGGCTGACTGGCAGATTCAGACGGCCCGCACCCACGGCGCACGCCTGATCGAACTCGACTCCGGTCATTCGCCGTTCTTCACGCAGCCAACCGAGCTCGCAAACATTCTCAGCTCGCTCGACTGAGCCAAGGCCAGCTGGGGGGAACCCCCGGCCCTGACCCGACGCTCGGGGGTCATTCCGGAACACTGGCCCAGCCCAGCGCGGCCTCGTCAGGTGCCGGACGCCAGCGGCCAACCACCTGTACCCCAGACGGGTCACGCGGCTAGCGCCGGGATAGGATCGCGCGCGGTGCGCGTCACGACGACAACCCGGATCGCTTGTCCACCCGAGACCGTCTTCGACATGCTGGCCGACCTGCGCAACGACACGCAGTGGAACAGCCGCGTCAGCCGCGCTGAATTGCGAAGCGCCGAGCCGATCGGGCTGGGGTCGCAGTTCGCGATCGTCAACGGCGGCACGGCGTACGACGTGACGATCACGAGCTACGAACGGCCCTCACGCCTTGTGTACGAGGCGAGCGGAAACCCTGACCTGACGATCGAGTGCACGTTCACACCAACGGCTGAAGGCACGGAGCTCGAAAGCGACTTCGACTTCCGGCCCAGAGGGGGTCTCAAGGTGTTGTTCCCACTGCTTGCGCCCGTGATCCGCCGCGACGTTCCGAAGCAGTACGCCTCCCTCAAGGCGCTCTGCGAGCGCTCGAAGCCCGGACGACCGGAGGGTCGCGCAGATCCAGTCCGTTAGCACCAGGATTCAGAGGTCGCGGTACACGGAGGTGGTGGGATGAACGACAAGGCGAACTGGCACGTCGCGCGCCTGGACGACATGGAGCGGCGCGGCCGAGATATCCCGGTGCGCGAGCACCTCGGGATCCACGCATTCGGAATCAACGCCTACACGCCCGGTGAGGACGGAACCTTGATCAATGAGCACGACGAGGCCGGGTCCGGCCAGGAGGAGTTGTACGTCGTGCTCGACGGGAAGGCGACCTTCGAGGTCGACGGAGAGGCGTTCGACGCGCCCGCCGGCACGTTTGTATCCGTCCGGCCAGAGTCGCGGCGGAAGGTGAGCGGGGACGGAACCGTGCTCGCGATCGGCGCCACGCCCGGCGAGGCGTACCAGGGAGTCGACTGGGGTGAGGCCTGGCCCTTCCACAGAGAGTCGATGACCGCCTACAGCGAACAGCGGTACGCCGACGCGCTCGAAGCGGTCCGCGCCGCCCTCGAGCGCATGCCGGACCACGCCGGCCTCAACTACAACTTCGCGTGCTTCGCAACGCTCGCGGGCGAGACCGGCGACGAGACGTTCGCGCGCCTCCGACGCTCCGTCGAGCTGCTCCCGCGGTTCCGCGAGGACGCGCGTAGAGACGACGACCTCGCCGCCGTACGCGACGACCCGCGGTTCGAGGAGGCTCTTCGCTCAGCGTGCCCTAGTTGAGACGTCTCCTCCACGAGGAGGACGAGGCATGCCGGGACGAGCTGACGCGAGTCGCGTGAGCTCAGAGATCGTCACGGTCTCGTAGCTCTCGGCGCGAAGGCAGGGCAGCAGGTGGTCGAGCGCCTCGACGGTGGGGGAGCAGTCGTCTCGCGACCTTGTCGGTGAAGGGGGGTAGCCGTCGTGCAGGTCGACGATCAGGCCGTCGCGGAGATCTCTGAGCACGAGGCCGAAGATCGTGTGCGAGTCGCGGTCGGGGCGCCAGTCCTGCGGGTCGATGTCGGCGAAGACGGCCTCGAGCCCGAGCTCCTCGACGATCGCCAGCTCGCGCCTGTCCGCATGGAAGCCGGGTGCGCGGAAGAGCGTCGGCCGCTCGCCGAGCACCTCCTCGATCGCTTCGAGCCCGCCGGTGATCTCGCTGCGCACCTCGTCTTCGGAGATCTCGGTCAGCCGCGGATGCGTGAGTGTGTGGCTCCCGAGCTCGTGGCCCTCCGTGACGATCCGCTTCACGTCATTGGGCCGCTCGCGGACGCGCTGGCCGATCACGAAGAACGTCGCACTCATCTCGTGCTCGCGCAGCAGGTCGAGTACGAATGGAGTCCAGCGAGAAGGGCCGTCGTCGAAGGTGAGGGCGACTCTCACATCGTGCGGACGAAGAGCCCGGCCGCAGCCTTCTCGCTGATGGGCCGCTCATCGCCGTTCACGCGCACGGTCAGCTGCTCCGCGGCGGGCTGAGCCTCTCTCACCTCGAGCTCCGTGCCCGGGACAAAACCCTGGTCGTAGAACCAGTGCAGGAGCTCGCCGTCGTGCTCGGCCAGGCGGACGATCTCTGCGCGCGTGCCCGGGGGAAGGTCGGCCAGAGGCGCGAGCTCGCGGTTCTCGGCCTGCTCGAAGTCCGTGTCGACCGGCCACCCGTGTGGACAGCGGTCGGGCCGGCCGAGGCGCTCGCTGATGCGCTCGACCATGTCGTCGCTGAAGCTCTCGCCGATCTCGTCCGCATGCACGTGGGCCTCTGCGGCCGTGTAGCCCATGAAGTCGGTCAGGAGCCGCTCGACGATCCGGTGCTTGCGGACGACCTGCTCGGCGCGGGCCCGTCCGGCAGCGGTGAGGATGGCTTCCTTGTGCTCGCCGCGCTCGACCAGACCTTCCGCTTCGAGCCGCTTCAGCATCTCACCGGCGGAAGCTCGAGAGACGCTGAGCATCTCGGCCACCCGGGCCGCGAGTGTGGGCGCACCCGAGGCCTGCGGCCGGTACTCGCCGATCGGGAATGCGAGGAAGTAGATCGTCTCCAGGTACTCGTCGACGGAGTGCCCCTGGGCCATGCGACGAGTGTATGTGCACCGTATGTAAGGTGAGCCTTACAAGTGAGTACCGGCCACATCCTGCTGCTCGGCGCCCTCGCCGGTCTGACGATCTTCATCGGCCTGCCGATGGGGCGGCTGCACGACGTCGGCCAGTCGTTCAAGGCGTTCCTGAGCGCGACTGCGACGGGCATCCTGCTCTTCCTGCTCTGGGATGTGCTGACGGAGGCGATCGACCCCGTCGAGAGCGCGCTCGACGCGCGCCATTGGGGCCAGTTCAGCGGCTACTCGGCGCTCGCATTCGGCGGCTTTGCCGTCGGCCTGCTGAGCCTCGTCTACTACGACTCGTGGATGAAGGCGCGGCGGCGGAAGAGCTTCCTCGGCCCTGGGGCCGCTTCGGCCGGTGAGCTGGAGCGCTCGCACTTCGTCGGCCTCACGCCCGCGCGCTGGCTCGCGCTGTTCATCGCGACGGGCATCGGGCTCCACAACTTCTCCGAGGGTCTCGCGATCGGCCAGTCCGCGGCGCTCGACAAGCTCAGCCTTGCCTACGTTCTCGTGATCGGCTTCGGTCTGCACAACGCGACCGAGGGCTTCGGAATTGTCGCACCGCTGACCGGCGACGCCGAGCCTCCGAGCTGGCGGTTCCTCGCGCTCATGGGCGTGATCGGCGGCTTCCCAACGTTCTTCGGCACGCTCGTCGGGCAGGCGTGGACCTCGACGGCCGTGTCCGTGGTGTTCCTCGCGCTCGCGGCGGGCTCGATCCTGTACGTCGTGATGGAGCTGCTGAACGTCTGCCGGCTCTTCTCGTCGAAGACGGTCACCGCGTACGGCTTGCTGCTCGGGCTGACGCTCGGGTTCGCCACCGACTTCGTGCTCGTCGCCGCCGGCGTCTAGCCTCACCTGCGTGACGCGTTACGGGACTGTCGTTCCGTTGGTGACCGCGCGCGCTCTCAGCTCGCGCGAGTTCACGTACGAGCTGCCTGACGGCGCCGAGAAGGGCGCGGTCGTCTCCGTTCCGTTCGGCCGTTCGCGTGCCCGCGGGGTCGTGGTCGAGGTCGTCGATGCGGCGCCGCTCGGTGTGAAGACCCTGCCGGTCGAGAAGGTCGTCCACGAGCTGCCGCCGACGCTTATCGATCTCGCGCTGTGGATAGCGGACTACTACGGCTCCACGCCTGCCCGGGCTCTGGAGCTCGTCGCCCCCGTGCGACGCCGGCGGCGCAAGGAGCAGGCCTCGCCGGTGGAACGGCAGTCGCTGGAAGGCGAGGC
>DATDFL010000151.1:0-2742 GCA_036522595.1 Gaiellaceae bacterium
GCTCGGGCGCGATTGCCGTCTCCCTCGCGGACGCCGCGCCGCAGGCGGAGATCTGGGCGAGTGACGTGAGCGCAGCCGCGGTTCTCCTCGCGCGCGCGAACGCGCATCGCTTCGGAGTCGCCGACCGCGTCCACGCCGTCCGCGGCGACCTGCTCGACCCGCTTCCCGGCGAGTTCGATCTGATCGTGGCGAACCTCCCCTACCTCCCTCGTGGGGATGCTCGCCCGGAGCTCGCCGGGGAGCCCGAGCAGGCGGTCTATGCCGACGGTGACGGCCTGGGCCTCTACCGGCGCCTGTTCGCCGAGGCCCAGGCGAAGCTGCGGCCCGACGGCGCGGTCGTCATCCAGCTGCATCGGCGCGTGTTCGTGGCGGACCGCAGTATCCTGCGCGCCGCTGCATGACATCGCCGCTGGTCTTCGCCCGGATCCAAGGAGAAGTCGCGCTGGAGCGCTCGCGCGAGTTCCTGCTCGACATGAGCAGGCGCCGCTCGGTCCGGCAGTTCTCATCCGACCCGGTCCCGCCGGAGCTGATCGAGAACGCGATTCGAACAGCCGGCACGGCGCCGTCGGGAGCGAACCAGCAGCCCTGGACCTTCGTCGTGATCTCCGATCCCGAGGTCAAGGCCCGCATCCGCGAGGCGGCAGAGCACGAGGAGAAGCTCCTCTACACGCGTCGAGCGAGCCAGGAGTACCTGGACGCGATCGAGCCGATCGGGACCGACTGGAACAAGCCGCACATCACCGACGCGCCGTACCTGATCGCGGTCTTCGAGCAGCCGCACGCCGAGGGAAAGAAGCACTACTACGTCCGGGAGTCGGTCGGGATCGCAGTGGGCTTCCTGCTGGCGGCGCTGCACCGCTCGGGCCTCGCGACCCTCACGCATGCGCCGTCGCCGATGGGCTTCCTGAAGGAGATCCTCGGCCGTCCGGAGAACGAGCGGCCCTTCCTGCTCATCCCGGTCGGCTATCCCACCGTGGATGCGGAAGTTCCTGAGCTCGAGAAGAAGTCGCTCGCCGAGTTCGCAGAATTCATCTGACGCGATAGGCTCCCCCGGGGTGGGGAGGGGATTCGTCATCGTCGGCTTCCTCGCGCTCGCGCTGGCGAGCTCGGCCGCCGCGACGATCAGGCCCTACACGGTCTACGGCGTCTCGAACCGCTACGACCGCACCAATCTCGTCGCCCAGGGGCTCGACATCGGCGAGAAGGCGTGGCCCGACCACGTGGTGCTCTACGGGACGAAGGCGCAGGCGATGTCGCTGACCGTCCAGGGCTACCGCGTCAAGCCGCAGATGCCGGACTCCACGGACGACTTCCCGCCCGCCGACTCGGGCTACCACAACTACGCGGAGATGGTTCAGGACGTCCAGGACTTCGCCGCCGCCCACCCGAGCCTCGTGCACATCTTTTCGCTGGGCACCTCCTACGAGGGCCGTGATCTGATCGGCGTCCGGATCTCCGACGACGCCACCGACAACCTCTCCGAGCCCGGGGTCTTCTACGTGGGCCAGCACCACGCGCGCGAGCACCTGACGGTCGAGGTCGTGCTCTCGATCATGCACATGTTCCTGGAGAAGCCGCAGGTCTCGAACCTCATCCACACGCGCCAGATCTACATCGTCCCGAGCCTCAACCCGGACGGCGCCGAGTACGACATCATCGGCGGCTCGTACCACTACTGGCGGAAGAACCGGCAGCCGTACCAGGGCATCTACGGGACTGACCAGAACCGCAACTACAGCTACCGCTGGGGCTGCTGCGGCGGCTCGAGCGGCGATCCGAACGACGAGACCTTCCGCGGCCCGTCAGCGTTCTCGACGCCCGAGGACACGGCGCTGCGCGACTTCATGCTCGCGCACCCGAACATCCACGACGGGATCAGCTACCACTCCAACGCGGCGCTGATCCTCTACCCGTACGGCTACACCTACCAGGACATCCCGCCCGACATGACCGTCGTCGACCACAACACCTTCGTCGCGATGGGTGCCGAGATGCACCGGACGGCCGGCTACACGGCTCAGCAGTCGTCAGACCTCTACATCACCGACGGCGACTGGAACGACTGGATGTACGGCGCGCTGCACAAGTACCCGATCACGGTCGAGCTCAGCGGCGGCACGTTCTATCCGCCGGATGAGTTCATCCCCAGCGAGAGCCACCGGAACTGGTCGGCCGCCGTCTTCGTCGCCCAGATCGCGGACTGCCCGACAAAGATCGTCGGCGTCGCGTGCGGCACCGGCGGGCCGAAGCCGGGCCTGTTAGGCTCGCAGACGCGTTAGGCGGGCCTAAGGGGAGAGCCGCCCGCAACTTTTAGGCGCGGCCTGCGCCAATCCACGTTCGTCTTCATGAAAGGGAGAGGCCATGAGACGATTTACCCTGATTGCAGTTGCCCTTGCCGCGCTGGCTGGCTTGATCGCCACCGCCGCGGCGATCGGCGTCGGGCAACCTAGACCGACTACCCCGGCGGCCAAGACGCCAAGGTGGGTCACTCATGTCGCGCGCTATCCGGGCGGCATCTCGAACGGCGTGCGCGCAATGTTGGCTGCATCGCAGGCGAAGGGCGGCTCGCCGGCCGGCGCAGCGTCAGGCCGGCAGGGCTCGCGCATCGGAGCTCCCGGGAACAACGTCCAGATGAACGACGACAGCTATCCGCCGCTGCCGCAGAACGAGACAGCGGTCGCGTACGACACGACGCACCCGCAGAACGCCGTCGCGGCGGCGAACGACTACGTGAGCGGCGGC
>DATDFL010000152.1:0-6262 GCA_036522595.1 Gaiellaceae bacterium
CACGATGCTGCTGATCGGCCGCTACGGCGCCGCGGGGATCATGGGGATCGTCTGCGTGCTCGCGCTGGTCGGCTGGCACTCGCAGGAGCCGGAGGAGGAATGACCTCGTACTCCGTACCCGAGCGGAGCATCGGCCGCCCCGCCGCGTGGTGGGGGATGGTGATCCTGATCGCAAGCGAGTCGACGCTCTTCGGCTGCTTCATCGGCACCTACTACTACCTCCGCTTCCGCGCCGAGGTCTGGCCGCCGCCGGGGGTTCCCGAGCCGAAGCTCGTCGTCCCGCTGATCATGCTCGCGGTGCTCGTCAGCACGACAATCCCGATGCGGCTCGCAGCGAACGCGGCGCTCGCCGGCCGGCTCGCGGCGACCCGCTTCCTCATCGCGATCGCGCTCTTCGTGCAGAGCGGCTACTTCGCCTACGAGGTGCACGACTTCGCCGACCAGCTCCACAGCTTCGACATCACGCGCGGCGCCTACAGCTCGATCTACTACACGCTGCTCGGCGCAGACCACGCCCACGTCGCGCTCGGGATCCTCTTCAACCTCTGGCTGCTCGGGAAGCTGGCGCGCGGCTTCACGCGCTACCGCGTCCACGCCGTGCAGGCGATCGCGCTCTACTGGTACGCCGTCAACGTCCTCACGATCGTCGTGATCGGGACCCTCCTGTCGGCGCGCGGATGACTCTGAGGCGGCTGGAGATCCTGCAGTGGACGGGCCTCCTGCTCGGGGCCCTCGCGTTCACCTTTGCGCACGTGGTCGGCTACGGGATCACCGAGGCGCAGTGCAACGCGGCCGGGCTGCGCTGGGGGATCAGCAACGACACGTGGGAGCTCGCCGCGCTCGGCGCCGCCGCCGCGTTCGTTGTCATCTCGGAGCTCGCAGCTGCGGTCGTCGTCGCCCGCACGCGCGAGGAGAGCTACGAGGACCCGCCGCCCCCGGGGCGCGTGCGCTTCCTCGCGATCGCGGCCGTCGTCGCGAACCTGATCTTCCTGACGATCATCGTGCTCGACGCGGTCGGGGCCGTCCTCAACGTCGCGTGCCGCCAGGGATGAAGCGCCTGCTCGTCACCGGCCTGGTCGCGCTCGCGTTGCCGACGGCTGCGGCGGGAGCCGGCGACGCGAAGCTCGGCTACCACCTCTTCGGGCAGTACTGCGTCTCCTGCCACGGTGTCGCGGGCAGCGGCATTCGACTCGGCCGCCCCGCGGTCGCGCCGTCGCTCCAGGGCGTCGGCGCGCTGGCCGCGGACTTCTACCTGCGCACCGGGTACATGCCGCTCCAGCACGTGGGCATGCAGCCGCACCGCCAGCGCGTCTTCTTCGACGAGCAGCAGCTGCAGGGACTGATCGCCTACGTCGCCTCGCTCGGCCCGGGGCCGAAGGTCCCGAAGCCCCGCCCGGAGCGCGGGAACCTTTCCGAGGGGATGAAGCTCTTCACGGACCACTGCGCCGGCTGCCACCAGGTCGTCGCGGAGGGCGGCTACGTGACGGGCGCGTTGCCGCCGCCTCTGAAGGAGGCGACGCCGACCCAGATCGCCGAGGCCATCCGGATCGGTCCGTACGTGATGCCGCGCTTCTCCACGAAGGTGCTCTCGCCGGCACAGGTGAGCTCGATCGTCCGCTACGTCGAGTACGCGAAGCACCCGGACGATCGCGGCGGCTGGTCGATCGGCCACATCGGCCCCATTCCCGAAGGTCTCGTGACCTGGTTCCTCGGGATGACCGTGCTCGTCGCGAGCTGCATCGTCATCGGCCGGAGGCTGCGCCATGGGTAGGGCGAAGGACGCGCTGCTCGCCGGGCTGTTGCTGCTCGCCCGGAAACGGAAGCGCCGGCTCTGGCCCGGGCAGCGGGAGCGGCTGGTTCCGCCGTCGCCGCCGAACCCGGGCTCGGAGCTCCTCGCAGGCCTGCTGCTCTTCGCCGCGGCAGCCTGCGGGGTCGCGTTCGTCGTGGTCTACGCGCTCGACCGGCTGCCCGCGCACACGCAGCTGCTCGGGCTCTCGCTCGGCCTCGCGTGCCTCTTCATCGCCGCGGCGCTGATCGTCACGGCGAAGCGGCTGATCGCCGACGAGGAGGTCGAGGACGACTATCCCGTGGAGGAGCACGTCGACGAGCAGGAGACGGTCGTCCAGCTTGTCGCTGACAGCGGCTTCAGTCGCCGGCGGTTCCTGAAGCTCGGGTTGCTGGCGGCAGGCGGGGCGCTCACCGCCGCGGTTCTCACTCCGGTCGCCTCGTTGGGCCCGGTGATCCACATGGCCCGCTTCTACGCGACGCCGTGGCGCCGTGGCCGCCGTCTGGTCGACGAGCACGGAAAGCCCTACCGCGCCGACGACATCGAGGAGAAGCAGCTCTACACCGCCTTCGCGGAGGGCTCGGAAAAGGAGGAGATGGGCTCGTCGCTCGTCCTCGTCCGTCTGCCGAAAGACCAGCTGCGGCTGCCCTCGGGCCAGGCCGGCTTCGACGCGGACGGAATCGTCGCCTACTCGAAGGTCTGCACGCACGCGGGCTGCGCCATCTCGCTCTACCGCGCGCCACTGTTCGCGCCGAAGGAGCCGAAGCCGGCGCTCGTCTGCCCGTGCCACTACTCGACCTTCGATCCCGCAAGCGGCGGCAAGGTCACCTTCGGCCCGGCCGGCCGGAAGCTGCCGATGCTGCCGCTGATGATCGGTCCCGGCGGCGAGCTCCGCGCCAAGGGCAACTTCGACTCGCCCGTCGGCCCCTCGTGGTGGGGAGTCCGCCTCAAGAGGCCCACCTAGTGCCCCTTCAAGCAATACATGCCGGCCTCTGGCCCGCGATCACGCGGCGCCAGAGCCCACCCTTGCCCTTAACAAGGCAATCCAGCCTTGCTGCGGTCAAGTGCGGACTCTGGCTTGGTGCTCGCGACCCAGAGACTCGGCGGCATTACCCGAAGGGGCACCAGTGATCCGCAAGCTCGTCCGCTTCCTCGACCGCCGCAGTGGCACCGCGCCGCTGATGCGGAAGACCCTGCGCTACCTCTTTCCGGACCACTGGTCGTTCCTGCTGGGCGAGGTCGCGCTCTACGCCTTCGTCGTGCTGGTCGCCACCGGCGTCTACCTGACCTTCTTCTACGAGAACAGCACCGCGCAGGTCGTCTACCACGGGCCGTACGCGCCGCTGCAGGGGCAGGAGATGACGCAGGCCTACCGCTCCGTGCTCGACATCTCGACGACGGTCAAAGCCGGGCTCCTGATCCGGCAGACGCACCACTGGGCTGCGGACATCTTCATCGCGGCGATCGTCCTGCACCTGATTCGGATCTTCTTCACGGGCGCCTACCGGAAGCCGCGCGAGCTCACCTACTGGATCGGTCTCACGATCCTGATCGTCTCGCTGCTCGAGGGCTATCTCGGCTATTCGCTCGCCGACGATCTGCTCTCGGGGATGGGCCTCGCGATCGGCTACGCCGTGGCGGTCTCGATCCCGTTCGTCGGCGCGAATCTTGCTGCGCTGATCTGGGACGGGCCCTTCCCCGGGAAGCACGACTTCTTCTCGCGCATGTACGTCGCGCACGTCTTCCTGTTCCCGGCGCTGATCGCAACGCTGCTCGCAGTCCACCTGGCGCTCGTCGCGTTCAGGCATCACACGCAGTTCAAGGAGACACGGCGCCAGTCGGAGCGGAAGATCGTCGGCGTCCCGCTCTTCCCGGGCCAGACGCCGCGTTCGCTCGGGCTCTTCTTCGCCGTCGCCGGAGTGCTGTTCCTGCTCGGCGGGCTGGTGCAGATCAACCCGATCTGGCTCTGGGGGCCGTACCACACCTACCTCTCGACCAACGGCGCGCAGCCGGACTGGTACCTGGGCTGGCTGATCGGCGCGCTGCGGCTCGTGCCCGGGTTCGATCTCACGATTGGGCACTACACGCTCGTGCCGAACCCGTTCTGGGGCGGGGCCTTCCTGCCGCTGCTCGTGTTCATGTTCCTGTACCTCTGGCCCTGGCTCGAGCGGCGCTTCAGCGGGGACACCGACTACCACAACCTGCTCGACCGCCCCCGCGACGCGCCAGTGCGGACGGCGATCGGGATGACGACCTTGACCTGGGTGTTCCTTCCGTTCATCGCGGGGAGCTCGGATCGGATCTACGTGACCTTCGGGCTGCCGTACATCCCGCAGATCTGGGCGTTCCGGATCCTGGCGGTGGTTGCGCCGCCGGTGGTCGGGCTGGCCACGTACTGGATCTGCCGGGAGCTGCAGGCGGGCGAGCGCGTCGAGCGGCGGCGCAAGCGCGCCGAGCAGGAGGCCGAGCTCGCCTGATGCTGACCGTGCTGCAGGAGAAGCTCGCCGAGGCGCACGGGCTCGCCATCGCGGCGGCGGCGGTCGTCGACAAGGTCGAGGAGCGAACCCTCGATCTCGAGCTGCGCCGCCGGCTCTGGACGATGCAGGAGGAGGCCGCCGAGGTGCGGGCGCGGTGCCTCGCGGCTGAGCAGCGGCTGGGGCTCGAGGACGAGCTGCTCGCGCACGCGAACGTCACCCGCGAGCACGCGGCCGATCTCGCGGCGGCCTGGTTCAAGGCGGGAACGAGCCCGCTGCGCGCCTGGGCCTTCCTGGCCATGGGCGAGGCCGGCGAGGTGGCCACCTGGGCGGCGATCGAGGTGCTTGCGAGCGGGGACGGCGTCGCCGAGCTCGCGGCCTGGGCCTTGCCGCTGCAGCGGCGCCATCTCGAGCTCGCGTTGGACGGGGCCGCCCGGCTCGCGCGGCAGGCCGACCCTGACGGCCCGCGGTGGGGTTAGTCGGGAGAAGCGCCCAGCGCCTGCGCAGAGCGCGCGAACGTGACGAGCACGAGCCCGCCGACGAGGTTGCTCGCGGTCGCGATTCCGAGGTTGGAGAAGAGCTGGCCGTAGCCGATGTCCGCGCCGGCCCGGATCCCGTAGATCATCTCGATCGTGCCGACGATCGCGTGGTCGAAGCTCCCGAGCACGAGCACGAAGCCGACGAGCCAGGCCATCACGATTCGCACCCCCATCGATTCGGCCGCGCCCTCGACGAACCACGTCAGGACGGTCATCAGGGCGCCCGCCACGAGGCCACTGAGGATCGCGGTGCCCGGCGAGTAGCTCGCCAGGTTCTCCGAGAGGCGGACGGCGGCTTCACGCGAACCCGGCCGGAGCACGCCGTGACTCGTCACGACGATCGCCAGCAGGGCCCCGCCCGCGAGGTTGAGAACGAGCGAGACGAGCCACAGCTCACCGAGCTTGACCCAGGAGCCCCGGTCGCGGGAGAGCCCGGTGATCGGCACGAGGAAGTTCTCGGTGAACAGCTCCGAGCGTCCGACCACGATGAACACCAGTCCGATTCCGAAGCCGATCGCCCCTGCGAAATGCGCGGCGTTCACGCCGATCTTGGGCTCGAGCTCGGCGCTCGTGAGCAGGAAGATCGCGAGGCCGACGGCGACGTCGAAGCCGCCGACGATGGCGGTTGCGCCCAGCTCGAGAACAGGTCGCGAGAGGCGCCGGCGACCCTCCTCCCGCGTGCGGCGGTAGATCTCCTCGGGCTGCGGGGCCGACACTAGAGCTGCGGGAGGATCTTGTCCGCGTAGAAGCGGAGGAAGCCTTCCTGGTCGGGTCCGATCTGGTGCACGAAGACGTGCGTGAAACCGGCGTCGTCGTACTCGCGGATCGCCTGGAGGTGCTGCTCGGGATCCGGGCCGCAGATGACCGACTCGCCGACCTGCTCCTCGGTGACGAGCTCCGCCACCGCTTCGTAGTGGGTGGTGATCGCGAGCTCCTGGCCGAGCGGGCCGCCCATCGCCGAGTTGGGCCAGATCTCGCGCGCGGTCTTGAGGCCTGCCTCCTCGGTCTCGGCGAAGCAGACGTCCAGCTGGCCGTAACAGGGCTTTCCCTTACCGCCTGCGTCCTCGAACTCGCTCTTCAAATCCTCGTCGGGAGTGGTGGTGATCAGCGCATCGCCGAGGCGGCCGGCGAGCTGCGCGGCTTGCGGCTGCGCCGCCGCGACGTGGATTGGCGGCGGCTCGTCCGGGAGCGTGAAGATCTGTGCCTGCTCGACGGTGTAGTGCTCGCCGTAGTGCGACTGGTAGCCGCCCTGCCAGAGAAGGCGCATGACCTCGATCGCCTCCTCGAGCATCTCGAGGCGTTCCTGCGGGCCGGGCCAGCGAGCGCCGACGACGTGCTCGTTCAGCTCCTCGCCCGTTCCGACGCCGAGGTAGAAGCGGCCTTCCAGCATGACCTGGCTCGTCGCGGCGGCCTGGGCGACGATCGCCGGGTGGATCCGGATCGTCGGGCACGTGACGCCGGTG
>DATDFL010000153.1:0-11434 GCA_036522595.1 Gaiellaceae bacterium
GGGCCCTGTTCGCAGTTCAGCGCCTTCGCGAGGATGCGCGCGAGCGAGGTCTTGCCGGTCCCGCGCGGGCCCGCGAAGAGGTACGCCTGCCGGATCTGGCCGTGCGCGATCGCGTTCGTCAGCGTGCGGACGACGCCTTCCTGCCCGACGACCTCCTCGAAGTCCTGAGGTCGGTATTTGCGGTACAGGGCGGCCACGAAGCGAGCTTAACGATTCAAGAGCCGGGCGCACCGCGCGCCTGAGAGACATTGCTTAGCGCTGCTTCCTCCCGGATCTGACGCGGTTCGCAAGCTCCCACCGCACGGGGCCCGGCGGGCCGATCGTAGCAGCGGCTTTGTGCGTTTAGACTCCAGCGCATGGCAGTCGCCGACGTCATGGCCTTCCGGGTCGTCAAGGTCTCGCCAGAGGATCCGGTGCGCGTCGCGATCGCTCGGATGCTCGAGGAAAACGTCGGCTCGGTCGCGGTCTGCGACGGCGAACGGCTGGCAGGGATCTTCACCGAGCGCGACGTCCTCAGGCTGACCTCCGAAGGACCGGACTTCGACGAGGTTCGCGTGGGCGATGTGATGACGACGCAACTCGTGACGCTCTCGCCGGACGACGACATCCTCGACGCCGCCCGCCTCATGGGCGAGCGGAAGATCCGCCATCTGCCGGTGCTGGAGGGTGAGAACCTGCTTGGAATGGTCGGCATTCGCGAGGTGGTGCGCGTGCTGCTCGAGCGCCTGTGGCGAACGCACGACCCGGAAGCGCGAGACCGGGCCCGGGAGCTTCTCGATCGCCCCAGCGCCCCGGTATCCTCAGACGCCTAGGGGCGCGTAGCTCAGCGGGAGAGCGCCCGCTTCACACGCGGGAGGTCGCTGGTTCAATCCCAGCCGCGCCCATTGCATGACTAGGCCGATTCGTCTCCTATAGACAATTCAAGAATGAGCCGTGTGCAAGGCTCGTGCAAGAGCTCGCTCGTGTCAGAACGAGACCGCCTCCGAAAGGCCGCTTTTACTCGCCCTGCCTCCAGACGCCGACTTCAGGCTGCGGGGCATGCCACTCGTGGAAGCTGTCGTCGTCTCAACGGCCGCGCCACTTGGAAAGCATGAACACGTGAACAGCGAGGGCGCGTTTGAGGAACTCATGGCGGAGCTTGACCGCCTGTCGAGATCGGGCTAGCGGCACGAAAAAGGTCACTCCGCGGTCAGTCGGCTCGGGCATCGCCGAGCTAGCCTGAGCTAGCCGCTGGAGCCAGCAAGTCGGGTTACTAGATCAGGAGATCGGCAACTGTCCTTATGTGTGCGGCGAGCTCGGGCGGGTTCCTGCGGCACCTCAGGCCCAAAGCCCAGCGGTGGCGGGCAGTATCACCTGACCTTCCGTTGTTCGCGCTGCTGATTCCGCGGGCGCAGAGGGCTATGGGCCGAACGGCCTATTGACAGCGGGTAGCAAAGGTGATGGGGTCGTTCAGGTCAACCGCCCCGCCGAGGTGGGGTCGGTTTGGTGCTGTGGCGCCGGGCCGGGAAGGGGAGAATGTCGAATCCGAAGAGGACGCTGCTGCTTTGCGCTGCGCTGCTTGTGGTTGTGATCGCATTCGTAGGCGGCGGCGCGAGTTCGGCGGCAACACCGCCTGTTGAGATGAACTTCGCGTGTGCGCTGAAGAGCAACGGCTTGATGCGTTATGTGTCGAATCTGAACCAGTGCACCAGGAACGAGGATCGCGTCACGATCAAGCCCGGCCCCGTTCTCCTCTGTCTCCAGCCCGACGGCTCAGTCCGGAAGGTGTCGAACTTCAACTCTTGCAGGCCCCCGGCCAGGCAGCTGACGCTGCCGCCGGCGAGCGGCACTGTGTACTTCTGCGCGGCCAACTCGACGGGTGTTCTGCGCGACAACATCACCGACCCCTCCCAGTGCACCTCGAGCGAGTTCCCGGTCTTCGTCACGCCCAATGATCCCGATGGTGCGCCCTCGGTGACCACTACGTCGCCGGCGAACAGCGCGAACCACGTCGCGACGAACACCAACATCACGGTCAACTTCAACCAGTCGGTGACCGTCTCGACGAGCTCGTTCACGCTCCAGTGTCCGAGCGGTACCCCTAAGACCTTCACGGTATCCGGTTCCCCCGGCTCGGCGATCACGCTCGATCCGACTGCCGACCTCCCTCAAGGGACGACGTGCGCCGTCAAGGTGATCGCGAACAACGTCAGCGACACCGACACGTTCGACCCGCCCGACCACATGGCGGCCGACTACAACTTCTCCTTCACGACCGACAGCGCCCCGGCGGTTACGACCACGACTCCGGCGAATGGCACGACCGGCGTCAGCCCGAGCAACAACATCACGGTCAACTTCAGCGAGAACGTGAACTTCACGACGAGCTCGTTCACGCTCGAGTGCCCGAGCGGCACCCCGAAGACCTTCACCGTCAGCGGCTCCGGTAGCTCGACGGCCACGCTCGACCCGACCGCCGACCTGCCGGGAGCGACCGTCTGCACGGTGACCGTCATCGCCAACCAGATCAGCGACGTCGACAACGGCGACCCGCCGGACGGCCTCGCGGCGAACTACGTCTTCTCGTTCACGACCGCCGACGCCGCGCCGTCGGTGACGAGCACCTCGCCGGCAGGCGGCGCGACCCACGTCGCGACGAACACGAACGTCGTCGTCAACTTCAGCGAGCCGGTCACCTTCTCGTCGAGCTCGTTCACCCTCCAGTGCCCGACCGGCACGCCCGAGGGCTTCACGGTCAGCGGCACCGGCACCTCGACGGCCACGCTCGACCCGACCAGCAACCTGCCCGAGGGCACGGTCTGCTCGGTGAAGGTGATCGCGACCGGGATCAGCGACGTCGACTCGGTCGACCCGCCCGACAACATGGCGGCCGACTACAACTTCTCCTTCGCGACGGACGCGGCCCCGGCCGCCACCGGAAGCTCGCCCACCGACGGCTCGACCGACGTCAGCGCGTCCACGAACATCCAGGTTTTCTTCAACGAGCCGGTCACGGTCGACGCGAGCTCGTTCTCGATCGTCTGCGACGGCAACCCGCAGACGTTCGCCGTCACCGGCTCGGGGACGGACACGAGCACCCTCAACCCGGACTCCGACCTGCCGACGGCGCACTGCACCGTCACGGCGATCGCCGCCAACATCAGCGACGTCGACAGCGGCGACCCGCCGGATCACCCGGCCGCGAACTTCAGCTTCTCGTTTGCGACCGCGGACGCCGCTCCAAGCGTCTCGACCACCTCTCCCGCGGACGCGGCCGACCACGTCGCGACGAACACGAACGTCGTCGTCAACTTCAGCGAGTCCGTGACCGCGACGACGAGCTCGTTCTCGCTCGAGTGCCCGACCGGCACTCCCGAGAGCTTCGCCGTCAGCGGCTCGCCGGGCTCGGCGATCACGCTCGACCCGACCAGCAACCTCCCGGAGGGCACCGTCTGCTCGGTGAAAGTGATCGCGAATCAGATCAGCGACGTCGACACGGTCGACCCGCCCGACAACATGGCGGCGGACTACAACTTCTCGTTTACGACCGACTCCGCGCCGGCGGTGACGACGACTACGCCGGCCGACGGCGCAACCGACGTCGACCCAGCGGCGAACATCACCGTCAACTTCAGCGAGTCCGTGGACGTCACAACCAGCTCGTTCACCGTCTCGTGCAACAGCAACCCACAGACCTTCGGCGTGAGCGGCTCCGGGACGAGCTCGATCGCGATCAATCCGGACTCCGACCTGCCGAGCACGGCAAGCTGCACCGTCACGGCCGTCGCCGCGAACATCAGCGACAGCGACGGCGGCGACCCGCCGGATCACCCGGCGGCGAACACGAGCTTCTCGTTCACGACGCAGGACGCTGCGCCGAGCGTCAGCAGCACGTCGCCCGCCGACGGTGCCACTGACGTCGCGCGTGACACAGCGATCCAGATCACCTTCAGCGAGTCGGTGAGCGCGACGAACAGCGCCTTCACGATCGAGTGCCCGACCGGGACACCGGAGAGCTTCTCGCAGACCTCGTCGCCGGCGACCTCGTTCACGCTCACCCCGAGCGCGAACCTGCCGGCAGGGACGGTCTGCACTACCACCGTCCACAAGGACGAGATCAGCGACACCGACTCGGTCGACCCGCCCGATCACATGGCGGCCGACTACGTGTTCTCGTTCACCACGAAGGCGAACTCGGCTCCGACCGACATCCAGCTCTCGAACAGCTCGATCGCCGAGAACCAGCCATCCGGCACGGATGTCGGCACGCTGACGACGACCGATCCGGACTCCGGCGACACGCACACCTACACGCTCGAGAACGCAGGCTGCGGCGGCGGTCCGTTCCTGGACAACAGCTCCTTCCAGATCGGCGGCGGCGGCAACGACAAGCTGCAGTCCGCAGCCAGCTTCAACTTCGAGGCGCAGAGCTCGTATACGGTCTGCGTCCGCTCGACCGACAGCGGCGCGCTCTCCTTCGACAAGCAGTTCACGATCTCGATCACGAACGTGAACGAGCCGCCGACCGACATCTCGCTCGACAACAACAACATCGACGAGAACAAGCCGAGCGGCAGCCTGGTCGGCAACCTCTCGCAGGTCGGCGATCCGGACAGCGGCGAGACCTACACGTTCACGCTCCTGACGTCCGGCTGCTCGGGAACCTTCAGCGACTCGAGCAGCTTCCAGATCTCGGGCTCGCAGCTGCAGAGCGCGGTCAGTTTCAACTACGAGGTGAAGAACTCGTACACGATCTGCGTCCGCGTCAACGATCCAGGCAGCCCCAACCTCAGCTTCGAGAAGTCGTTCACGATCGCGATCAACAACGTGAACGACCCGCCCGTCGACGGCAACGAATCGACCAGTGCGGTCGGTAACACGCTGCTTGAGTATGGGTCCGTTTCGCCACCATCGTCGGGGCCGAAGAAGGTCGTGGCGGGCAACCTGCTCGCGAACGCCACCGACGAGGACCAGCCGCCGCAGACGCTGAGCATCAGCGCCTCCGACACGACGAGCGCTCAGGGCGGAAGCGTCTCGGTCTCCTCGACCGGCGCGTTCTCCTACGTGCCGGCGGCCGGATTCACCGGCACGGACACGTTTAACTACACCGTCTCCGACGGCAACGGCGGGACGGACACCTCGACGGTCACGATCACGGTCGCGTCGCGTGTCTGGTACGTGAAGAACAACGCGACCGCCGGCGGCACCGGCCGCTCGACCGATCCGTTCGACACGCTGACCGAGGCCGATACGGCCGCCAACGCGACCGGCGACATCACCTACGTCTACAAGGGCGACGGCACGACGACCGGGCTAACCGGCGGGTTCTCGCTCCTGGCGAGCCAGAAACTGCTCGGCGAACCTGTGAACCTCGTCGTCGGCGGGGACACGCTCGCAACCGGCAATCCCGCGAACCGTCCGTCGCTCTCCGGTACGGTTGCCCTTGCTTCGGGCAGCCGCGTCGAGGCAGTGGACATCGCAGGTAGCGGCAGCGCGGCTATCGCCGGCACGAACACCGGTGGCTCCGACGTCACCAACGTGAACCTGAGCGGTGGAGCAGGCGGAGTCGCCCTCACGGGCGCGGCCGCTGGCACGTTCAACTTCACGAACTTCGCGATCACGACGACCGGTGGCACGGGCTTCCTCGTGAACAGCTCGGGGGCCCCGACGATCAACGTCGGCTCCGGTGCGACGGAGAACGTCAGCGCGACCGGCGGCCCGGCGGTCGACGTCCGTAACGCGAACTCGGCTTCGAGCCTGACGTTCGACGCCGTCTCGTCCACGAACAGCTCGGGCGCCGGCATCAACCTCGACTCGAACGGAGCAACGCCGTTCAGCGCCTCAAGCGGCAGCATCTCCGGCGAGGCCGGCAACGCCGTCGACGTCAACGGCGGCTCGGGGAACATCACGTACCCGGGCACGCTCGGGAACGGTGCCGGGGGCACGGCCGACATCACCGGGCGCACCGGCGGCGCTATCTCGCTCTCGGGAGATATCAACGACACCAACGACGCCGGCGGCGGCATCACGATGTCCGGCAACACCGGCGGCTCGACGACGTTCAGCGGCACGACGAAGACGCTGAACACCGGCGCGTCGGCGGCGTTCTCGTCAACCGGCTCAGGTCAGACGATCACCTTCAGCGGTGGCGGCTTGAACATCGACACGACCAGCGGCGGGGGCTTCAGCGCGACCGGCGGCGGCACGGTCAACGTCACCGGCACGGTGAACACCATCGACTCCACGACCGGAACCGCCCTGAACGTCTCAAGTACGAACGTCGGCGCTAGCGGGCTCACCTTCGAGCACATCTCCGCAAACGGCGCTGCCAACGGCATCGTGCTCAACACGACGGGCGCGAGTGGCGGACTAACGGTCACCGGAACGGGCTCGGCCGGTAGCGGCGGCGTGATCCAGAACATCGCGGGCGCCGACCTCGCCACGAACAACTGTGGCGCGGCAGGAGCGGCCGCGGGCGTCGGCGTCTACCTGAACAGCACGAAGTCGCCGTCGCTCTCGTGGATGAACTTCACGGGCACGTTCGGGAACTTCGGGATCCTCGGCTACACCGTCAGCGGGTTCACGCTCGATCACGCGTCCATGACCGGGACGTTCGGCGACAACGTGAACGTCGATGACGACACGGTCCACTTCTGCGGGCTGACCGGGAGCGCCACCATCTCGAACAGCACGATCTCGAACGGCGCCGAGAGCAACCTCCGCGTTGTCAACGCCTCCGGGACGCTGAACCGGATAACGCTGCAGAGCGACACGTTCGGGCTGAACCAGACGAACGGTGGCGGCGGAACGCTAATCGAGGCCGACGGCGGCACGACGAACGTCACGGTCCTCGACTCGACCTTCCAGGGGTCCCGGGGGACGCCGTTCGATGCTCTGTCGCAGACCGGCGCGACGATGGATCTCGTCTTCGGTCAACCCGGCCACGGCAACACGATCCACAACACGCACCCGAACATCGTCCCGTTTGCCCAAGACCTCGCCGTCACTCCGACCGGAACGGAGACGTTCGACATCAACAGCAACCACTTCGACTCCGCCTCCGCGGTCCAGGCCCAGGGCGGCGTGATCATCAACGCCGCGCTCGGCACCGCGACCGCGACCGGCTATTTCCGGAACAACACCATCGGCAACTCGGGAGTCCTTGATTCCGGGTCGAGCGGCAATGACCCGGGGCTCGACGTCGAGTCGAATGGCGGCGGCGACCTGACGATCAAGGTCGACAACAACCAGATGTATCAGTGGGGCTCGAACGGAGCCGGCTTCCTCCTCCAGGCCGGAGGGACCCTGGGCAATCCGACGAGCGTGAACGCAACCATTACGAACAACACAATTGCTCAGCCTGGCACCTTCGCGATTGCCAACACCGCGCAAGGATTCCAGCTCAACAATGGGACAACCAGCGGGGAAAACTTCACGACCTGTCTTCTGTTCTCGGGCAACACAGTTGACCAGGCAGGTACCGGAGCCGGCGGCGACGTGCGTCTCCGCCAACGGTTCGACACCAAGGTGCAATTGCCCGGCTACACCGGTGCGGCAGACGGCACCACGGGCTCGCCGACCATCGCCAGCTACATTCAGGCGCTGAACCCTCCAGCTCCCGCTGTGACGTCCGTCAGTTCAACGGCGGCCGGCGGCGGCTTCTTCAATACACCGGGGCCCGGCAACGCGTGCGCGTTGCCGGCATTCCCCTAGGCCCTACGCTGAGGGGACGGCGCCGAGTTCGGCGCCGTCCCCCCGAGCGAGGCTCGTAGAAGCCGAAGTCGACCTGGGCCAACACGCCGCGCACGCGTACGCGCGGCGTTTTCGTCCGCTCGTGGTTCGAGGTCGAGGCGCCGGGACGCCCGCTGGTCTCGGTGCTGAAGCGCCACGCAAGCGCATGGCGCAGGGCCGTGCCCCCATCCGTGGCCCGCAGCGGGCCGAAACCGTCAGCTAGCAGGGCTGTTCAGGGCCGATCCGGCCCATCGAGTCATCCGGGAAAGCGCAATTTTGCGGCGGCCCGAACGTCTTCTTAGTAGCAACGAACCCAAGAAGGGGGTCGACTCGAAATGCGAAGGATGCTCCTGCTCGCTGCCGCTCTGAGTGCATTCGCGCTGGTCGGGATCGCGTCCGCCGCACAGCCTCAGAGAGTCACCATCTCAGTGGCGCGACCGGCTGTCGTCTACGGCAGCTCGGTCAAGCTCGCCGGCACGGTCTCGAACCACCAGGCCGGCCAGCAAGTGACGGTGCTCGGTCGACAGTACGCCCAGACCGCGTTCACCCAGGTCGACGTCGTCACCACGACGGCAAAAGGAGCCTGGAGCTACACGGCCTCGCCTCAGATCAAGACGACCTACGAGGCTCGCTGGGGCGCGGTGACCAGCCGGACCGTCGATGTGAAGGTGCGACCCCGGATCAGGCTCTCGCTCATCACCAGGTCTGCGCTGCGCGGCTCCTTCTCCGTCACGGTCGAAGGCAACCGTCCGTTTGCGAACAAGCGCGTCCTGATCCAGCGGCTCACGACGAGTGGTCCCGCGAGCGTCAAAAGCGTGAAGCTCAACGCTGCCTCCACGGCGAATTTCACGATCCGGCTCCCGAGGCATCGGGCCCGGGTGCGAGTCGTGATGTCGAGCGCTCAGGCCGCACCGGGCTACGTCGCCGGCTACAGCAACGTCTGGAAGAGCTCGTAACGCTAGGCGGGCTCGAGGCGCTCGGCCAGCGCTTCGAGCAGCTTGAACTGGATTTCCGGCGCGCTGATCAGCAGCGGGCGGAAATGGTGCGCGCTGATCGCCAGGAGGCGGGTTGGTTCGGTCAGCTTCACCGTCGCCGTTCGCGGCCGGCGCAGGATGAGCGCCATCTCGCCGAAGACGTCGCCCGGCCCGAGCTTCGCGACTGAGCGGCCGCGCCGCCGCACTTCGGCGGCGCCATCGACGAGGATGAAGAACGAGTACGCGACCGTCGCGTCCTCGCGGATCAGCGTATGACCGGCAGGTAGCTCGACCTCCCGCACGAGCTTGGCAACCGCGCGGAGGTCTCGTTGCGAGCAGTGGGAGAAGAGCGGCACCGCCGCGAGCAGCTCGGCTTGCTTGGCGCGGGTGATCGCCATCGGAGGAGTCTAAGCGGGGTGCAAATCGTCCTCGCGGACGACCCAATTTTCGTCCCGGCGGACGAGGCGGTGCGCCGTGGCCGGGAGTACCTTCAAAGGCGTGGACATGCAAAGACTCGGCCGGTTTGCGCGCAGGTACTGGTTCGACGCGCTGATCGTCGTCGGCGTGGGCTTCGGCCTCGCCGAGGTCACCGTCAACGTCCACACGAAGAACGGGCCCTCGGGCCCGCTCTGGTTCGACCTGCTGGCGATGCTCGCCATCCTGCTGCCGCTCTTCATCCGGCGGTGGTATCCGTTCGGGGCGCCGATCGCGGTCGGGGTCGCGATCGGCCTCAGCTCGTTCGTCGACGGCCACCTCATCCCGCGGGGGCTCGTCACGACACTCGCCGGGATTGCTGCCTTCGTGCTCCTGGGGACGCTGCGCGACCGGACCCAGGCGACGGCGGGTCTTGCCTTCGGGATCGGCGTCACCGCGATCGTCGCGCACAACGATCCCAACGGCGGCGTCGGCAACTTCGTCTTCAGCAGCCTCGTCTTCGCTATCGCGTGGACGATCGGGTCGCTTGTCAGCCGTAAGTTCCACGAAGCCGAGATTGCGCGCGAACGGGCATACCGGGCCGAACGTGAGCGGGAGGAGCGCGCCCGGCTGGCGGTGTCCGACGAGCGGGCGCGGATCGCCCGGGAGCTCCACGATGTGGTCGGCCACAGCGTGAGCGTGATGACCGTCCAGGCGTCGGCCGCGCGCCGGCTGCTGCGGCCGCAGCAGGAGCAGGAACGCGAGGCGCTGCTCGTCGTCGAGCAGACCGGCCGCGAGGCGCTCGCCGAGATGCGCCGCCTGGTCGGCGTCCTGCGGAGGCCGGAGGAGGCGCCTGCACTGGCGCCGCAGCCGAGTCTCGAGCAGATCGAGCGGCTCGTCGAGCAGACGCGTGACGCCGGCCTGCCGGTCGACCTGCGGATCGAAGGCGAGCCGGTTCAGCTTCCGGCCGGGCTCGACCTCACGGCCTACCGCCTCGTCCAGGAGGGCCTCACGAACGCTCTCAAGCACTCGGGGGCCGGCTCCGCCGAGGTCGTGGTGCGCTACGGCGACGGCGAGGTCGAGCTGACCATCAGCGACGACGGACCGGGCGGGGCCGGCGGCGACAGCGGTGGCCACGGCCTCGTGGGCATGCGTGAGCGCGTCTCGGTCTACGGCGGCGAGCTCGAGGCGGGCCCGCGCGAAGGGAGCGGTTTCCGCCTCCGTGCCAGACTTCCCTTGTCATGAAGCGGACCCGCGTCTGGGAGCTCGCGCGCGAGTACTGGTTCGATGCGCTGATCGTCGGCGGGCTGATTTGGTGGATCGTGGACGCCGCGGTCTACGTGAACAGCCCGGGCGGCGAGGACGGGCCGCTCTGGTTCGACGTTCTGGCGGTCGTCGTCTTCATGTCGCCGCTCCTCGCGCGTCGGCGCTTCCCGATCGGATCGCTCGTGGTACCGATCGCAGGGGTCTTTGTTGCGTCGCTGGTCGACGACGAGCTCATCAAACATCCGTTCGTCGGGTTCGCCTTCGCGCTCACGATTGCCTTCCGGTTCGGGATGCGACCGGACAGGCGCGCCTCGCTCATCGGCCTGGCATTGCTGGTCGGCGTTGCGGCGTTCGTGGAGCTGAACGCCCCGGAGGGCAAGATCGGCGATTTCATCTGGGACGCGATCACCTTCAGCGTCGCGTGGGTGATCGGATTCGCGGTCGGCGAGAAGTTCCGTGAGGTCGACGAGGCGAGAGAGCGGGCCGAGCTCGCGGAGAGCGAGCGCGAGGAGCGGGCGCGCCGCGCCGTCGCCGACGAGCGCGCTCGGATCGCACGCGAGCTCCACGACGTGGTCGGGCACAGCGTCAGCGTCATGACCGTTCAGGCATCTGCGGTGCGGGTGCGGCTGGACGACGACCAGGACCAGGTTCGGAACGCGCTGGAGGTCGTCGAGCGAACCGGACGCGAGGCGCTCGCGGAGATGCGCCGCATGGTGGGCGTACTGCGGCACCCGGACGATGCGCCTGCGCTCGCGCCGCAGCCCAGCCTCGAGCAGATCCAGAGCCTCGTCGAGCGGGCGCGGGAGGCGGGCCTGCCGGTGGAGCTGCGGATCGAAGGCGTGCCGGTCGAGCTTCCGGCGGGCGTCGACCTGACCGCGTACCGGCTCGTGCAGGAGGGGCTCACCAACGCCATCAAGCACGCCAGGGCTCAGCAGGCCGAGGTGCTCGTGCGCTACGCGGCGGGCGAGGTCGAGGTGACCGTGAGCGACGACGGCCGCGGCGGCGGAGACGGAGACAGCGGCGGGCACGGGCTCGTCGGGATCCGCGAGCGCGTCTCGGTGTACGGCGGG
>DATDFL010000154.1:0-16084 GCA_036522595.1 Gaiellaceae bacterium
GCACGTGCACTACCCGGTTGGCGGGCAGGGGCTCAACGTCGGCGTCCAGGATGCGGTGAACCTGGGTTGGAAGCTGGCCCAGGTGGTTCACGGAACGTCGCCGGAGACGCTCCTGGAGACCTACCACGCCGAGCGGCATCCGGTCGCTGCCGGCGTGTTGCAGAACACGATGGCGCAGACCGCGCTGACCCGCTCCGAAGCGCGGATCGACGCCCTGCGCGAGACGATCTCCGGGCTGCTGGGCATGGACGAGCCGCGTAGGCGGATCGCCGCGATGATCACCGGCCTGGACATTCACTACCACCTCGGCGAGGGACACCCGCTGCTCGGCCGGCGCATGCCCGATCTCGACCTGGTCGCCGCCGACGGAACGGTGCGGGTGTTCACGCTGCTCCACGATGCGCGGCCGGTCCTCCTCAACCTCGGCTCCGGCATCCCGCTCTCGGCAGATCGGCTTCGCATCGTCGACGCCGAATACGCCGACGCGTGGGAGCTTCCGGTGCTCGGGGAGGTTGCTCCGCCCACCGCCGTGCTCATTCGTCCCGACGGACACGTGGCGTGGGTCGGAGAGGGCACCGACGCGGGCCTCTCCGATGCGCTTGCCACCTGGTTCGGCTAGGCGTTCTCGCCGGTGAAGGGCGGCAGCTCGAGCGCCCGTTCGAAGGCGGCCCGGTCGTGGACCGGCTCGCCGTGGGCGGCGATCACGAGCTCGAACGGCAGCTCCAGCAAGTCGCGCAGCGCCGCGCGGGCCCGGTCGATGTGCGGCGTGTCCCAGATGAGGAGCTCGCCCTCGGGTGCGGTCACGGCGTCGGCGAAGACCAGCGCCTTCTGCTCCGGGAGCCAGAGCGGCGTCTCGTTGCGCCCGCGCCCGTCGTAGAGCGCCCGCAGCCCACCGGGGAGCTCCGACCCCGGCTCGATCGGCTCGAGCTCGGTCTTCGGAATGTTGTCGCGCCAGAAGAGCCACGGCCCGAATGCGCGGGCCTCGTAACGCTGGACGAAGAGGTCGACGTCGCGCACGTGATCGGGCTTCAAGACCACCGCCATCGTCGGCGGCCGCGCGTCGAGCCGCTCCCAGACGTCGGTGGCGTCGTCAGGCGGTGCGATCGCGTCGAGCACGGCGATCTCGCCGCTGCTCTCGACACAGGTCGAGGTGATCAGCTCCGGGAAGCCGCGCTCGGGCTCCCAGCCTGGAAGCTCCCGTCGCCAGATCCAGAGCCCGTCGGCGACGTCGAGAAGCTCGTACGCCACGAGCGACAACGTTACGGTTTTCAGGACAGTGCTGGACCGTGGACGGCAGGCGTACGCCGAGCTGGCGTGGGCGGAGGCCTACGAAGAGCTGGCGGGCGCCGACCAGGAGCAGCCCCTCGCAGCCGATGATCTCGTGCTGCTTTCCGTTGCAGCTTTCATGCTGGGCCGCGAAAACGAGTGGTTTCAGATCCTCGAGCGTGCCTCTCACGCGTATGCGGAGGCGGGCGACCGGAGGCCGGCGGCACGCTGCTCCTTCTGGATCGGCATGCAGCTGGCGCTCCGCGGCGAGATGGGCCCGGCAAGCGGCTGGCTGGGCCGCGCGCATCGCCTGCTCGAAGGCGAGGGCGAGTGCGCGGAGCGGGGCTACCTGCTGATGCCAGTCGCCTTCCAGCACGAGGCGGAGGGCGACTACGAGGGCGCGGTCGCAACAGCAGCCGCCGCCGCGGAGACCGGCGAGCGCTTCGGCGACAGAGACCTGTTCGCGCTCGCGCTCAACTCGCAGGGAGAGTTCCTGGTCAAGGGCGGCAGGGTGCGCGAGGGCCTCGGCCTGCTCGACGAGTCGATGGTCGTCGCCATGGAAGGCTCGCTGTCGCCGATCGCGACGGGAATCGTCTACTGCGGGACGATCCTCGCCTGCGAGCAGGTCTTCGAGCTGCGCCGCGCCCGCGAGTGGACCGAGGCGCTCACCCGCTGGTGCGAGCGGCAGCCCGACCTCATGGCGTTCACGGGGCGCTGCCTCGTCCACCGCGCGCAGATCCTCCAGCTGCAGGGCGACTGGTCGGAGGCGCTCGACGAAGCGGGCCGCGCCGACGAGCGCTCCGAACGAGCGATGAACCAGGCTTCGGCGGCACGGGCGTCATATCTGCGAGGCGAGGTCCACCGGCTCCGCGGCGAGTTCGCCGAGGCCGAGGAGCAGTACCGGAGGACGAGCCGCCTCGGGTCGGAGCCGCAGCCCGGGCTGGCTCTGATGCGCCTCGCGCAGGGCAACCGCGACGCGGCGGCAGGGTCGATCCGGCGCGTCGTCGGCGAGACGACGGACTCCCTCAGGCGCGCGGCACTCCTGCCCGCGTTTGCCGAGATCATGCTCGCCGTGGGCGAGCTCGAAGAGGCGAAGGGCGCCTGCGCAGAGCTCGAGCAGGCCTGCGAGGTGTGCGAGAGCGAGATGCTCAGGGCGATGCTTGCGGCGACCCGCGGCGCGGTCGAGCTGGCGGCGGGCGATCCTGCGGAGGCGCTCGTCAACCTCCGCGCGGCGAGCACCGCCTGGAACGAGCTGGAGGCTCCGTACGAGGCTGCCCGGGCCAGGCTGCTCGTCGGCTCCGCGTGCCGTGAGCTGGGCGACGACGAGGCCTTTGCGCTCGAGCTCGACGCCGCCCGCACCCTCTTCCGGGAGCTCGGAGCCGCACCCGACGTCGCCGTCGTCGACTCGCTCCTCGGCTCGAGCGTGGCTGAGCACGGGCTGACCGCACGCGAGCTCGAGGTCCTTCGCCTCGTCGCCGCGGGGCGGAGCAACCGCGCGATCGCTTCCGAGCTGGTGATCAGCGAGCACACGGTGGCCCGCCACATCCAGAACATCTTCCGCAAGCTCGGCGTCCCGTCGCGCACCGCCGCAAGCGCGTTCGCCTACGAGCACGGCCTCGTCTAGTCAGAAGTAAGTAGAACGCTGCCGCGCAAGTTGGTGAATCGGCGCGATGCGCGCGCGCTCTTCGCTCCATACGGTCGATGCATCACCGACGGAGGAGGCGTCATGAATGATTTCGACACGATCGTCATCGGCGGAGGACAGGCAGGCCTGTCGCTCGGCTACTACCTGAAGAAGCTCGGCCGTCCATTCGTGATCCTGGACGCGAACGAGCGGATCGGCGGCTCCTGGCGGACGCGGTGCTGGAACTCGCTGCGCCTGTTCACCCCGGCGCGCTACAGCGCGCTGCCAGGCTGGCCGTTCCCCGCGCCGGGCTGGTCGTTCCCGACCGCTCGCGAGACCGCGGACTACCTCGAGGCCTATGCCGAGCGGTTCGAGCTCCCCGTCCGGCTGCGCACACGAGTCGACCGCCTGAGCAAGCCGAACGGGCGCTATCTCGTCGAGGCCGGCGACCAGCGGTTCACCGCCGATTCCGTCGTCTTTGCGAGCGGCTTCTACGGGACGCCGAACATTCCCGGGTTCGCCGGCGAGCTCGACCCGGGCATCGTCCAGATGCACTCGAGCGAATACCGCGAGCCGTCGCAGCTTCGTGAGGGAGGCGTGCTGCTCGTCGGCGCCGGCAACTCGGGCGCGGACATCGCGATGGAGACCTCGAAGACGCACACGACCTGGCTCTCCGGCCCGGACAAGGGGCAGATTCCGTTTCGCATCGAGCATCCGATGCGCCGCGCCTTCGTGCCCGTGCTCTGGTTCGTCGCGTCGCACGTGCTCACGGTCAAGACGCCGCTCGGGCGAAAGGCGCGGCCGCACGTCCTCAAAAGCGGCGCACCGCGGATCAGGGTCAAGTCCGACGACCTGAACGCCGCAGGCGTCGAGCAGGTGCCGCGGACGGTGGGCGTCAAAGATGGGCTGCCGGTGCTCGAGGACGGCCGCGTGCTCGATGCCGCGAATGTCATCTGGTGCACGGGCTTCCGGGAGAACTACAGCTGGATCGACGTGCCGGTCTTCGACGGGGACGGCGCGCCGGTCCACGAGCGCGGCGTCGCCAAGGAGCCGGGGCTGTACTTCCTCGGCCTCGACTTCCTCTACTCGTTCGCGTCGGAGAACGTCGGCGGCGTCTACCGGGACGCGAAGCACATCGCAAAGCACATCGCGGCGCGCTAGGGCTTCGGTGCGCCCCCGCCGTAGCCCTCGACGGCGTCGCCCAGGTCGAAGAGCGCGCCGAAGCGTCGTTCGTCAGGCTTGGCGACGTCGTAGATCCCGACCTGGTTCGCGTCCGGGTAGACGCTGACGTTGGGCGCGTTCTGTTCGCTGAACATCAGCAGCCGCGCGGTCGCATCGGTGCGATTCTCGTAGCCGTGGACACCGCCTTCTCCGCGCGGGAACGCGCGCACCTCGCCCTCGGGAACGTCCTCCCAGCCCTCGCCCGTACGCACCGCGACGGTCCCCTCGAGCACGACGAGCAGCTCCTCGCGCTGCAGGTGGTAGTGGAAGTGCATGCCCGTCCCGGGCGGCAGCTCGTAGACCGTTAGCCCGAGGTGCTCCGCGCCCGCCAGCTCGGCGAGCCGCGCCCGCCGGTACCCGTCCTCCTCGTAGAGGTCGTCAGTCCGGATGTTCGGCACGCGGTGAGTCTAGGCTCGCTGATTGCCAGGCGGCACCTGCGAGGGCCGCCGCGACCAACACAAGCGCGACGGCGCCGACCGAAAAGGAAAGCGAGAGGCGCAGATCGAGCAGCCCGGTCGCGATGACTGCGCTCGCGACGAGGAAGTAGATGCAGGCGATGAACGCCGCCGTGACCTCGCCGCGGTGCTCCGGGGGAGCGATGTCGTTCAGCTCCTCCTGCGCGTTCAGGAACGCGAGCCCGTGGCCGATCCCCGCGAGCAGCGACGCGGCGATGATCAGCGCAAGCGTGTGCAGCGGAGCGGCCAGCACCAGGGCGACGAGGCCCGTTGCGAGGATGCCGAGCCCGACGGCCTGGCTGAGCCGCCGCGACGGCCGCGACCGCTGCGAGATCACCTGGGTCCCGAACGAGGCGACGAGCGAGAGCGCCGAGACCGCAGCGAGCACGGCGAGGTTGCGGGTGCCGAGGAGGTCACGCGCGTACGAGGGCACGATCGAGAAGTAGAGCGAGATCGAGGCCCACACCGTCGCGGCGGTGAGGCTGACGCGGACGAACGCGCCGCGGATCCCCGGCGGGACGCGCGGCCACTGGATCCGCCACGGCTCCGGCGTCTCGGCTCGGCCCTCCGAGAGCGTCAGCACTGCTGTGGCTGCGGCTGCGGTCAACCCGAGCGTCACGAGGAAGACCAGGTGCAGCGGCTTTGGCGCCCACTCCGCCAGCACACCGGCGAGCAGCGGCCCGGCCGCGCTCCCGCCCGCCTGGGCGAGCCCCGCGAACATCGCGGCCCGCCGCCGGTCGCCCCGAGGATCGAGCTCCACGAGCGCGGCGGTCGCGGCGCCGCTGATCATCCCGACCGCGAGCCCCTGCAGCGCCCGTGCCGCATAGAGCCACACGACGCTGGTCGCAAGCGCGAAGAGCACCAGCCCACCGCAGGCCACCCCTAAGCCCGCGAGGATCACCGGCCGCCGCCCGAACCGGTCCGAAAGCCGCCCGAAGACGATCAGCGCCGGCACGAGCACCACTGCATAGGTCGCGAACACGGTCGTGAGGACGAGGCTCGAGAAATGGAACTTGTCCGCGTACACCGCGTAGAGCGGCGTGGCGAGGTTGGCCCCGGCCATGAGGACGGTCCAGGCGGCCCAGACCGTGAGGAGCGGTCTCAACCGTGCCGGATCCGGTCGCGCGCCTCGGCGTAGCGCCAGGTCTCGTAGGCGACGAGCCCGCACGCGACCGCGGCAACCAGCGCGAGCGAGGCCAGGGCGGCTATGTGCATCGCGACCGGCACGAGGCACGCGAGTGCGGCGGTGGCGACCAGGCGCGGGTAGTTCCACGACCCGATGTTGCGACGCTTGAGAGCGCTCAGCGCGACCAGGTAGAGCCCGACGCCGCAGGTCAGCGCGACGGCCGGCAGGCTCGCGAGCTCGGCGTGGACGTGCGCGAGCGTCACCTTCACGCCGAAGGCGAAGATCACGATGCCCGCCACTATCGGCAGGTGTATGTAGGTGAAGGAGTCGCGGGCCATCCGCGCCCGCATGTCTTGATCCGCCTCGCGCAGCTTCCGCGCGGCCACCGTTGCGACGACGTCGAAGTAGACCCACCAGAGCGCCGCCACGACCGCGATCCCGAGGAGCGCCGTGACCACGACACCGGCCCCGAGCTCCGCCGTCCCGACCCCGAGCGCGACGATCGACTCGCCGAGGGCGATGATCACGATCAGCCGGTGCCGCTCCGCGAAGTGCGCCGCGTTGACGCGCCAGCCCTCAGTGCCACCGAGCCAGAGCCCGCCGTAGTCGATGGCCAGCGCGCCCGCCCAGCACACCGCGCGCGTCGTCCCGGGCACCGCGCCCGCGACGACCAGCAAGCCGGCCGCGGGGAAGATCGTCCGCGCGAGCCGCAGCACGACGTAACCGAGCTGCGGATCGTCCTTCCCGAGCGCCCAGTACGCGCCGATGTGCAGCACCCGCACGACGAAGAACGCGACCCCGAACAGCAGCGCGTGCTCGCCGAAGGCGCCCGGCACCGCGAGCGAAGCGACCAGCAGCGGCCCCATCACGCCGAGCAGCACGACCCGGAAGAGGCCCTCGTCCGTTCCCGCGGTGTTGCCGAGCCACGCGTACCCGCTCCAGGCCCACCAGAGCGCGGCGAGGATCGCGAGCGCCTCGACGAGCCGCGTCCAGGTGGGGTCGTGGTAGAGGAACCCGGTCACCTGCGTGATCGCGAACACGAACACGAGGTCGAAGAAGAGCTCGAGCGCGGTGACGCTCTGCTCCGCCTCGAGCTCGAGCTCGTCGGCGGGGGCTGCGGTCAGCTCGTCGAGCATGTCCCGCTGAGTTTGGCTTACTGCAGGGCGGCCAGGAGGGAGTCCGTGGGCGTCCAGTACGCCTTGCGGGCCGCGGGCTCGGCGCTCAACGGGGCGAGATGGTCGGCGACGAAGCCCTTGTGCGAGTGCGCTACTGCCAGCTCGATCTGCTTGCCCGGGAAGCCCGAGTTGCGGAGCCGGTCGAGGAGCATCGTCGAGCCGTCGACCGCGTGTGGATCCTGGTCGCTGATCAGCACGGCGAGGACGGTCCGCGCCCGGAGCGGTTTCAGGTTGACGATGCGCGCCGTCTCACCGTACGGGACGGGGTTGACCGACTCGACCGCGTCCGGGACAGGCACTCCGCGCTTCGCAGCGACCGCCGCGTACTCGATCGCGAGCGCCGCGCCGCGCGAGTAGCCGAGCGCGATCACCGGCACGTTCTTCACGCCGAGTTGCCTGGCCGCGGTCTGCACGCCCTCGACGGCCGGGTCGAGCACCGCCTTGCTGTAGTCGAGCTCGTAGCGCGGGTAGACGACGACCGCGCCGCGGTCGACGAGGTGGTCGATCCAGGGGCGGTGGTTCTGCGGCGTCGCCTCGGTCGGCCCGCCCTGGCCGTGGAAGAAGATCACGAGCCGCTTCGGCTTCCCGGCCGGCAGGAACATCCAGACGCCGTTGGCCACCTCGCTGTTGGCCGACCGGATCGTCTCCTTGGCCGGATACGAGGTGGTGGTGCCGCCTTTTCCGCCGCCGCCACCGCTGCCGCCGCAGCCGGCGACCAGGAAGAGCGCGGCGAGCACGACGGGGGTCAGAGTCGCTCTCACCTGCACTCTGCGACTCCGAAAAGGGTGAAACGGTTAGACGGCCTCGGCCGAGCCGGATGCTTCTTCGGGTGCTTCTGCCGGTGCTTCCTCGGATGCTTCGGCTTCTTCGCCGGTGAGCTCTTCCTCGGCCTCGGGGTCCGGCTCGGGCGGAGCGATGAACTCACCGCGCACCGGGTCGTACTCCACCTGCTCCGGATCGAGGCCTGCAGCCTTGGCCGCTTTGACCGCCTGTTTCCTCTCCCGCTTGAGCCTGCGCTTTTCCTCGACAGCGCGCTCGCGGTTGCGCTTCGCGATCGTCTGCTGCTTCTTCTTTGCCACAGCTAGAACCTCCTCCGCATACGCGTCCTTTCTATAGAGGCGGCGCGCGCCGCGTCAGCAGCGCGCGCCGGCGCTCGGTTAGACCTGGACGACGTTCTTGGCCTCCGGGCCCTTCTCGCCCTCGGCTGCCTCGAACTCGACCTTCGCGCCCTCCGGGAGGGACTTGTAGCCCTCGCCCGCGATCGCGCTGTGATGGACGAAGAGATCCTTACCCGCGTCGTCCGGGGTGATGAAACCGTACCCCTTCGCGTCGTTGAACCACTTCACTGTTCCTGTCGCCATGAAAAAACACCTCCTTCTACCTTCTGAGAACGGGTAGATGGAGGCGTTGCGCCGACCAGTACCGCTCTGTGGAAATGTCAGCGTACCAGGGGAAGCGTGAAAGCCACGCGTGCGCCGCCACCTTTGCGGTTCTCCGCCCAGATGGTGCCGCCGTGTGCCTGCACGAGCCCGCGAGCGATCGCAAGTCCGAGCCCGGCGCCGCCGCTTGCGCGGGTGCGCGAGTCGTCGTCGCGCCAGAAGCGGTCGAACATCCTCTCCGGCGCGTCCGGGGCCAGGCCGTTGCCGGTGTCTTCCACGGCGACCACGACGTGATCGGTGTCCGGCTCCAGGACGACCGAGACGGCGCCTTGCGGCGGCGAGTGGCGGACCGCGTTCGCGAGCAGGTTCATGAGCACGCGCTCGACCTTGTCCGGGGCGATCCGCACCACCGCTTCTCCGCGTGAGGCGAGCTCGACGCCGCGAGCTTTCGCCTCCGCGTCGAGCGAGCTCAGGCAGCGGGCGACGAGGTCTTCCAAGGGCGTTTCTCTGAGCTCGAGGGTGAGCGCGCCCGCGTCGATCCGCGCCAGCTCGAAGAGGTCGTCGACGAGCCCCGAGAGGATGTCGGTCTGGGTCCGGATCGCCTCGAGGTATTCGCCGGGCTCGGCGAGGTCGTCCTCGAGCGCCTCGATCATCGCGCGGAGGGACGCGAGCGGGGTGCGCAGGTCGTGGCTCGCCCAGGCGACGAGCTCCCGGCGCGCATCGAAGAGCTTCTCGAGACTCGCAGCCATCTCGTTGAAGGACGAGCTGAGCTCGCGAAGCTCGCGTGGGCCGTGCTCGGGCGCGCGGGCGGTCAGATCGCCGCCCGCGAGGCTCGTCGACGCAGACCGAAGCGACGCGAGCGGCCGCAGGATCAGTCGACCGAGCGCGAGCGCCCCCGCCAGCGCGACGAGGACGGAGATCCCGGCGACAACGAGGATGACGGTGAACTCGTGCGGCTTCAGCATCACCACGCCCGACGCGAGGATCGCCCCCACCGGAACGCAGACTGCGACGAGCGCCAGGGCCGCGAGCTGTGCTCGAACGCTCATCCGCACAACCGGTAGCCGACGCCCCAAACCGTCTCGAGCAGCTGCGGCTTGGAGGCGTCCTCCTCGAGCTTCTCGCGCAGCCGCCGCACGTGCACCGTCACGGTGCCCGTGTCGAGTGCAGCCGAGTAGCCCCAGACGCGGTGCATCAGCTGGTCGCGCGAGAAGACGCGGTTGGGGTTCGAGGCGAGGAACCAGAGCAGGTCGAACTCCTTCGCGGTCAGGCAGACGGGCTCGCCGTTGCGCCGCACCTCGTGCTTTGCCGCGTCGATCTGGAGCGGCCCGACCGAGGCGTGCTCGAGCGGCGGCCGGCTCGGGTGGGCCCGTCTGAGCACGGTCTTGACACGCGTAGCGAGCTCCCGCGGCGAGAAGGGCTTCGTCACATAGTCGTCGGCTCCGAGCTCGAGGCCGACGATCCGGTCGGTCTCCTCGACGCGGGCGGTCAGCAGGATCACCGGCAGGTCGGAGGTCGAGCGGATCCAGCGGCAGAGCTCGAGCCCGTCGGTGCGTCCGGGGAGCATCACGTCCAGGAGGACGATGCTCAGCGTCTCGCGCTCGATCAGCCCGCGCGCAGACTCACCGTCGACAGCGGTCACGACGCGGTGGCCGTCGCGTTCGAGGTAGCGCGTGACCACGTCGCGCACCATCGGCTCGTCGTCGACTACGAGAACAGTTCCCATCGGTGCCATGAAACCCGTATCCGGGTTACGGGTTCCTTAAATCGGCGGTTCGCGTTACGGAAATCGTAAGCGCGCTGCGGAGCGGGCCTGCCTAGCGTGGCGTGGGTTCATTCTTCTTCGAGAGGAGGCCCATGATTCGCCCAGCTTTAGCCATCTTCGCGGTGCTCGCGCTGATCGGTGCGGGGTCCGCGTCGGCCCACGGCCACCAGGGACATCACGGCCGCGGCGGCGTCGTCTTCGTCCAGACGAACGAGCCCGGCGGCAACAAGATCGACGTCTTCAACCAGGGCAGTGACGGCCGCCTGAGCCTCGCCGGGGCGTATCCGACCGGCGGCCTCGGCGGGATCGCGGCACCGGGCACGGAGTCCGACCACCTCGCCACGCAGGGCTCGCTTGCCCTCGCCGGCGACACGCTGATCGCGGTGAACGCGGGCAGCGACACAGTCACGTCCTTTCGCGTGCACCGCAACCGGCTGCAGATCCGGAGCCTCGTCTCGTCTGGCGGACAGTTCCCGGCCAGCGTGGCCGTGAGCGGGAATCTCGTCTACGTGCTGAACTCGGGTGGCAGCGGGGTCGTCTCCGGGTTCTGGCTCCGCGGCTCGCGGCTCGTGCCGATTCCCGGCTCCGCGCGGTCGCTCGGCCTTGCGAACGGCGACCCGCCGAACTTCCTGACGGCGCCGGGCCAGGTCGGCTTCACGCCTGACGGGCGCATGCTGCTCGTGACCACGAAGGCGAGCACGAGCTCGATCGACGTCTTCGCGGTCGGGCACGACGGCCGCCTCTCCGCGACGCCGGTCGTGAACCCGTCGGCGACGCCGGTTCCCTTCGCGTTCACGTTCGGCTCCGGCCGGCTCGTGGACGGCGAGGCCGGCGCGAGCTCCGTGACGACGTATGCGGTCGGCGCGGGGGGCACGCTGAGCGATCCGCGCTCGGCGAGCGACGGCCAGACCGCGCTCTGCTGGATCCTGCGGGTCGGCAACGTCTACTACGTCTCGAACACGGGCTCGAGCACCCTCAGCTCGTTCACCGTCGACTCGGCCGGGACGCCGAGTCTGCTGCAGGCGGTCGCGGCCACGACGAACCCTGGCCCGATCGACCTCGCCACCTCCGGCGGCTACCTCTACGCCGAGACCGGCACGAACGGCACGGTCGACGAGTTCGCCGTGAACAGCGACGGCACCCTCACCCCGATCGGCACGGTCGCAGGCCTGCCGCCGGGCCTCGAGGGCATCGCCGCTTCCTAGTTCCCCTCAGCGCGTCGGGGCTCGTTCTCGCAGCGGGCCCCGACGCTCAGGACCTCGCGCCGCGGCTGCCGCCTCGCATGCGCGCCCGCCGCGCAGCGACCTCGCGCTCGAAGACGACGTTATGAGCTCGGCGCTCGTCGGAGTCTCCGTCGATCTCGAACGTCACGATCTTGTCCACGCACCGCCCTTCCGGCCGCTCCCCGTGTGCGAACCCGGAACCGTCGACCTGAAGCCGCTCGCCCTCTTCCGTCCTGATGAAGCCGTGATCCTTGGTCTGGTTGAACCAGAGCATGTGCCCGCGCATGACGAGTCCTTTCGGTCAGAGGCGGCGCGGGCCGGGTGTGACGCGCGCTGCGGAATCAGCGTAGCAACGGCCCTTTGCCCGAAAAAGGCCGAACCTAGACGTGCCGCGCGAGCCAGTCGCGGATGCGGTTCCACGCGTCGATCTGATGCTCCCGCTCCGACCAGCCGTGGCCTTCCCGCGGGTAGACCACGAGCTCCGTCTCGCAGCCTGCTTCGACGAGGGCTTTGTAGAACTCGACCGCCTGCGGCAGCGGCGTGCACAGATCGTCCTCGCCGTGGAGGATCAGTGTCGGCGTCTTGCACTTCGCCGCGTGGTAGACGGGCGAACGCTGCGTGTAGTCGCCCTCGGGGTCGGACGGCTCGGCTTGCAGGAAGAGCTTGTCGAACTGCCCGATGTTCGTCGTGTAGTGGAAGCTGACCCAGTCCGTGACGACCGCCATCGGCATCGCGGCTGCGAAGCGGTCGGTCTGCGTGGGCGCCCAGCACGCCATGAAGCCGCCGTAGCTGCCGCCGGTGATCGCGACGCGCTTCTCGTCGACGATGCCCTCGCCCGCGAGCGAGTCGATGCCTGTGAGGATGTCCTGGAGGTCGCCGCCGCCCATGTCGCCGAGGTTGGCCTCCGCGAACTCCGGCCCCCGGCCGGTGCTGCCGCGCACGTTCGGGAGGAGGATCCCGTAGCCGGCGCCCGCGACCAGATTCGGGAAGCCGTAGGCCGGCGCGAAGCCCCAGGACCAGCAGCCGGTCGGGCCGCCGTGCACGTCCACGACCAGCGGCAGCGGGCCCTCGGCACGGTCACGCGGCAACCCGAGCAGGCCCTCGATCTCGAGGCCGTCGAACGAGGTCCAGCGGTGGACGCGCCACTCCACGGACGCGACCTTCGGCGCGATCTCGGCGTTGAGGCTCGTCAGCGTGCGCCGCTCGCCGTTCTCCCAGAGCACGACCTCGGGCGGCTCGTCCGCGCTCTCGTACGCGGCGGCTGCACGCGATCCGTCCGCGCTGACCGCGAGCGCGGGCGCGTACCGAGGCCCGAAGGTCGCCTCGCCGCCCGCCAGCTCTTCGTACGAAGCGTCGAGCGATAGCCGGCCGGCGAACGAGCCGTTGTCGCGCCAGCCCGCGACCCAGAGCGAGTCCTCGTCCGCGAAGTCGATCCAGGTCGCGTGCAGCTCGGGCGCGACGACGCCCTCGCCGAGCACGTGAACCGCGCCGGTCGCAACACCGCGATCGGACGAGAAGCCCTCGATCCAGGCGACGCGCCCGCCCGCCGAGATCCGCGGCGCCTGCAGCTGCCACTTCGGCTCATGCACGCGCTCCACCGAGCGCGCCTCGAGGTCGATCAGCCCGACCCACGCCTCGTACCAGGCGCTCTCGGAGGGCTCATCGGTGCACACCGCGGCCACCTGGCCGCCGGCCCAGCCGAACTCGAAGACGTTGACGTTCTCCGGGGTCACGTCGCGCGTCTCGCCCGTCGAAGCGTCGACGAGCCAGAGCCGCCGCCAGAACTGCGCGGGCCGCGTGACCTTCGGATCCTGCGGATCGGCGCCTGACTCCTGGATCTTCTTCGCGGACTCCGCGCCCGCCATGTCCGCACCGAGATCGGCCGCGAGCACGAGCAGCCGCGCCCCGTCGGGCGACCACTGAAGGTCTTCGACCGATCCCGAAATCTCGCCGAGCTCCTCTTCGTCGACCCAAAGTGACAGCCGCCCCTGGTGCCCTTCGTCGGACGCGAAAGCGAGGCGTTTGCTGTTCGGCGCGAAGCGCGGGCGCGAGCCGCGGGCAGCTCGCTTGAGCTCGCCGTCGACGTCGCCGACCCAGAGCCGGGTCTCGAGCGGCTTGCCCTTCTCGCGGTACGACGCCTTGACGGCAGCGGCGATGCGCGAGCCGTCGGTGGAGAGCGCGACCTCGTCGGGCCGCAGGATCTCCATCACGAGCTCAGGCGTGACCGTCTGAGCCTTCTCGGTGGTCGCCATGTCGGCGATCCTAAGCCACGGCGGCGTCCTCTCGGCTGCCTCGGACGAACATCCCGATGCTCACCGCCAGGATCCAGATCGCGGCCACGAACCATGGGAAGAAGATGATCAGCGCCAGCGAGATGATCCCGGCCACGATGCCGAGCCAGCCGGCCCAGCGCGGAACCGCGGCCGCGCGCAACGCCGCGAGCGAGGCCGCGATGATCATCGCGCCGAGGCCGACGCCGCCGGAGGCGTGCAGCAGCCAGCTGGTGTCGTCCGCCGCGTGGATCAGCCCCGGGAACACCTGATGGTGGTAGGTGTCGTCGCTCATCGTCCGGATCCCCGTGTCGACGGCGATCGCGGCGAGGGACAGCGCCGCGTACACCAGCCCGCCGAGCGTCACGATGCCGGTCAAAAGCCCATCGTCGCCTTCGAGCCGCCGGATCGTCCGCCGCAGGGCGCTCAGGAACCAGAGGAAGAAGAAGAGCCCGAGGCCGGCGAGGACCCAGCCGATGTTCATCCGCGTCCGGTGCCCCGAGTCTGAGTAGTAGGCGATCACCTTCGCCGGCGCAGACCCGGAATCCGGCGAATTGCCGAACAGCAGGATGACGCCGATGACCCAGAGGACGACGTAAGCGACGCCGCCGAGCTTCGCCCAGCGAACGAGCCCGGCGCGCGTCCGGGGGGTTGCAGTGGCAATCGTGGTCAAGTTGGACCCCTCCTCGTTGTGTGGATTGATCTGCGAGCGCATCCTGCCATCGGACTACGATGCTGTCTAGAGGGCCGCTCGCCCGATCCCGTGGGATGATCGCGCCATCCGCTTCAGCTACCAGCTTCTTCCCGAGCAGCCGCTCGATGAGCTCCTCAACCTGATCGAGCTCCTCGAGCGGCTCGGCTTCTGGGCGTGCTACAGCGCGGACGAGACCTACCACAAGGACATGTGGGGGCTCTTCGCGGCAGCCGCTGGACGGACGTCGAGGATCCGGCTCGGGCCGGAGGTCACGAACGTCGTGCTCAAGGACCCGACGATCATCGCCCAGCAGGCCGCCACGCTGGACGAGCTGACCGGTGGGCGAGCCGAGCTGGTCTTCAGCACCGGCAACTTCGCGTTGCTGAAGCAGTACGGCGTCGACCTGAGAGGCACGAAGCCGATCGCGCGGTTGCGCGAGGCCCATCGCGTGATGACGAGGTTCCTCGCCGACGGGTCGATCGACTTCCAGGGCGACTACTACTCGTACTCGGGTCTCTTCACGGCGGCCCGGCCGGTGCAGAACCCGCTTCCGATCAAGCTCGGCGGGATGCGCGGCCCGCGGTCGTTCGAGCTCGCCGGCGAGATCTCGGACGGGCTGCACACGGCGCTCGCATACTCGCGCGAAGCGCTCGACTTCACGGCAGAGGCGTTTCGACGCGGAGCCGAGCGCGCCGGCCGCGACTGGACGCAGCTCGACCTCGCGAACAACCTGCTCGGGGCCATCGCGGAGGACGAAGGTCCGGCGCGCGAGGCGGCACTCGTCGTCGCGGCGTTCTACCTCTCCTCGATGCCGCCGGAGCTCCTCCAGCGCAACGGCGTCGACCCCGCGGAGGTCGCCCCGGCCGCCGAGGCGTTCACGCGGGGCGATGTCCGGCGCGCACTGGAGCTGACCCCGCCGAGCGTGGGCGAGGCGCTCAGCGTCGCCGGGACGCCACAGGCATGGATCGACAAGATCGAGCGCGACCTGATCCCGGCCGGATTCGGCCATCTTCTGGTGACGTTCGTGGATCCGTTCCTCGTCCAGAGCTGGGCGGGGATCAGCATCGACGGGCTGCCGACGCTCGAGGAGCAGCTCCAGCTCTTCGAGCTCGAGGTCATGCCCGCGGTGGCGTCAAGCCCGGGCTAGCGCCGCGGAAACCCCGTTCTGCCACAGACCTGGATGTACTTCGAGGCGACGCCGCCATCCCACTGCGAGAGCTGCAGCGCAGCCTCGAACTGGTCGAGCTTCTCTTGCGGCAGAAGTACGGAGTACCCGACCGTTTGCTCGGAGATCTGCGACGTGACGAAGCTGCCGACGCTCTCGCCGCTTGGGCGCTGGTTGAGTTCGTCGGTGACGACGGTGCAGAGAGCATTGATGAACACCTCGTTGGCGTCGCCCTTCTGCACGAACTCCTCGACATGAGGAGTGATGTGAGCGACCGAGTACCTCAGCGGGTTGAGGTCGTGGATGACGGCCGCGCTGTGGCTTAGGGCCTTCGCGACGAAGAGCGCAGCCACCGCCAGGCCGCCGGCGCCCGGGATCGCGAAGCCTGCCTTGCGCGAGTCCACCCGGCGAGGATGCGCTTCTCGCGAGGCTGTTTCAAGACCCCAGGCGTTTGAGCCACTCGGACACCACGGCCTGCACCGCGGAGCTGCTCCTGAGCGAGTGGGTGCCCGGGATGGTGACGACCTCGCGGTTCGGAGCGGGCGGCGGGAGGCCGAACGGGTCGCGCTCGCCCTGGACGACCAGCGTCGGGACCGTGACGGCGTCGAGCTCCTCGAGGCGGCTCTTCTCCGGCTTGCCCGGTGGATGGACCGGGAACGCGAGGCAGAGAACGGCCACGGCTTGGGTCTCCGCGGCGGTACGGCAAGCGACGCGCGCGCCT
>DATDFL010000155.1:0-12566 GCA_036522595.1 Gaiellaceae bacterium
GAAGGGCGCCGCGGCCTACTTCCGCTACGTGAACGCGAAGGGCGGCGTGAACAAGCGGAAGATCACGTACATCTACAAGGACGACGGGTACGACCCGTCCAAGACGGCGGACGCGACACGCGAGCTCGTCCAGCAGGACAAGGTGTTCGCGATCTTCAACAGCCTCGGCACCGAGCAGAACCTCGCGACGCGCGCCTACCTGAACGCGCTCAAGATCCCGCAGCTCTTCGTCGCGAGCGGCGCGACCACGTTCGGCAAGGACTACAAGCAGTACCCGTGGACGATGGGCTACCAGCCGAACTACCGCGCCGAGGGGACGATCTACGGGCGCTACGTCGCGAAGACGGCGCCGAAGTCGCGCATCGGCGTCCTCTCCCAGAACGACGACTACGGCAAGGACCTCCTCGCGGGCCTGCGCAACGGGCTCGGCAAGAGGAAGCTGATCGTCTCGACCCAGAGCTACAACGTCGACGATCCCGACGTCCAGTCGCAGATCGCCAGGCTGAAGTCGGCCAAGGCGAACACGCTGATGCTCTTCGCGACGCCGAAGTTCGCGATTCAGGCCTACCGCTACGCGTACCAGCTCGGCTGGCGGCCGAAGGTCTACATCAACACCGTCTCGAGCGCCTCGAACACCATGGCCTTCGCGCGCCTGGCGTCGAACAAGAAGCAGCTCGAGGGGACGATCTCGATCGTCTTCATCAAGGATCCCACCGATCCGCGCTGGGCCAAGGACCGCGGGATGAAGCTGTATCGGACGGTCATGAAGAAGTTCAAGGGCACGAACCCGACCGACGTCTACAACGTCTACGGGATGTCGGTCGCGCACACGTTCGTCGAGGCGCTGAAGAAGGCCGGCAAGAACCCCACGCGCGACTCGATCATGCGCGCGGCCACGCACCTGAACGTCAAGAACGACCCGTTCCTGCTGCCGGGCGTCGTCGTGCGGACGACTTCGAGCGACCACTTCCCGCTCGACCAGGCCCGCCTCGAGCGGTACCACAACGGCCGCTGGCGGTCTTTCGGCGGGCTGTTCCGCGTCAGGTAGCGAGCGCCGGCTCGGGAACCTTCACGAGCTCGCGCCTGCGCACCGGCAGCAAGCTGATTACTGCGACCGTCACGCCGACACCGAGCCACTGCGTCCAGCGAAGCGACGAGTCGAAGACGTAAATCCCGACCAGCGACGCAGTCACCGGGAACGCAAGCTCGCCGAGCGCCGCTAGAAGCGCGGGAGTTCGCCGCAGCCCGTAGTAGTAGAGGCCGAGCGCGAACAGCCCCGTGACGAGAGCGAGAACGGCGATCCAGAAGCTGTCGTGCGTCCCCGACCAGGCCGCCGCGCCGGCGATCGGCAGGGCGCACGCGCTCGCGACCAGGCCGAACGCGAAGCGGACCGTCGTCACGTGCTCGAACCTGAGCCGCCGGCCGAGGAGCCGCCCGAAGACGGTGCCCAGACCCCAGAGCGCGGCGGCCGCGAGCGTTTCGGCGATCGGCGTCAGCCCGTGCGCATGCGGGTCGAAGGGGTGGGGGAGGGCGATCAGCCAGATCCCGGCGAGCGCGGGCAGCAGGAACCAGGCGAACCCGGGCCGCGGCTGCTCGCGCAGCACGATCCAGGCGCCGACGACGGCGATCAGCGGCTGCGCCTTCTGGAGCACGACGACGGTGATGAAGTCGCCGTGGAAAAGGGCTTTGGTGAAGAGGATCGTCGCGATCGCCGACGCCCCCGCACCGACGGCAACCCCCGCGGCGAAGTAGCCCGGGCCCGCGCGGTAGAGGGCCACCAGCGCGGGGATCAGGAACGGCAAGGTCAGCAGCACGAGGAACACGTGCTCGCCGAAGACGATCGTGTAGGCCGTGGTCGAGTCGGAGAGCGGTTTGCGGATCAACCCGTCGAGGCCCCACATCATCGCGGCGACGCTGACGAGGACGACTCCCGGAATCCTGTCCAGCCTGCGTGCCATCGATTTGAGCCTAGCCGCTGGTTTCCTCGTGGCGAAGCACGTCGTCGATGCTCTCGCGGCGGCGAATGACGCGCGCCTCGCCGCCGGCAACGAGCACCGCGGCCGGGCGTGGGACCGCGTTGTAGTTCGAGCCCATGCCGAGGGTGTACGCCCCGGTCCCGGGAACCGCGAGGAGATCGCTGCGGCGCGGCTCTGGCAGCTCGACGTGCTCGATCAGGACGTCGCCCGACTCGCAGTGCTTGCCGCAGACCGTGTATGTCCCGCCCGGCTCCTCGTCCGCGCGGTTGGCGAGCACCACGGTGTAGCGCGCGTCGTAGAGCTGCGGCCGGGGGTTGTCCGACATTCCGCCGTCGATCGCCACGTAGGTGGTCGTCTCCGACGCGTGCTTGACGACGCCGACCCGGTACAGCGTCACGCCGGCGCGGCCGACGAGCGAGCGGCCGGGCTCGAGGATCAGCTGCGGCGGCTGCAGGTCGTGTAACGCCCAAGCCTGCTCGAGCCGATCCCGTAGCGCCCCGACGAAGTCGGCGATCGACGGGGCGTGGTCGCCTTCGACGTACTCGATCCCGAGTCCGCCGCCGAGGTCGACCACTTCCGGCTGCCAGCCGAGCTCACTGCGGCATTCGTCCGCGAAGCCGCCGAGCCAGTCGACGCTCGCGTGCGCGGCCTGGGTGTCGACGAGCTGCGAGCCGATGTGCAGATGAAGCCCGCCGACCTCGAGGCCCGCCTCGCGCGCGGCCCGGACCGCCCCGAGAGCCTGTTCGGGTGGAAGTCCGAACTTGGAGCCGTGGTGCGCGGTGCGAATCGCCGGATGCGTGTCCGCCTCGATCCCGGGCGTAACGCGCACGAGCACGCGCTCGACTCCGGCCGCCGCCGCGCGCTCGATCTCGTCGGGTGCGTCGAGCACCACGAACCGTGCTACGGACACGGCCGCCGCGCGAAGCTCCTCGTCGCTCTTGTTGTTTCCGTGCACGACGATTCGCTCGCCGGGAACGCCGGCGCGGAGCGCGAACTCGAGCTCGCCGAGGGTCGAGACGTCGGCGCCGAGCCCTTCCTCCGCGAGTAGCCGCAGCAGCGCGACATTCGGAAACGCCTTGGTGCCGTACAGGACCAACGCGCCGGGCGCTGCGTCGCGATAGGCGCGGGCCGCCGCGAGGATCGTCTCCTCGCAGTAGACGACGAGCGGCGTCCCGAACTCGGCCGCGAGCCGCGAGGCAGCAACTCCGCCGATCGAGATCTCGCCCTCCTCGATTGCGGCGCTGTCGGGGAAGAGCCGCAGCCGCTTCAGTCAGTCCACCAGTCCTGCGTCATCGGCCCGTCGCCGGGGCCGGTGCTCGGCGCGCCGATGGCGAGCACCTCCGCGCCCTCGGGCCCACCCTCGAAGTTGCGCATCGTGTCCTTGTGAATTCGCACGGCGTCCATCGGCTCGAGCTCGATCACCTCGTCGTCGAGCTTGAGCCGCGCGCTCCCGCTGAGGATCACGTAGACCTCCTCTTGCACGTTGTGTTTGTGGCCGAACGGGACGCGGTAGTTCGGGTCGACTCGGAGGTAGCTGAGCCCGGAATTCTCGAGCTCGAGCGGCACCCGCGCGCTGCGGAACTCCATCTCGTTGAGGCCGAACTTGGGCGACTGGTCTTCGACTTCCTTCAGGTTCAGCTTCGTGTAATTCGCCATTTCGCGCCTCCTGTCGTCGGGAGAGGGATGCTAAAGTCCGCGAGGATGCAGCAGCTTCTCGAGTAGCGCAGGAAGCGAACGCGGCGAGGGCCGCGCAGCTTCCACACGACCTCTCGGAACGAGAGGTCTTTTTGTATCTGGAGGCAGACGATGGAGAAGTACGAACCGCAGGCAATCGAGGCGAAGTGGCAGCAGGTCTGGGAGGCCGAGCGCGCCTTCTACACGGATGACCCCGAGCCGGGCGAAGAGCGCGAGAAGTTCTACATGCTCGAGATGCTCCCCTACCCGTCCGGCGACCTGCACATGGGCCACGTTTTGAACTACACGCTGGGCGACGTCCTGACCCACTTCCGCCGGCGCCAGGGGCTGCGGGTGCTGCGGCCGATGGGCTGGGACTCGTTCGGCCTGCCCGCCGAGAACGCTGCGATCAGGGAGGGCGGCCACCCGCGCGAGATCACCGAGCGGAACATCACCAACATCGTGCGCCAGATGCGCCGGCTCGGCTGGGCGATCGACTGGGACCGCGTGATCGCGGCGCACGACCCGGCCTTCTACCGCTGGACGCAGTGGCTGTTCCTACGCTTCCTCGAGAAAGGGCTCGCGTACCGGAAGGAGTCACCGGTCAACTGGTGCCCGAACGACCAGACGGTGCTCGCGAACGAGCAGGTGATCGACGGGCGCTGCGAGCGCTGCGGGGCCGTCGTCGAGGCGCGGAAGATGGAGCAGTGGTTCTTTCGGATCACGGCGTACGCGGACGCGCTGCTGGGGGATCACGCGCTGATCGACTGGCCCGACCGCACGATCACGATCCAGCGGAACTGGATCGGGCGCTCGGAGGGCGCGGAGCTGCTGTTTCGGATCGGGGAGCTGGACGTGGACGTGGAGGCATTCACGACGCGCCCGGACACGGTCTTCGGCGCGACGTTCTTCGTCCTGGCGCCCGAGCATCCGGTGGTCGACACGATGATCGAGCGCTCGCCGAACGGCCGCGAGATCGGCGAGTACGTGCGCCAGGTGATGGCGCGGCGGGGCGAGGAGCGGGCCGGCGCGGCGGAGAAGACCGGGGTCTTCACCGGCTTCACGGCGACGAACCCGGCTACGGGCGAGGAGATTCCGGTCTGGGTCGCCGAGTACGTGCTGATGGAGTACGGGACCGGCGCGATCATGTGCGTTCCCGGGCACGACGAGCGCGACCGGGAGTTCGCCGAGCGGTTCGCGCTGCCGGTGCGCGAGGTCGTCGACGAGGAGGCCGGCTTGCTGGTCGAGTCGGGTGACTTCTCGGGGCAGACGGTCGAGGATGGGAAGAAGGCGATCGTCGAGTGGCTGGGCTCGCTGGGGCGCGGGCGTCCCGCGGTGAGCTTCCGGCTGCGTGACTGGAGCTTCTCGCGGCAGCGGTACTGGGGTGCGCCGATCCCGATCGTCTACTGCGGGAAGTGCGGGATGGTGCCCGTGCCGGACGACGACCTGCCGGTGCTGCTCCCGGAGCTGGAGGACTACCGGCCGAAGGGCAAGCCGCCGTTGGCCGCCAACGAGGAGTGGCTGAACGTGGAGTGCCCCTCGTGCGGTGGGCCGGGGCAGCGCGAGGCAGACACGATGGACACGTTCGTCGATTCCGCCTGGTATTTCCTGCGCTACTGCGACCCGCTGAACGAGAAGGCGCCGTTCTCGCGCGAGCTCGTCGATTTCTGGATGCCGGTCGACCAGTACGTGGGCGGGATCGACCACGCGACGGGGCACCTGCTCTACTCGCGCTTCTTCGTCAAGGTGCTGAACGAGCTCGGGATGGTCGGCTTCCGCGAGCCGTTCGCGCGGCTGTTCCATCAAGGCTGGGTTCGCCAGGGCGGAACGAAGATGTCCAAGTCGCGCGGGAACGTGACCGCGCCCGATCAGCTGGCGGACATGTACGGGGCGGACGCGGTGCGGCTGTACATCCTGTTCGTCGGGCCTGCGGATCAGGACATGGACTGGACCGAGGAAGGCGTGGAGGGGATCGCGCGCTTCCTGCGGCGGCTGTGGCGGATCGTGCACGAGGCGGCCGGGGCCGCTGAGGGTTCCGTGGACGAGGGGCCGCTCGTGCGGAAGGCGCACGAGACGATTGCGAAGGTGACCGACGACATCGGGCGGCGCTTCGTGTTCAACACCCCGATCGCCGCGGTGATGGAGCTGGTCAACGAGCTGGGGCGCGATCCGGCTGAGCCTGGCGCGCGGTTTGCCGCGGAGACGGCAGTGTCGCTGATCCAGCCCTACGCGCCGCACATCGCCGAGGAGCTGTGGGGTGCGTTGGGACACGAGCGGCTCTGGGAGCAGCCGTGGCCGGTCGCGGACGAGTCGAAGCTGGAGCGGGAGGCGTTCGAGCTCGTGATCCAGGTGAACGGCCGGGTACGCGACCGCGTCGAGGCATCGGTGGGCGAGTCCGAGTCGGAGCTGGTCGAGCGCGCGCTCGGTTCGGCGCGGGTGCAGGCGCACCTGGACGGCAAAGAGGTGCGCCAGACGATCGTGGTCCCGGGCCGCCTCGTGAACCTGGTCGTCTAGGGGGCGGGGCCCTCACTCAGGTTCACGCGCGCGCCACGCGCCCGCGCGCGAATTCCCCTGGGTGGGAGGGGGATTGGGACGGTACCGCTCAAATCGCACGAAAGCGTCACGAGTCTGTGCCGATTCCGCGCCAACTTCGGCGCACTTTCGGCACAGAGCGGTCACAGACACGTGACACCTCCTTCGGCACGCTCGGGACATGCCGGAATTCCTCCTCCAGCACCGGCGGCATCTCCTTGCCGCCGCGGTCGCGCTCGTGCTGCTCTTGCTCGCAGCCCACCTCCTCCTCCCCGCGGGCACGACGACCTCGGCGGCGCCTCTCCCTCCGCCGCCGGGTCTGGGCACCGGCGCGACCGAAGCTCCGCACGCGCGGGTGGTGGTCGACGTGGTCGGCGCCGTGCGACGGCCGGGCCTGTACCGGCTCGAGCAGGGATCGCGGATCGCCGATGCCCTCGCCCGCGCGGGCGGAGCGACGCCCAAGGCCGTACTTGCTCAGGTCAACCTCGCCGCTCCCCTCGCCGACGGCGAACAGGTAGTCGTTCCAAAACGCGGAGCGGCCGGTGCGGCTCTCCCCACCTCGGGCGCAGCCGGCGGCGCATCCTCGACCGCGCCGGTGCAGCTGAGCACGGCGACGCTCGAGCAGCTCGACACCCTCCCCGGGGTCGGGCCGTCAACCGCCCAGAAGATCCTCGATTACCGCCAGAAGCATGGCGCCTTCAGCTCCGTCGACGAGCTCGATGCAGTTCCCGGCATCGGCCCGAAGCGCCTGGATCAGCTCCGCGATCTCGTCGTGCCATGACCGAAGCGCGTCATCCACCTCACGTCTTCGTCGCGGCCGCCTGCGTTGGGCTCGCCGCTGCGAACGTCGCTCGACTTTCGCTGTTCGCGGCGGTGCTCGTCCTAGTGCTTCTGCTGGTCGCAGGGGCCATTAGCAACGAGATGCTTCGGCCGGCTCTCCTCGCCGGAGCCCTGGTCGTCGCCGGCTGGTGGTGGGGAAGCGCTCGCCTCGACGCCCTCGACCGGAGCGTTCTCCTCTCATTTGTCGACACGGCAGAGCGCTCGCTTCTCGTCACCACCGGGCCTGCCCGCACGACGCGCTTCGAGGTCCGGGTGCCGGCGCACGTACGGCGCTTCGGCCAACTCCGCTTTCGCGAATCCGTGCTCCTCGAGCTACCCCTGGGCCGCGCCCCGCCGCAAGGAAGCGTGGTGGAGGCAATCACCACGGTCCGCCTACCGCGGCCAGCGAAGCACGGGTTCGATGAGCGAACCTGGCTGCGCCATCAGGGCGTTCACGTCGTCCTGCGCGCGGATCGCTGGAGGGTCGTTGGCCGGAGAGGCGGCCTCGGCGGCATCGGTGATCGGCTTCGCTCGGCGCTTGCGCACTCCATCGCCCGCGGCCTGGGCGGAAGCCGGCGCGGAGTCGTCACCGGCGTCGTGCTCGGCGACGAGCAAATACTCTCCGCGGGCCTCAGAAACCGGTTCCGTGCCTCGGGCCTCTACCACCTCCTAGCCGTATCCGGGCAGAACGTGGCCCTGGTTGCTGCCGGCGCGCTCGTCCTCGTCTGGCTGCTTGGGCTACCGCGTCGGCTCGGCCAGCTCGCAGCGATCTTCGCAATCGCGGGCTACGTGCTTGCGGTCGGGGCACAGCCGTCCGTGGTCAGGGCCGGAGTCGCGGGTGTGCTCGGCTCCCTGGCCTGGCTTGCGGCTCGCCCGGCCGACCGGTGGTACTTCCTCTGCCTCGGCGCGCTCGTCCTCCTGGCGTGGAATCCGTACGACGCCCTGGACGCCGGCTTCCAGCTCTCGTTCGTCGCGGTCGTGGCGATCTTCGTGCTGGTGCCCCGGCTGGCGGCGATCCTCGCGGGGTATCCGCTTCCTGCGAAGTTCGCGGCTGCGGTGGGGGTCTCAGCAGCCTGTGGCCTCGTCACGGCGCCGATCCTCTGGTTTCAGTTCCATGCGGTTCCCCTGCTGACGGTGCCGGCCAACGCGCTCGCCGAGCCTGCGGTCGCCCCGCTTCTCTACCTGGCGTTCGCCGCGGCGCTCACGGCGCCGCTCTTCCCGCCCGCGGCCACCGCGGTCGCGTGGCTCAACGGCTGGTGCGCCGCGTACCTCGCCGGCTGCGCCCGGCTCTTCGGCAGCCTCCCTGGTGCGCAGGTTCGCTCTGGTCGAGCGGTCCTCGTCCTGTTCGTTCTCGCGGTCGCCGGCGGCGCCTATGCTTGGCGCCGGTGGCAGAGCTCGCCGCGGTCTACCTGATCACGGGCACCGATCGCCCGAAGGTCACGCGTGCGCTGCGCCGCTTGCGCGACCGGGTCGGCGAGGCCGCGACCGAGATTCTCTCCGCGCAGGACGCGAGCGCCGACGACGTGGCCGCCGCCTGCAATGCGCTGGGCCTGTTCACCGTAGAACGGCGCCTCGTCGTCGTCGATCAGGTCGAGCGCTGGAAGGCGGCAGACCTCAAGGCGCTCGAGGCGTACCTGAAAGGGCCCGCGCCCACGACGGTCCTCGCCCTGGTCGGAGACGAGATCAAGCGCGACTCAGCGCTCGCGAAGGCGGTGGCGAAGTCCGGCGAAGTCCTGCTCTACGACCTCCCCAAGCGCGGCCGCAAGGCCGACCTGCCGCGCTGGGTCGAGGGCCAGCTCAAGGAGCGCGGAATCGTGATCGACCACGAGGCCGCCCGAGCGCTCGTCGACCTCGTCGGCGACAACGTAACCGAGCTGGCGACGGAGGTGGACAAGCTGGCCACCTGGGCCGCCGGGGATCGAATCGGCGAGCGCGAGGTCCTCGAGCTCGTCCCCGCGCGGGCGGAAACACCGCCGTTCGACCTGACGGACGCGTGGGGCAGGCGGGACGCCGCCGCAGCCGTCGCCGCCAGCGAGCGAATCGTGGAGCGCTCCGGCGACGCGACCCGGGACGTGCTGCTGCGCGTCACGGGCCTGTTGACCGCGCACGTCGGACGGGTCCGGGAATGCCGGCGCCTCGACGCCGAGGGAGTCCCGCCTGCGGCGGCCGCGGAGCGCCTGAAACGGAACCGCTTCTACGTGCAGAAGCTCTACGAGCAGGCCGGCAACTTCAGCGATGACGAGCTCGACGAGGCGATCGTCCGCCTCGCGCAGCTCGACCTGGCGCTGAAAGGCGGGAGCAAGCTGCCCGGGGAGCTGGAGTTCACCCGCGCCCTCGTCGACGTCACGCGCGGCGCCGAGCCCGCGCGAGCCGCGACCTAGGAGCCGCCGGAGATCAGCTTCGCGGCCTGCGCCTTCTTGCGCGCCGCGGCGTTGCGGTGTAGCGCGCCCTTCGCGACCGCCTTGTCGATCTGCCGGACGAGCTCACGATGCTCGGCGGAGATGCGGTCACCATCACCCTCGGCGACGGCAGCTCGAAGCCGGCGCGTGAACGTCTTCACGGCCGAGGCGTAGCGGAGGTTCTCGAGCCGCTCCTCGGCCGCGATCCGGACGCGCTTCTTCTGTTGCTTGATGTTCGGCATGACGTGAAAGCGCCCGCAGCCGCGGGCCCGGCGATGGTAGCAGCCGTGTTGACACACTTTCGGCACACATCCGTGACCCACACGTGCGCATTCCCGAAATAGGCTCATAGCGGGGAGGAGGTCAACGGGTACCAGGGCCCCGGTGCCCCGAACGAGCTCAGGCGCCGACGGAGGGCCTTCCTATACTCGCCCCGTGGACGAGCAAGGCGCGGCCCGCGGCCGACGGCTGGCGTGGTCGACGGCGATCTTCTCGCTCGCCACCGGCCTCTCGCGCGTCCTCGGCCTCATCCGGGAGATCGTCGCGCGCTACTACTTCGGCACGGTCGGTGCGATCAACGCGTTCGAGGTCGCGTTCCTGATCCCGAACACCGTCCGCGCCCTCGTCGCCGACGCCGCACTGTCGTCCGCGTTCGTGCCGGTCTTCAGCGAGCTGCTCGAGAAGGGCGAGCGCAAGCGGGCCTGGCGCGTGGCCTCGAGCCTCTTCTGGCTCGTGCTGCTCGGTCTCGGCGGGATCACGGCGCTCTTCATCCTCATTTCGCCGTGGGTGATGCGCGCGTTCGGCTACGGGCCGCTCGCGACGAACCTGGCGCGCGTCCTCTTCCCGATCGTCGTCCTGCTCGGCCTGAGCGGGATCGTCGTCGGGATCCTGAACAGCTACGAGCATTTCAGCGTCCCGGCGCTGACACCGGTGTTCTGGAACCTCGCGATCATCGCGGGGCTTCTGATCGGGATCCCGCACGTGAACGGCGAGGACCACCAGCTGTACGTCTACGCGTTCTCGATCCTGGTCGCGACGCTGATCCAGTTCCTGCTCCCGATTCCCTGGCTCCGCGGGCGGGACGGTCGTCTGCAGGTCGTGATCGACTGGCGCGACCCGGCTGTCCGGCAGACGCTCGTCCTGATGGTCCCGATCACTATCGGCCTCGGGCTGATCAACTTCAACGCCATCGTCGACACGTTCTTCGCCGCGAGGCTGATCGACAAGAACCACGCGCCCAGCGCAATCAACGCGGCCTTTCGCCTCTACATGCTCCCGCAGGGGATGTTCTCGGTCGCCGTCGCGACGGTGCTGTTCCCCTCGCTCGCGCGTCTCGCTTCGCGCGCCGATTTCGACGGCTTCCGCCACACGGTCTCACGCGGCATCCGGCAGATCGCGTTTCTCCTCGTTCCTGCGAGCGTCATCTGCGCTGTCCTCGCTGACCCGATCGTCCGCGTCGTCTACCAGCACGGCGACTTCACCGCGAGCCAGCGGCCCGCTACCGCCGCCGCGCTCGCCGCCTTCTCGCTGGGCCTGTCGTTCAACGGCTTCATGCTGATGCTCAACCGCGCGTTCTTCTCTCTCCAGTCCCCGTGGAGCCCCACCTGGGTCGCGCTCGGCAACCTCGGCCTCAACGCCGCGCTCGACGGCGCTTTCTACAAGTTCGGGATCTGGGGGCTGCCGCTCTCGACTTCGATCGTCAACATCGCCGGCACCGCGGCGCTCCTGGTGCTCCTTCGACGGCGGCTCGGCGTGGTCGACGTCTCCGAGACGGCGCGCACCGTCGGGTTGGTGACCCTGGCGAGTGCGGCGCTGGCCGCCGTGTCCTATGGGATCTGGACCGGGCTCCACCACGCGCTCGGAAGCTCGTTCGGCGCCGCGCTCGTCGGGCTGCTTGCCGCGCTCACCGGTGGCCTGATCACCTACGCCGTCGCCTGCAGCCTGCTCGGTGTCCGCGAGCTACAAGCGCTGCTTTCGCTGCGCCGCCGGGGCGCGTGATCGAGTTCCGCCCGCTCGCCGTGGAGGACCTGCTGCAGCTCGAGGAGTGGCTCCGCCACGAGCACGTCGCCCGCTGGTGGCACGATGACATCGACGAGTCACTCGCGGAGTACCGCGCCGCGATCGAGGGCCGCGAGCCCACCGACCACTACCTCGTCGTCGTCGACGACCGGGCGGTGGGGATGATCCAGACGTACCTCGTCTCCGACTACCCCGAATGGGAGGAGGTCGTGCACGCCGGATCGGACATCGCGGGCGTCGACCTGCTGATCGGCGACCCGGAGCAAGTCGGCCGCGGGCTCGGACCGGAGATCCTCGCGCAGTTCGTGCATGACGTCGTCACCGCCCGCGCGGCTGTCGCGACCGTCGACGAGGCGAACCGCCGGTCGTGGCGGGCCTTCGAGAAGGCGGGCTTCCGGTATGTGCGCGACGTCGAGGAGGACGGCCGCCCGCACCGCTTGATGCGCCTCGACCGCCGCTACGCTCAGTAGCCATGGAGCAGGAGCGCATCCGCAACTTCTCGATCATCGCGCACATCGACCACGGCAAGTCCACGCTCGCCGACCGGATCCTCGAACTGACCGAGACCGTCACCGGCCGGCAGATGCGCGAGCAGGTGCTCGACACGATGGAGCTCGAACGCGAGCGCGGGATCACGATCAAGGCGCAGGCCGTTCGCGTGAACTGGAAAGGCCACGAGCTGAACCTGATCGACACGCCCGGCCACGTCGACTTCACCTACGAGGTCTCTCGCTCGCTGCAGGCCTGCGAAGGCGCGCTGCTCGTCGTCGACGCGGCGCAGGGGATCGAGGCGCAGACGGTGGCCAACGCCTACCTCGCGATCGAGAACGACCTCGAGATCGTTCCGGTCGTGAACAAGATCGACCTCCCACAGGCCGACCCGGACGCGAGGGCCGCGGAAATCGCCGAGCTCGTCGGCGAGGACGCCGCGCGCGTGCTGCCCATTTCCGCGAAGACGGGCGAGGGCGTGGAGGCGGTGCTCGATTCGCTCGTCGAGCGGATCCCTGCGCCGAGCGGCGACCCGGAAGCTGCTCCGCGCGCGCTGATCTTCGATTCGTCGTACGACCAGTACCGGGGCGTCGTCGCATTCGTGCGGGTCGTCGACGGCACGTTCCGGGGCCACGAGCCGCTGCGCGCGATGGCGCAG
>DATDFL010000156.1:0-3722 GCA_036522595.1 Gaiellaceae bacterium
CGGTTGGCGCCGAAGCTGTTCGCCTCGATCAGCTCCGCGCCGGCGTTGATGAAGCCGACGTGGAGGGAGACCACGGCGTCGGGAGCGCGAAGATTCGCCTCTTCCGGACAGCGAAGCCGCGGCACGGCGCTGGTGACGAGCGCGCCCATCCCGCCGTCGCCGACGATCACGGGGCCGTTCGCCAGGCGTTCTTCGAACCGCGTGCTCATGGGCGCGACTCTAGTGAAGTTAGTGAAGCGGCCTAGTCAACCGACATCGAGGGATAGATCAACCGACCCGGTCGGGGCGATACTCGGCATGCAACGACGGAGCGCCCCATGCGGCGGGGACAGCTCAGTCGACACGGATTTGGGCCCGATGCGGCGGGGCCCAAACGGTGTAACTGCGGCTCTCTCACGGGAGACTCAGGCGGGGCCGGGCGGCGGCCCCGCCTGATGTATTTAGACCCGGCAGTTGCAACGAATCCGTGACTTTTCCTCCACAACTGCCTCTTTTGGCCACGGCCGGGGACAGTCCCCAGACGTGGCCTAAAGGGACAGGGTGGTTGTGCCGATCTGCACGACAGAACTCCTCCGCCGGGGACTGACGGCAATCTGTCTGCGGCTAAGGGGTTGTCGGACGGCGGGCCCTGCGCCCGCCGTTCACGTTTCTACGACTCGCCCTTCCATCCCGCCCGCGACGGTGACGATCTGGCCCGTCACGTGGCCCGAGAGCACATCCGACGCGAGAACGACGACTTGCCGCGCAACGTCCTCCGGCTGAGCGACTTTCTTCAAAGGCATCGTTCGCGTAACTCGTTCGAGGGTTTCCGGTGTCAAAGCCCCGCGCGTCATGGGCGATTCCGTCCAGCCCGGCGCCACCGCGTTCACGCGTGCGCGTGAACCAAGACGCGCGACCTCGTTCTTGAGGCTCAGCAGCAGGCCGTGGACGATCGCGGACTTTGCCGCCGCGTAATCGGCGTGACCAGCCTCGCCGAACAGCCCCGCCGTCGAGCCGACGAGCACGAGGCTGCCGGGCCCTTCGCGCAAAAACCCGCGCGCGGTCAGGAACGTCGCCGTCAGGTTTGCGCGCAAAGTCTCCTCCCAGCGCGACAAAGGCAGCTCCCAGACCGGCACGTCGCCTTCCGGCCAGACGCCCGCCACCGCAGCGCAGACGTCGAGCGTGCCGGCCGCCTCGAACATCGCGTCGACCTGAGCCTCTTCCCGGAGATCCGCCTGCACGAGCATCGCGCCGCCAAGCTGCGTCGCCAGGGCCTCCGCCCGCTCGCGTCCGCGGTGGTAGTGCACGACGACCTCGCAGCCCTCGCCGGCGAAAGCCCGCGCGCACGCAGCGCCGATCCCGCCCGAGGCCCCCGTCACGAGCACGCGCTTTCCCGCCAGGCCGGTGTCCACGACGTGCAAGGCTATAGCCGTGAAGGTCTTCGTCATCAGCGACATGGAAGGCATCTCCGGGATCGTCAAGGGCGAGCAGACCAGCGCGGGGGAGGCGCTCTTCGAAGAAGGCCGCAAGCTCTACACGGAGGAGATCAACGCGGCGGTTCGCGGCTCGAAGGCCGCGGGCGCGACCGAGATCGTCGTCATGGACTGCCACGGCGCGGGCAAGGGCTACACGTTCAACTCGCTTCTCCCGGAAGACCTGGACCCCGATTGCGAGTTCGTCGTCCAGAACGAGTGGACGGAATACACGGAATTCCTCGAGCAGGGCGTCGACGGGGCGCTCTTCGTCGGGATGCACGCGCAGGCCGGCGCGGCCGAAGGGGTGCTCAACCACACCGTCTCCGGCCGCGACTTCCAGAACCTCTGGTTCAACGACACGCTTGTCGGCGAGACCGGGATCAACGCTGCGCTCTGCGGCACGTGGGGCTGCCCGGTGCTGCTCGTGACCGGCGACCAGGCCGCCTGCGCCGAAGGGAAGGAGCTGCTCGGCGACGGGCTGACCACCGTGCAGGTCAAGCAAGGCACGGGTGTCCAGAGCGCGCGGATGATCCCGCCGCCTCGGGCCCGGGAGCTCGTCGAGGCGGGCGCGAAGCAGGCGCTCTCCGACCTGAAGGCGGTCCCGCCGTACGACCCCGGGAAGCCTTGCGAGATCAAGGTCGAGTACAAGTGGACGGAGCCTGCCGCGCACCTCCGCTACCGCTCGGGGGTCGAGCTCGTCGACCCGCGCACGATCGTCTCCCGCGCCGACGACTGGTGGACGGCGTGGAAGCAGTTCTTCTTCTAGGGCCATGGCTGTCGGACTTCTTCACCCGGGCGAGATGGGCGCCGCGGTGGGCGAGGACCTGCTCTCGGCGGGCCATCACGTGGTCTGGGCCTCGGCGGGCCGCAGCGCCGAGACGCGCGAGCGCGCCGGGCTCGCAGGCCTCGAGGACGTCGGCACGGTCGAGGAGGTTGTCCGCCGCAGCCAGCTGATCCTGTCGATCTGCCCGCCGCACGCTGCCCTTGACGTGGCCCGCTCAGTCGCCGGCTTCGACGGGATCTACGTCGACGCGAATGCCGTCTCGCCCTCGACGGCGCGCGAGATCGGCGGCCGCTTCGTGGACGGCGGCATCATCGGCCCGCCGCCGCTGGACCCCGGCACGACACGCCTGTATCTGTCCGGCAAGGAGGCGGAGCGCGTCGCCTCGCTGTTCCAGCGCACCGCGCTCGAGCCGCGGGTGATCTCGGACGAGCCCGGCGCGGCCTCGGCGCTGAAGATGGTCTACGCAGCCTGGACGAAGGGCACCGCGGCGATGCTGATCGCGATCCGGGCGCTCGCGCGCGCGGAGAACGTCGAGGAGCTCCTGCTCGACGAGTGGCGGCTGTCGCTGCCCGAGCTGATCGAGCGCTCGGGCTCGGCGGCGCGCTCCGCCGACCGGAAGGGCTGGCGCTGGGTCGCCGAAATGGAGGAGATCGCGGCGACGTTCGCTGCCGCGGGCCTTCCGGACGGATTCCACCAAGCCGCCGCTGACGTCTTCCGCCGCGTCGAGGCCGGAGTGCGCTGATGCAGCTCGAGGTCGTCGAGGGCGACATCGCCGCGCTCGAGGTCGACGCGGTGGCCAACGCAGCGAACGACCACCTGTGGATGGGCGCGGGGGTCGCGGGCGCGCTCAAGCGGGCCGGTGGGGAGGAGATCGAGCGCGAGGCCGTCGCGAAGGGGCCGGTCCCGCTTGGCACCGCGGTGGCCACCAGCGCGGGTCGACTACGCGCGAAGCACGTGCTGCACGGCGCGGTCATGGGCCAGGACCTCCACACGAATGGAGAGCTCGTCCGCAGGACGACCCGCAGCTGCCTCGAGCTGGCCGACGAGCTTGGCACGGGCTCGCTGGCGCTGCCCGCTTTCGGGACCGGCGTCGGCGGGTTTCCGCTGCCGGAGTGCGCCGAGATCATGGTCGACGTCGCCCGCAGTTACGAGGCGAGCTCCGTCGAGCGCGTCGTCTTCGCGGTCCACGGCCACGAGGCTCGCGAAGCTTTCGAGGAGGCGCTTGGCTGAGATCCCTCATGAGCTGGCCGAGGCCGTCTCCTCGAGCGAGGCGGTCCCGGGCTCGGGTTGGGTGGCAGGCATCTCAGGCGGCCTTGCCGCGGCTCTGGTCGTGAAGGTCGCCTCCCGCTCGGCGGGCTGGACGGGCGCAGAAGGAGCCCGCGCGCAGGCGCTGGAGCTGCGGGACCGATTGCTTGCGCTAGCAGGCCAGGACGCCCGTGCGTACCAGCAGGCGCTGACGGCGCTCGAACAGCGCGACACCGGTC
>DATDFL010000157.1:0-2296 GCA_036522595.1 Gaiellaceae bacterium
CTCCGCCGGGACCAGGGTCAAGGTCAGGACTTGGCCGGCGGTTCCCACGAATCCGAAGCCGGCACCGCCGACGGCCGAGCAGACGAAGCCTTGCCAAGGACGGTCGACAAACGCCAAGCCCCCGTAGCCGAGCGCGTTCACAACATTGCCCGCGATCAGGATCCGTTTCGCACTGAAACGATCGAGGAGCGCACCCGAAGGGAGCGTTACCACTGCGGCCGTGCCCATGACCGTCGCCAGCACCAGCCCCGCGGTCGCCGTGGAGAAGCCGCGGACCGAGTGCAGGTAGATGATCTCGAAGGGAAGGATCAGTCCGCTGCCGAAGTAGTTGAGCGCGTTCCCGCCCTGAAGAACGAGGACAGGCCTCGGTAGGCCCGTGCGCCAAACGGCGAACACACGTGCGAGCGCGCTGCCCAAACGTTGCTTCTGCATCAGCTCATCTCCGATTCGCGGTTGTGTTGACGTCAAAGACACCGCAACGCCGGGGAACGGACCGCCGGTCCGTTTCCGAGGGACCTGGTGTCATTGAGGCGATGGCCGTCGATCTCGAGCGGGCCAAGGGAGGCGACGAGCGCGCGTTCGCGTCGCTGGTGGAGCCGTTCCGGCGCGAGCTTCAGCTGCATTGCTACCGGTTACTCGGCTCGGTGCAGGACGCCGAGGATCTCGTCCAGGAAACACTGCTCGCCGCCTGGCGCGGGCTCAACGGCTTCGAGGAGCGGGCGTCGCTGCGCTCCTGGCTCTACCGGATCGCAACCAACCGAAGTCTCAACGCAATTCGCGAACGCGGGCGCCGCCCCGCCACGGAGAACACCATGAGACCGTCAAGAACCCGCCGCGCCGCCGAGCCCAGCTGGCTCGAGCCTTACGCGGACAGCGCGCTTCCGGATCCTGCTCCCGGGCCTGAAGCACGCTACGAGCAGCGCGAAGCGATCCAGCTCTCGTTCATCGTCGCGCTGCAGCAGCTGCCTGCGAAGCAGCGCGCGGCGCTCGTCCTGCGCGACGTGCTCGGCTTCCACACCGACGAAGCCGCCTCGATCCTCGAGACGACGCCGCAGTCGGTCAAAGCCGCGCTCCAACGCGCACGCGCAACGCTCGACTCCTACACCGTCGACCGCCAGCAGGCGCCGCTTCCCGACTCGCCGACCGAACGGAACCTTCTCGCCACCTTCAGCGACGCCGTCGAAGCCGGCGACACGGCGCGCCTCCTAACCCTGCTGAGCTCCGACGCTCGTGTGACCATGCCGCCGCAGCCGCTCGAGCTCATCGGACACGAAGCGATCGGCGTGTTCCTCGACGACCGCGCCGAGGTTCGCGGGGCCCCGCTACAGCTACGCCCGACCCGCGCCAACGGCCAGCCGGCCTTCGGCTACTACCTGCGCTCGGAGCCTCGGGGCATGATGGTGCTCACCTTGAGCGGCAGCAAGGTCGACGAGATCACCTTCTTCGCCGACCCCGCGCTGCCCGGCCGCTTCGGTCTTTCCGAACACATCTAGCCGAAGCCCGGCAGCAAACTAGGTCACCGTGGCAGCGGGTTTGGGCCGGTGGCGGTCACGAGGCGCTGCGGCACCCAGTCGTCGACGTGGCTGAAACCCTCGAAGCGGGCTCCCTCGTCCTCGATGGCGTCGAAGAAGGAGCGCCGGTAGAACTTCACGTGGGTGAAGTCCTCGAACAGCACGTAGACCGGCTCGACGTCGGGACTCTGGAACTGCTGCCCGGTCAATGCCGCCCGATGTGCTCGCGAGAACTCGTCGATCTCGTCACCGACGACGACGCCGAGGTGCTCGAGGCCCATCCGGTAGACGCGCTGGTGAACGGGCGGGATGAGCTCGATGCGCGAGACCGGAGTCCCATCGAGGACGTCGAGCGGCTCGGCGAGGACGATCTTGGAGATCGGGCGCCCGTTCCAGACGCTCTCTAGGTTTGCCCTCGCATGGCGCTCAAGAAGCGTCCGCTGGTGGACGTAGAGGTCCCAATCTGCGACGCGGACCGCGAGATGGCTGAGGGGGTAGGGCGCGATGTCGATGCCGCGGGCGATAAGACGGTCGCGCTGCATCGCCACGAAGGCTCGGTAGTCGCCGATGATGTCGGCGATCGGATCAGACGTCGCCACGTGGCATCCTCCTCCGCGATCGTACGAGATGAACGCCCGATCGCCCTTCTTTGCAGCGCCGAGTCGGAGCCGCGTCGTACGTTAAGCGTCTTGTGACATTCCCGCACGCTGGCCCAGGCGACGCTGGAGCGAGCGGGGCTACGTCGGCAGCACGCCGAGCTGCTGCATGAAGCTCAGCTGATCCAT
>DATDFL010000158.1:0-8872 GCA_036522595.1 Gaiellaceae bacterium
CGCTATTTGACGAGCGAGAGCAGCTTGAACATCGGCAGGTACATCGAGATGATGATCACGCCGACCATCGCTCCCACGCCGATCATCATCAGCGGCTCGATGATCGCGGTGAGCGAGGCGATTGCCGTGTCGACCTCGTCCTCGTAGAAGTCCGCGATCTTCGAGAGCATCTTCTCGAGCTCTCCCGTCTCCTCGCCGATCTTCACCATCTGGCTGACCATCGGCGGGAAGACCGGGTTCTCGATGAGCGGCTGGGCGATCGGGATTCCCTGGTGCACTTTCTGCCGCACGCCCGCGAGCGCCTCCTCGACGACCCAGTTACCGGCGGTCTGGCCGGTGATCTCGAGCGCCTTGATGATGTCGACGCCCGCGGCGACGAGGGTCGAGAGCGTCCGCGAGAAGCGCGCCATCGTCACCTTGAGGACGACGTCGCCGATCTTCATCGGGATCTTCAGCTTCGTCCGGTCCCAGACCTGCCGGCCCATCTCGGTCCGCTTCAGGCGGCGGACGCCCCACACGGAGAAGAACATCGCCGGGAAGATGATGTACCAGTGGGTGCGCAGCTGATTCGAGGCGGCGACCACCCACTGCGTCAGCGTCGGCAGCTGGCCGTTGAGCTGCGCGAAGATCTTCACGAAGACCGGCACGAGGAACATCAGGAGGCCGATCAGGACGAGGGTGGCGAAGATCAGCACCATCGTCGGGTACATCATCGCGCTCTTGACGCGGCGCTTGATCTGGGTCTCCTTCTCGATCTGGTACGCGACGCGGTCGAGCACCTGGTCGAGGATTCCGGCGGCCTCGCCTGCCTCGACCATCGCGACGTAGAGGCGGCTGAAGATCTTCGGGTGGCGGCCGAGCGCCTGAGAGAGCAGGAGACCGCCCTCGACGTCGGCCCGGATCTCCTTGATCACGAGCGCGAAGTACGGGTCGTCGGTCTGCTCCTCGAGGATGACGAGCGAGCTGACGACGTTCAGGCCGGCCTCGATCATCGTCGCGAACTGGCGCGAGAAGATCTGGAGCGTCTTCGGCTTGATCTTCTTGAAGACGGTGCGGACCCCCTCCTCGCCGCTCGCCGGCTTCTCGTGCAGGAGATCCGGGAGCAGGCCGCGGATCCGCAGTTGCTCGCGCGCGGCTTCGAGGTCGGGTGCGTGGACCTCGCCGGTGAGCTCGAGGCCGTCCGCATTGATCGCGCTGTACGCGTATGCCGCCATACCAAGGTCGTATCGGCAGGGTGATTGCCCCGCTTGAGGGACGCAGGCCGCATGCCGATAGGGAAATCGTGCGCGTGCGGCTCCGTAGCGAACACGGCTTCGGCCTGATCGAGCTCCTGATGGCGATGGTGATCCTGAACATCGGGATCCTCGCGATCGTGGCCGCCTTCAACTCCGGGATGTTCGCGCTGAACCGCGCGAGCAAGATCTCGACGGCTTCGGCGCTCGCGGACTCGCAGATCGAGCAGTACCGGGCGATCACGTACAGCGCGATCGCTTTGGACTCCACCGCGCTCGGCTCGGTGGACAACACGTACAAGTGCGATTCCGCGCTCGGCGCCTCCTGCCCGAACTCGACCACGGGCGAGGTGACGACTACGTGCTCGGGCTCGCCGTTGCCAAACCAGTGCGTACCGAGCCGAAGCGTGACCGGCGCCGACCGCAAGAACTACCGGGTCGACACGTACATCACGATGACAACGCCGGCCAACGGTCGAGCGCTCAAGGTCGTCACGGTGGTCGTGCGGGACGGCAACGCGCTGAGCGCGCGGCCCTACGCACGCGTCACGTCGACGTTCGACGCCTCAACCGGCTAGGGCGTCAGAAGCCGCGCCAGGTCCGCTTGGCGAGCGCGGTCTTCACCTTCTGGATGTAGGTCACAGCGCCCGCGTCGTACCAGCTGCCCGAGTACCACGATCCGACGCAGCCCCAGAGGACATAGGGCCAGCCGTGCGCGGCTGCGATCTGCCGCACGGTCTTCCCGCGGTAGAGCCAGGCGCCGCCGTCGTAGAAATCGCCGTTGTAGCAGGCGCGCAGCCGGGCCGTGTAGAGGTCGACCGCGAGGGCCGAGGAGCTCCGGGTGTCGGGCATGCCGCCCCAGACGCGCGACCCGTCGCAGCCCTTGTTCTTGATCTGGGTGAGGCCGAAGGAGCCGATCGTCGAATCGCCGCCTCCGCAGCGATCTCCCCACGTGGACTGATGCCAGTACGACTCGATGACGCCGACGGCGCGGAGGAGGTTCTCGTCGATCCCCCAGCGGCAGGCGGCCCACGAGAACATCTCGGTCGTCGTGCCGGTGAACTTTCCCTGGACGAGCCGAACCCGCTTCGCCCAGGCGGCCCAGTAGCGATCCGTGGCGGCCGGGCCCCAGGTGTACGAGCCGTCCCCGACGGTGTGGTTGGCCGTGGAGTTGTCGGGGCGCGGCTCCCAGCTGCTGCGGATAATCGAGCTAGCACAGGTCTTCGCGGAGCGAGGGAACGCGTTGCGCCGCCTACAGCTCGTCTCTGCCCGGTTGACGCAGTTGCGAGATGGGCTCGTGTGGAAATAGATCCGGCCGGCCGCCGTTGCCGATCCGCTGTGCGGCGCGCGAGCTCGACCGGCGAGCGAGCTCCCGGCCGCTACCAGCAGCAGCACGGCGCAGATCGAAACCGATCGTTTCATTGACCGGCTAGAGCTAAGCAGACGGGGCGGTTAGCTGACTTTGACCAGCCGCAGCACGTACCGCGTGCCGTCGGCGGTGTTCATCAGCGTCAGCGGGACGCCCTTCTTGAGCGTCACCGTCTGCTTGTTGCCCGCGATCGAGCCGCCGGCGATGCCGATCTTCGCCGAGCTCTTCGTCAGCGAGACGAGCACGAACGTCGGGCTCGAGGCCGGGAACTGCCCGCCGACCGCGACGCTCTCGGTGCTGCCGTTGACCGAGATGTCGGCCGAGGTGGGCTTGGCGGCGGTAACGCTGGTCGCAGGCGGTGTAGAAGTCTTCGTCCCGGACGGCTTGGCCTGCTTGCCAGATGCCTGAGCCGGCGTCGCGCCGGTCGAGGAGGAGCTTCCTGTGCCGCCGGCGCTCTCCAGATCGATCTGCTGACTGAACGGATCCTTCGTGCGGAAGCGGCTGAAGGCCAGCAGCTGGCCGGACTGCGCCGGTGGCAGCACGCCCGGGTCGGTCAGCCCGTCGCCCTCCGAGGTGGAGGCTGTAGCCGTCGCCGCGAGCGTGCCGGTGACGCCGGTCGTGCCGGTCGCGGCCGGAGCCGGCGCCGGTGAGGCGCTCGCGCTGGACTGGTGCAGCATCTTCAACGTCCGCGGGAGCTGGAAGGCGAGCACGCCGAGGAGCAGCACGCCCAGCACAGCGGCGATGACCTTCTGCCGCTTCGCCTTCGCCTGTGGGTCGATCTTCTTCGCCATGGTCCTAGCCTCCCGCCGGGGCGGCGCCGGCTGCAGTCGTCGTGGTTCCACTCGCCCCGGTCGCGCCGGTGGCTCCGGCAGCGCCCGTCGTTCCAGTGGCGCCGGTCGTGCCCGTGGCGCCGGTCGCACCGGTGCTGACGCCGCCGGCCGGCTCCACCGTCGGAGCCGTCCCGACGCCGTAGACGAACGCGTCAATCGTCAGGTGCGCCTTGATCTGCGGGAAGCCCGGCGGGTTCGCCTCGGCGAAGTCGATCGAGTCGATGGCGAACAGGCGGCCCGCGGAATCGAGGGCGCCGTGCCGCACGTCGACGAGGTTGCGCAGGCGGTAGAGCAGGTCGGAGAGCTCGTAGAAGTTGCCCTCGAACTCCACGGTGATCGGGATCGCCTCGTAGCCGGAGAGCGCCACGGCGACAGTCGCCGGCGTGATCTGGGTGAATGTGATGCCGCTGTCCTCGGCGACCTGGTTGAGCTCGAGCAAAATCCCGGCCATATCCGTCTGGTCGGGCATCGCCTTGGTGAGCCGGAAGATGTCGGCCACGCGGATCTTCGCGCCCTGCTTGGCCTGCAGGGTCAGCGCGCGCGCCGAGTCGATCGAGCTCTGCGTGTCCGCGATCTGCTTGTCGAGCGAGGCTGCGTGGGAGCGCTGCGGCCCGAGCAGCACGAAGTAGCCGCCGGCCGCCGCGATCAGGAAGCCGACCACGACCAGGACGATGACGACGGGCTGGGAGATCTGCTGCTTCACGAGCTACCTCCCGGCTGGCGCACGTCCGCCGCGATCGTGAAGTGGACGACGGGGCTCGCGCCGATCTTGGTCAGCGTGCTCTGCTGCAGCTGGACGTTGACGAGGTCGGGGATGACCGTGAGCCTGGTCAGCAGCCGGGCAACGGCAGGCTGCGAGTACGTGTAGCCGTCCAGCGTGAGGCCCGTCGCGGCGACCGCGGCGCCGGCGGCAGGAGCAGCCGGCGGGGTCGCAACCGACGAGGAGACGGGGGCCTTGGCGCTCACGGTGGAGAGCCAGACGTCGTCCGGCAGCACCAGCGACAGCTCGCGGAAGACGCGGTCCCAGGCAACGCGGCGCGTAAGCGCGGCGTTGAGGGCGGTGAGTCGGGCCTGCTTGTCCGCGGCGAGCGCGTTCTGCGTCCGCACTTTCGACGCGTCGGGCGTCGGGATGGCGGCAAGCTGCAGCTGGAGCGATGAAAGCTCGGACTGGCGGTCTTTCACCTTGCCGCTCGCGGACAGGAACATCGCCGAGAAGGCGCCCGTCATCAGCACGGCGAGGACGACCGGGATGATGACGATCCACTGCGTCTTCTGGTTGCGCCGGGCGTCGTCTCGCGGGAGGAGGTTGATCGCGCGCATCGGGTTTAGCCCTCGATCCCCAGGCCGATCGCGACTGCCAGAGAGCCCACCTGCTCGGTCTCCCTGAGCTTCTTGCCGATCTTCACGCGCGAGAGCGGATCGCCCACTCTGACGCGAACGCCGATCAGCTTCTGCAGCTCGTCCGCCAGGCCCTGAAGGTGCGCGGTGCCGCCGGTGATGACGATCTCGCCGATGCCCAGAGAGCCGGGCTGGTTCTGGTAGAACTGGAGCGAGGAGACGAGCTCCCGCGCAAAGCCCGAAAGCTGGCGGCGAACGGCTTCCCGCGCGGCGGTGGCCTGTTCGGGCGTCAACCCTTCCGGCACGTTGTCGACGGCCAGGGAGAGCTCGCGCTTGAAGGGCTCCACCTCGGACGGCGCGGCGTCGAGCTCGCGCGCGATCGCGACGTCGAGCGTCCCTCCGCCCCAGTCCAGGACGCGCGTGAACTCGCAGACGCGGCCGTCGGAGACTGCAAAGGTCGAGCGGTCGTGCCCGATCGCGACGACGACCACGGCGGCGTCCCCGGGCGCAGGCTGGTCGTCCGCACCCGTGCCCGCGAGCGCGCGAAGCAGCGCGAACGCCTCGAGGTCGATCCCGCTCAGCCGGATGCCGGCCTTCTTGCAGGCCGACACGTACCGGTCGATCAGCTCGCGGTAGGCGACCACGAGCAGAATCCGGCGAACCTTGTTGCCCTCGTCGTCGACGCGGTCGCCGAGCACCTGGAAGTCGAGCACCGCCTCCTCGATCGGGATCGGCAGCACCTCCTGGGCGCGAAAGCGAATCGCGTTCTCGAGCTGCTTCGGATCGTCGATGCCGGCGATCTCGAAGATCCGGACGCCGATGCGGTTGTTGGCGATCCCGAGGCGGACGCCCTGGCGCGGAAGCTTGTGCTTGCGGAAGAATGCGCGCAGCTGCTCGGCGAGCAGCTCCGGCTCGCGCAGCTCACCGCCGACCACCATGCCGTGATCGAGGTCCTCACGCGCGACCTGCACCAGCTCGGGCGAGCCGTTGTTGATCACGCGAGCAGCCGCCAGCTGCGAGCCGCCGATCTTCAGGCCGACGAGCTTCTTCGCCCGCTTCGGGGCTTTCTCGCGCGGGGGGCGCTTGCGCTTCTCCTGCTTCGGCTCGTTCTCCTCGGCGACCTCTGCCTTCGGCTTGCGCTTGAGGGGCAGGTCAGCCTTCCAGAACGGCTTCTTCTTCTCCTTCGGCGCCGCCTCGGTCTCTTCGACCTCGGGGGCCTCCTCCTTGGGCTTCCGCTTCGGCAGCAGGTCCGAGAACTTGATCTCCTTCTTCAGGTCCACCTAGGCCTCCGCGACTCGTAGGCTCGGGGCAGATTCCTGCTGCATGCTGGAGACGTCGAAGCCGGCGCGCTCGAGGAGCCCGTAGAGCTGTTCGGGCCTGCTCGACCTGCTGAGCGCGGCATCGATCGTGATCACGCCGCGGAGCGCCATGTCGGCAAGGGACTGCTCCATCGTCTGCATGCCCTTGGCCGTGCCGGTCTGCATGATCGAGTAGACCTGCTCGACCTTGGCCTGGCGGATCAGGTTCCGCACGGCGTCGTCGGGAAAGAGAATCTCGAGGGCGGGCACGCGGCCCTGGCCGTCGGCGGTCGGGAGGAGCGCCTGGGTGACGACCCCCTCGAGCGTGGCGGCAAGCTGGATACGAATCTGGTCCTGCTGCCCCGACGGGAAGGCGTCGATCACGCGGTCGATCGTCCCGGGCGCGCTCTGGGTGTGCAGCGTGGCGAAGACGAGGTGGCCGGTCTCGGCCGCGGTCAGCGCGGTGGAGATCGTCTCGAGGTCGCGCATCTCGCCGAGGAGGATCACGTCGGGGTCCTGGCGGAGCGCGGCTCGGAGGGCGTTCGCGAAGTCGGTGGCGTCGACGCCGATCTCGCGCTGGTTGACGACGCAGCGCTTGTGGCGGTGCACGAACTCGATCGGGTCCTCGATCGTGAGGATGTGCTCGGCCCGCTTGCGGTTGATCTCGTCGATCAGGGCCGCGAGCGTCGTCGACTTACCGGAGCCCGTGGGGCCGGTGACGAGCACGAGCCCGCGTGGCTTGTCGGTGAGCACGTGGAGGCTCGTTGGGATGCCGAGCTCCTCGAGCGTCTTGATCTCGGTCGGAATCAGGCGGAAGGCCGCGCCGAGCGCCTCGCGCTGCCAGTACACGTTCACGCGGAAGCGCGCGAGGCCCGGGATGGAGTGCGCGAGGTCGATCTGGCGGCCGATCTCGAGCTGCTTCTGCTGCTCGGTGGAAAGGATGCGGTAGAGGAGCTGCTGCGTCGCCTCGCCGGTCAGCGGCGGAACGTCCTGCAGCGGCTCCAGGCGTCCGCGCACCCGAACCGCAGGGTGCGCACCGACCGTGATGTGCAGATCCGACGCGTTTCGCGCCACCATCTGCTCCAACAGGTCGTCGATTGAGTACAGGCTCTCCGCCATGACCGCTCTGCGGCTATCGGCAGCACGAGTGCCTTTCTTGAGGGGTGCGCTGTGTGACCCGCGCTGGGGGATCGCATTCACCCGATCGGGGGGGTGGGCGGAGCCGTCCCGCGCCGATGGAGGTGCAGGCCATCTGCGCACCCTTTAAGGAGGAAACACGCATGCGTTACAGCCTTTCGCACCGACTCGGCCAGGTGCGGCGCGATGAGGGTGGTTTCACCCTGATCGAGCTTCTGGTCGTGATCATCATCCTCGGGATCCTGCTTGCCATCGCGATCCCCTCGTACCTCAGCTTCCGCACGCGGGCGAACAAGTCCGCCGCACAGGCCAACGTCCGCGCAGCCGTCCCGGGGATGGAGGCGTACAACGCCGACCACTCGACCGGCTACACGGGCGTCACCCTGACGAAGCTGCAGCAGTCGTACGACGCCGGGATCAAGAACATCAAGATCTCGGTCGCCAACGCGACGCTGTACTGCATCCGCAACACCATCCCGGGCACGGTCGTGTACCACAAGACCGGCCCCTCGGGCGACATCTCGCCGGGCGGCTGCTAAAACGCCGTCCTGCAGGTTCCGGAAAGGGCGCGGGAGGCCGCGCCCTTTCTCTTTGGTCCTGTCAAGACGCCGCACCGGACTGCCGATAGAGAACGTGTGAGCCAGCGGATGCGGATCTTCGCTGCGGCCGGACTCGTGGCCGTGCTCGCCCTCGGCGGCGGTTTCATGCTGCTCGGGCGGAGCCCGAGCGACCCTGCCGCGGCGCCGGTCATCAAGCCGCTGCACCCGGTCAAGAAAAAGCAGCCGGCGGTGGCGAAGAAGGCGCCCTTGGTCGTGAAGAAGTCGACGGCAAAGGTTGCGCCCAAGGCCAAGCCGAAGCCGAAGCCGAAGCCGCGACCCAGGCATGTGCCGGCCGTGATCGACGGAATGCCGGGCGCGCTCGCGCTCGCGCTTCGTGGGGAGCCGGTTGTCGTGGTCGCGCTCTACGCGCCGGGCTCGTCCGTGGACGAGCTCGCCAGGGCCGAGGCCCAGGCAGGCGCCAAGGCGGCCGGCGTGCCGTTCGTCGCGCTCGACGTGACGAACGAGAACGTCGCCTCCCCGTTGACGTCACTCCTGACGGGTGGCGCATCGGCGGCCGATCGCGTCCTCGACGACCCGGCCGTCCTCGTCTAAGAGCCCCAAGACGCTGTTCGTCCGGCTCAGCGGCTGGAACGACCGCGACACCGTCGCGCAGGCCGTCGCGAACGCGCTCAGCGCGCAATGAGCGGACCGTCGGCAGGGCGCGAGCTGTTCGTGCGGCACGCGCGCAAAGACGGGCGCTCGATCGTGATCATGCGGGCCGTCGACCAGGGCGAGACCTGCATCGTCGAAGCCGAGGTCTTCCCGCCGGGAGTGCCCTCGACGAGCCCCCTGCGCCCGGGTCCCTACACGTTCGCCGACGCCCGCGAGGCGACCGCGTTCGTGACGGAAGCCGTCGAGACGCTCATGTATCTCGGCTGCGACATCCAAGCGGCGTAACAGCCGCGTCTCGGTGCCAGGCACCGCAACAGAAGTGTCACGACGTTCGTCGTGCCGCGTTTCTGAGCAGGGCTTTGGCGGTTCGTCGCGGTGCCAGGCACTGTGACGAAACGCGCGCTTACGTGGTGACGCGCGCGAGCTCTTCGATCGACGTGAGACCCGCGGCGACCTT
>DATDFL010000159.1:0-8604 GCA_036522595.1 Gaiellaceae bacterium
CGAGCCCGCGGGGCTGCTCTACGCCGTCAACCGCGAGTACGCCGGGCCCGACCAGGACCTCCGGGACGGCGACGAGGTCGCGCTGATCCCGCCGGTCTCCGGCGGCGCCTTCCGAGTCACCGAGAAGCCGCTGTCGCTGGAAGCGGTGGTGGCGGAGGTCGCCGACGACCGCGCCGGCGGGATCGCGACGTTCACCGGCACCGTGCGGCGGCAGTCGCGCGGCCGCGAGGTCACGCATCTCGAGTACGAGGCCTACGCCGAGATGGCCGAGGATGTGATGGCCCGGCTCGCTGCGAGCCTGCTCGAGCGCCACGACCTCTGCGCGGTCGCGATCCACCACCGTGTCGGGCGCGTCGAGATCGGAGAGCCCAGCGTCGCGATCGCGGTCTCTGCCCCGCACCGCCAGGCTGCGCTGGCCGCCTGCAGCGAGGCGATCGACACGCTCAAGGAGTCGGTGCCGCTCTGGAAGAAGGAGGTCTACGAGGGCGGCGAGGAGTGGATCGGCCGCGGGTCCTGACGCGCCGCGTGCCGCGCGGCGCCGAGCGTTGCCTGCGCCACCCGGACCGCCGCGGCGACGTCGAGCTTGCCCCAGCCGAGCTCGGGGCTCCAGGATTCGCCTGACGCGCTCTGCTCCAACACCCATGCGACCTGCCGCGCGGTGAGGCGCGGGTTCGCTCCCCAGACGAGCGCGGCAGCCCCTGAGACCTCGGGAGCGGCGAAGGACGTTCCGCTCGCCCAGCCGTAGTAGCCGGCGGAGGCCCAGGGCGGCTGCGCGCGCGGCCAATCGGAATCCGCCGACTCGGCAGCGAACACGTTCTCGCCGGGAGCGGCGAGGGACACGTAGCTCCCCGTGTTGGAGAACGAAGCCCGAGCTCCATCCATCTTCGTGGCTCCGACGGCGAGGCCGATTCCATTGCGCATGAGCGCGGCCGGATACTCGACAGCGTTCCCTTGCTCGTGCTCGTTGCCGGCGGCGGCCACGAGTAGGACGCCGTGCCGAGCCGCGTACGTGATCGCGCGCCGTTCGATCCGCGACGTCTGTTGCCCGCCGATCGAGAGGTTGATGATGTTCGCGCCGTGCTTGACCGCGTAGACGATGGCCGCCGCCTCGTCGACGTCGGTGATGAAGCCGTTCCGGCCGATGGCCTGGATCACGAGCAGCTGCGCATCGCCGCCGAAACCGGCGATCCCGACCCCGTCGGTGGTCGAGCCCGCGGCGAGTGACGAGACGAAGGTGCCGTGGCCGAGCGTGTCGCGGACGCGCTGCGTGCGGGAGATCACGCTCCACGTCGAGGGAGCCTTGTCGGCGAGGTCAGGCGCGCTCAGGTCGGCGCCGCTGTCGATCACCGCGATCTTCACGCCCGCGGCGGCCCGGAGCACCGCATCGGGCACGGCACTCATGTTGGCCGCGTCCCACTGCCACTCCCAGGCAACTCCGGCCTGGTAGGTCGGAGCCAGCGCCGGCGAGTCGACCGTGAGCGCCCGGCGCAACACCGTTGCCTTGGCCACGCCCGGAACGGCGAGGACGACGACCAGCGCGCAGAGCATCCGAGCGAGGAGCCGCATGGCCGGGCCATCGGAGCCCCTCGTTCAAGCGGGCACCCTGAAACGAGGGATCAGCTTCCGGTCAAGCCGAACGGGTGGCGACTCCAGGACCCACGTCAGCAAGAGAGGGCCGCCCTAGGGACGGCCCTCTCGAATCGCACGGGGTGATGCCCTACTTGCCTGTGACGACCGCACGCGGCGAAGCGTGCGAGACGTGCGAAGCAGCGCTCGCGCCTGCGGGCGAGGTCGCCGCCCACGTGCCGAGCGAGTAGTAGTACGCGGCCGAGGCCGGGACGAGGCGGATCTCCGCTCCCCAACGACCGGACTGGCCGGGGTTGAAGTCCTGGTCGTAGACGAAGTCAGTGCCCTCGATGACGTTGGACACCAGCGACTCGTAGACACACAGATGCCCAGCCGCCGCCTGCGGGTTGTCCCCAGTGCCCGGGCAGGCCGCCGAGGCAGGCGTGCCGGCGGGGATGTAGTGCGCCACGAGCGGGCTGGCCATCTGGTAGCCGAACGCGATGTCGGTCCAGCACGTCGGCTCGTTCTGGTCGCACAGCGCCATCCAGTTGCCCCGGAGCGTGTTACCGCCGGGCAGGTTTCCGTTCGGGAACGGCCCCGCCGGCCCCTGGATGCCCTGGATGCCCTGCGGGCCCTGCGTCCCGGGGGCACCCTGCGCACCGCGCGGGCCTCGGTTGCCCTTGAGCTGCTTGATCGCCTTGTTCGTCAGGCGGTTCTTGGCGATCGTGTGCGGCTTGATCTGCGACCCGTTGAGCAGGGTCGCGGCCGCAAACGACGTTCCGCCGAGCGCGACGAAAAGCGCGAGCAGCGCGATGGTGTTGTGGCGCAGGAAGCGCCCAAACCCTCTGGTCATGATGACCCTCCGATCGAAAGTTGACGGCTCACAGAGGATTCTCTGCTGGCCACAGGACGTCAAGGGGTCGCGGCATCTTCCGCCGCTACGATGAGTGGGTGAGCCAGCTCACGCCCAGGCCTGAGCTCGAGCCCGAATTTCGCGACTACGAGCCGATCCAGCCGCGCGGCGGCACGGACTGGCGCGAGCTCGGGCGGAAGATCTGGGCGCCGTTCGTCGCGGTCGGCGCCTTCATCGCGAAGTTCGGCGTCGCGATCCTCAAGTACAAGTTCCTGCTCGGGCTGTTCATCTCGTTCGGCCTCTACCTCTGGTACGGCGGGATCTGGTTCGCGGTCGGGCTGATCGGGCTGATCTTCGTCCACGAGATGGGGCACTGGCTCGAGGCGAAGCGGCAGGGCCTGCCCGTGAGCGCACCGATCTTCATCCCGTTCCTCGGCGCGAGCATCTTCCTGAAGGAGCACCCGCAGAACGCGTGGCGCGAGTTCCAGCTCGCGATCGCGGGGCCGCTGCTCGGCTCGCTCGGTGCGCTGGCCGTCTTCGGGGTCGCGGTTGCGGAGGACTCGAACCGCCTGCGGGCGATCGCGTTCCTCGGCTTCTTCATCAACCTGTTCAACCTGCTCCCGGTTGTGCCGCTCGACGGCGGGCGGATCGTCACCGCGATCCACCCCGCGCTCTGGGTGCTCGGGCTGATCGCGCTGCTCGCGCTGGTGCTCTACCGGCCGAACGGGATCCTCGTGCTGATCCTCGTCTTCGCGGCGATGGAGCTCTGGCAGCGCTGGCAGACGCGGCACTTCGCCGGCGCGGGTGCTTACTACTCGGTGAAGCCTGTGCAGCGGCTGATCGCCGCCGTCTCGTACTTCGGCCTCGCGATCCTGCTCGTGATCGCCATGCACGCGACGCACGTCCCGCATCACTTCTAGTGGAAGACCGAAGACTTCTCGAGCGCCGCGACGGCGACCTCGAAGGGCACGTCGCGACCATCGCGGACGAGTTCCTGCAGGGGTTCATCGCGGTCGAGAAGATCGACCGGCCGGGGGTCACGGTCTTCGGCTCCGCGCGAGTGCGGGAAGGACATTCAGCCTACGACCAGGCCCGCGTGGTGGGCAGGCTCCTCGCGGAGGCGGGCTTCGCGGTCGTCACCGGCGGCGGGCCGGGCGTGATGGAAGCCGCCAACCGCGGCGCGCGCGAGGGCGGCGGGCTCTCGGTCGGCTTCAACATCGAGCTGCCGCACGAGCAGTACTCGAACCCGTACGTCGACATCGGCCTCACCTTCAACCACTTCTACGCGCGTAAGACGATGTTCGTGAAGGCCGCCGAGGGGTTCGTGATCTTCCCGGGCGGCTTCGGCACGCAGGACGAGCTGTTCGAGTCGCTGACTCTGATCCAGACGGGCAAGGTGCTGCACTTCCCAGTCGTGCTCTTCGACAGCCGTTTCTGGCAGCCGATGCTGGACTGGGTCAGGGAGCGGCTGCTCGCTGAGGGCATGGTCTCGCCGGAGGATCTCGAGCTCGTCGCGGTCACCGACGACCCCTCCGAGGCAGTCAGGACGATCGTCGAGTGCTACGACCGCCGCTGCGCGGCGATGCCCGCCGAGCCCGAGAAGGCCGACGCGCAGTAACTAGGAGGAGGCGTTGACCATGATCGGCGGCGACGTCTTGGTCAGCCCGTTCGAGTCTCGCGCGGTGATCGTCTGCACCCCGGGCGTGCGCAGGACGACGCCCGTGAACGCGTGCTGGGCGAGATCCGCCGGCTGCACCGCGTAGGGCCCGGGAAGCGTCGCCGCCGGATCGCTGCTCGTCAGGGTGAACGTGCCGCCGTACGGGAACGCGTTGTTGGAATAGGGGTCGATGGCGCGGAGGGTGACGGTGAACGGCGTGCCCGCGGTGATGACGCTCGTCAGCGTCATGTCGAGCCCGGTCGCGAGACCGCCCTTCACCTTGACGACCGGCTGAACCTCGCGCGCCAGCGGACGGAACCTGGCCTTGCGGCCCGAGCTTCGGGTCTGGGTCAGGAAGATGTAGCCGTCGGCGGCGATCGTCGGGACGGTCGCCTTGTGGTAGAGCAGCTGGTAGCCGTGGCCCCGCTTGCAGTTGGTGGCGATCGTCAGGCGCCGCTTCACGAGCGACGTGATCCGCGTGGAGCCGCCGCAGCTGCCGCGCTTCAGCTCGATGTAGCCCGCGCCAGTGGAGCTGCGCCGCTGGAACGCGGTCCAGGCGCGTGGCACGTCGACGATCGTCTGCCCGGTCAGTGAGCGGGTCGCCGTGAAGTTGAACGTGAGCTCGTTCCCCGTCGAGCCGGCGGTCAGAGTCGCCGGGGTGACGACCATCCGGCCGACCCCGATCGTCGGGCCCGCGGCGGCGGCAACGCCGCCCACGAGCGCTATGAGCATTAGCGACAGTCCGATCGTCTTCATGACCCCGTCCTCGAGAAGCCGAAGTTAAGCAGCCGGCGCGCGTCGCGGTAGGGATCGGTCGCGTGCAGGAGGACGGCGATCAGGCCGTGTCCGCCGCGGTGGGCGGACGCGACGAGGCAATGGCCGGCGAGCGTCGTCCAGCCGGTCTTGACCCCGTCGGCGCCGCGGTAGATGCCCAGCAGCCGGTTCTTGTTCACGTAGACCTTGCCGAAGGTCGGCGCAGACCATTTGACGCGGGCGATCCTGGTCTTGACCGTCTTGCGGAAGCGCGCGTCGCGCATGGCGTACCGAGCAAGCGCGGCGAGGTCCCAGGCGGTCGAGTAGTTGTCCTTGTCCATGACGCCGCTCACCGAGGTGTAGTGCGTGTCGCGGAGGCCGAGCGCCCGCGCCTTCTCGTTCATCAGCTTCACGAAGCGCAGCCGCGAGCCCGCGGTGGCGGCCGCGAGCGAGTAGGCGTCGTCGTTGCCGGAGAAGATCAGCAGGCCGTCGAGGAGCTTCCAGGCCGGGACCCGCTCGTTGCGGCGCAGGCCTTCGCGGACGAGCGGCGTGCGGACGGCGGCTGGCGGCACCTTCACGACGGTGCCGAGGGGCAGGTGCTCGAGGACGAGCGTCGCGGTCATGATCTTCGTCGTCGAAGCGATCGGGCGGCGGCGGTGAGCCGACTTCTCCCAGATGACCCTGCCCGTGTCCGCGTCGACGAGGATCGCCGAGCGGGCTGTTACGACCGGCCTCCCCCGCAGCGGGTGCACCGCGGTGAGCAGCTTCGCGGGCCTCGGGGCTGCCGGATGTTGGGTCGGCGGTGCCTTCGGCGGCGGCGGCGCGGCGGCCGCGGGGGTGGTGTGCGTGTCGAAATGCCGAAACGCGAGAGCGCCTGCGGCTGCGAGGACCGCGACGACGAGCAGCGCGGCCGGGATGCGTCTGCTGCGCCGCCGGCGTCGCCGCTGGACCGGTGTGAGCACGGAGTAGCGCACCGGGCTTCGAGTGTACTGCCGAGACCCGCGACCTACACTTGAGTCCGATGGAGCTCCGCGATCTTCCGTCCGTCGACGAGCTCGCCCGCGACGACCGGCTGGCCGGCCAGCCGGCGGCTCTGGCCGTGGAGGCGGCGCGCACCGCCCTCGCACGCGCGCGTGAAGCCATCAGGGCAGGCCACGATCCGGGCGACCTCGGCGAGCGGGCGGCGGAGGAACTCGCCTCGGCGCGCGCTCCGAGCCTGCGCCGAACGCTGAACGCGACCGGCGTGATCGTCCACACGAACCTCGGCCGCGCGCCGCTCGCGGAGGCCGCCCTCGAGCGCGCCCTCGAGGTCGGCCGGTCCTACTCGAACCTCGAGTACGAGCTGACCGCGGGCACTCGCGGGTCGCGCCAGGACCACGCCGCCTCGATCCTGCGGCGGCTCACCGGCGCCGAGGCTGCGCTCGTGGTCAACAACAACGCGGCGGCGGTGATGCTCGCGCTGGCGGCTCTCGCCGAGGGCCGCGAGGTTCTCGTCTCCCGGGGCGAGCTGATCGAGATCGGCGACGGCTTCCGAATCCCCGACGTGCTCGTCCGCTCGGGCGCCCGCCTGCACGAGGTCGGCACGACGAACCGGACGCGCGCCGCCGACTACGAGCGCGCGATCGGGCCCGAGACGGCAGTGCTCCTGCGCGTGCACCAGTCGAATTTCCGCGTGGTCGGCTTCACCGAGCAGCCGTCGCTGGAGGAGCTCGCCGCGGTGGCGCGGCGGCACGAGCTGCCGCTCGTCGACGACCTGGGCTCCGGAGTGCTCGTGCGGCTCGAGGACGAGCCCTCGGCCAAGGAGAGCCTCGCGGCCGGCGCAGATCTCGTCTGCTTCTCGGGCGACAAGCTGCTCGGCGGGCCGCAGGCGGGGATCGTCGTCGGGCGCGCAGATCTCGTCGAGCTCCTGCGGCGTCATCCATTGCAGCGCGCGCTCCGGGCCGACAAGCTGACGATCGCGGCGCTCGAGGGAACGCTCGGCCTCTACCTAGATCCGGAGCGAGCCGAGCGCGAGGTGCCGGTGCTGCGGATGCTGCGCGAGCCTGCGGAAACGGTGCGCGGGCGCGCCGAGCGGCTCGCGAAGGCCGTCGGCGGCGAGGTCGAGGAGACGGTCGGGCGGGTCGGCGGCGGCGCCCTTCCTCTGGCCGAGCTGCCGAGCTTCGCGTGCGCGGTCGACGAGGAGCTCGCCGCGCCGCTGCGAGCCGGAGATCCACCCGTCGTCGGCGTCATTCGGGACGGCCGCCTGCTGCTCGACTGCCGCACGCTGACCGACGCCGAGGCCGAGGAGGCTGCAACGCTCGTCCAGGCCGCTCGTTCCGAATGAGCACACCGGACGAGACCCTCTGGAATCTGCTCCGGGGCTCGCTTACCACGCGGGCACTGGCCGTCGTCTCCGAGCTCGGCGTCGCCGACGCGCTCGCCGGCGGGCCGCGATCGACCGAAGAGCTCGGGCGCGAGCTCGGGGCGGATCCCGACACGCTCTACCGGCTTCTTCGAGCGCTCGCCAGCGACGGCGTCTTCGCCGAAGAGGAACCGCGCGTGTTCCGGAACACCGAGGCATCGGAGCCTCTTCGCGCAGGCGGCGGCTGGAACGAGTTCGCGCATCTCTTCGGCGGGCTCCTCCATCGCGCCGTAGCCGACCTCGACGCGTCGGGCCGGTCGCCGTTCGAGGAGAGCTTCGGCACCGACTTCTGGTCGTGGCTGAAGGCCCATCCGGACGAGCGCGCCAACTTCGACCGCGCCATGGAGCAAGGCAAGGAGGATCGGATCGGCCGGCTTGAGCCGGTCGAGTGGCGCGGAGACGAGACCGTCGTCGACGTCGGAGGCGGAAACGGGTCTCTGCTCGTCGAGCTCCTGAAGCTCCAGCCCGGCCTGCGGGGAATCGTCTTCGACTTGCCCGAAACCGTTCGCGACGCGGCCGGCCTCGGAGACCGGATCGACTTCGTCGAGGGCAGCTTCTTCGAGAGCGTGCCGGAAGGAGACGTCTACATCCTCTCGACGATCCTGCACGACTGGGACGACGGGCGCGCTACGGCGATTCTCCGAACGATCCGCCGAGCGGCTCCGGCCGGCTCGCGCCTGCTGATCCTCGATGCGGTCGTCCCGCCCGGGAACGAGCCAGGCGGGCGCAAATGGCTCGACCTGGTGATGCTCACGCTCGTGGGTGGCAAGGAGCGCGGCGAGGCGCAGTGGCGGGAGCTGCTCGCCGCCGGGGGCTTTGAGCCGGTGCGCTTCCACGAGGCGCTGATCGAGGCCGCTCCCGCCTGATGCCGCTGACGGTCGGCACCGCGGGGCACATCGACCACGGCAAGACCTGGCTCGTCCGGGCGCTGACCGGCAAGGACACCGACCGGCTGCCCGAGGAGCAGGAGCGCGGGATCTCGATCGAGCTCGGCTACGCGCCGCTGAACATCGGGCGGACGCCGGTGACGCAGCTCTCGCTGGTCGACGTTCCCGGCCACGAGCGGTTCGTGCGAACGATGGTCGCCGGCGCGACCGGCATCGACCTCTTCCTGCTGGTGATCGACGCGGGCGAGGGCGCGCGGCCGCAGACGCACGAGCACCTTGCGATCCTGCGGCTGCTCGGCGTCGAGCGCGGCGTCGTCGCCGTGACGAAGGCGGACGCCGTCGACGAGGAGACGCTCGAGCTCGCACTCGACGAGGCACGCGAGCTCGTTCCGGAAGCGAAGGTGCTGGCGGTCAGCGCGAAGACGGGTGCGGGGCTCGACGAGCTGCGCGCGGCGCTTGCGCGCGAAGCCGACAGGGCCGTCGATCC
>DATDFL010000160.1:0-2555 GCA_036522595.1 Gaiellaceae bacterium
TGTCCAGCACCTCCGCACCGCGGGCCTGGCCGAGATCGATCCCGCAATCGCCGAGCTGATCGGCAAGGAGCTCGAGCGCCAACGCGGCCAGATCGAGCTGATCGCCTCCGAGAACTTCACCTGGCCGTCGGTGCTCGAGGCTCTCGGCTCGGTCCCGACGAACAAGTACGCCGAGGGCTATCCGGGCAAGCGGTACTACGGCGGCTGCGAGGTCGTCGACGAGATCGAGCAGACCGCGATCGACCGCGCGAAGGAGCTCTTCGGCGCCGAGCACGCGAACGTCCAGCCGCACGCGGGCGCGCAGACCAACATGGCCGTGTACTTCGCAGCCTGCGAGCCCGGCGACACGATCCTCTCGTTGGAGCTCTCGCACGGTGGCCACCTGACGCACGGGCTCAAGGTCAACTTCTCCGGGCGGCTCTACACGATCGCCCACTACGGCGTCTCGCGCGAGACCAACATGGTCGACTACGACGAGGTCCTGGCGCTCGCGAAGCAGCACAAGCCGAAGCTGATCGTCTGCGGCGGCTCCGCCTACCCACGAACCGTCGAGACCGAGCGCTTCCGCGAGATCGCCGACGAGGTCGGCGCGCTGCTGCTCTGCGACATGGCGCACTTCGCCGGGCTCGTCGCCGCGGGGCTGCACCCCAACCCCGTGCCCCACTGCGATTTCGTCACCTCGACGACGCATAAGACGCTCGCCGGCCCGCGCGCAGGCTTCGTCCTCTGCAAGGAGGACTACGCGACCGCGATCGACCGCGCCGTCTTCCCCGGGATGCAGGGCGGCCCGCTCGTGCACACGGTGGCCGCGAAGGCGACGTGTTTCCTGATCGCCGGCACCGAGGCCTTCCGCGAGTACCAGCAGCAGGTGCGCGCGAACGCCGACACGCTCGCCGAGACGCTCCAGGAGGGCGGCCTCGACGTGCTCACCGGCGGCACCGACACGCATCTCCTCCAGGTCGACCTCCGCGCGACGGACTGGAGCGGCAAGGACGCCGAGGAGCGCCTGGCCGAGGTGAAGATCACCGTGAACCGCAACACCGTGCCGTTCGACGAGCGTCCGCCGACGGTTGCGTCCGGGATCCGGATCGGCACGCCGGCCGCCACCATGCGCGGCTTCGACGAGGATGATTTCCGCGAGGTCGGGAAGATCATCGCCGAGGCGCTCGGCGACAGCGACGTCGCGGCACTCGCGGCCCGCAGCGAGGCGCTCTGCGAGAAGCGCCCGCTCTACCCGGGCTTCCGCGGCTTCACGTCGTACCAGGCGTGAGCATCGAGACTGCCACTGGCGTGACGGTGGTCACGCACCCGCTCGTGCAGCACAAGCTCGCGTACCTGCGCGACAAGGACACGCCGACGGTCCACTTCCGCAAGCTCGCCGGAGAGGTGACGCTGCTGCTCACCTACGAGGCGACGAAGGACTTCCCGACCGAGGAGGCTGAGATCGAGACGCCGCTCGAGCGGACGACCGTCCAGCGGATCGCCGGCAAGAAGGTCGCGGTGTGCCCGGTGCTGCGCGCGGGGCTCGGGATGCTGGACGGCGTGCTCTCGCTCGTCTCGAGCGCGCGCGTCGGTTTCATCGGCCTCTACCGCGACGAGGACACGCTGCAGCCGGTCGAGTACTTCGTGAAGCTGCCGGAGCTCGGCGACGGCGAGCGCGATGCGATCGTGCTCGACCCGATGCTCGCCACCGGCCGTTCGAGCGCCGCAGCGGTCAAGGCCGTCAAGGAGGCCGGGGCTCGCTCGGTCACACTGGTCTGCCTGGTCGCCGCGCCCGAAGGGATCGAGCACATGCAGAGCGAACACCCGGACGTGAGGATCGTAACCGCCGCCGTCGACCGCGAACTGAACGAGCGGGGCTACATCCTTCCGGGGCTCGGTGACGCGGGCGACCGGCTCTACGGCACGAAGTAACCAGCCATGTGGGCGACGTTCACCGACCACCTGGAGGTGCTCTGGGGCGCGATAGTCGCGCTCGGGATCGTGATCCTCCTCACGCCCGCGGTGGGCGGGATGGCGCGGCTCCTCGGCGTCGTCGACGAGCCCGGCTTGCGCCGCCTCAACCGGCGGGCCGTCCCGCGGCTCGGCGGCCTCGCGCTGTTCTTCGGGATCTTCGTGCCGGCGCTCGCCTTCCTGCCGCTCGGCCGTGAGACCAAGGGGCTCCTGCTCGGCGCGGCGGTGGCGACCACCGTCGGCGCGATCGACGACTTCCGGGGCCTCGTCTGGTGGGAGAAGCTCGGCGGCCAGCTCGCGGCCGCGGCGATCCCGACCGGCTTCGGCATCTGGGTGCAGCGCTTCACGTTCCCGATCCTCGGCGTCCACGCGCTGCCGGAATGGGTGGGCGTGCCCCTGACGATCCTCTGGATCGTCGCGATCATGAACATGGTCAACTTCCTCGACGGGCTCGACGGCCTCGCCGCCGGGGTCTGCGCGATCTCCGGCTTCACGTTCTGCCTGATCGCGCTGTCGCTCGGCCGGCCGGAGCCCGCCATCCTGGCAGCGGTCGTGCTCGGCGCCTGCGTCGGCTTCCTGCGCCACAACTTCTATCCGGCGCG
>DATDFL010000161.1:0-3138 GCA_036522595.1 Gaiellaceae bacterium
GCGGTCATGGTGTGGCAGGACGCCGACGTGCAGCATGTCCGGATTGGAGAGGATCACGTTCGCCCACTTGCGGATCTGCCAGCGGCGCTCCGACTCGGTGTCGCCGTCGTAGATCGCGGCGCGCAGGCGCGGCAGGCGGAATGAGCCGAGCGAACGCAGCTGATCCTGCGCGAGCGCCTTGGTCGGATAGAGGTACAGCGCGCGCTGCTTCGGCTCACGGGCGAGCGCGTCGAGCACGGGGAGGTTGAAGGCGAGCGTCTTGCCGCTCGCGGTGCCGGTCGTGACGATCAGGTGCTCGCCTCGGGCGGCCGCCTCCCAGGCCTCGGCCTGATGGGTGTAGAGCCCGTCGATCTCCTGCGCGGCCAGCGCCTCGCGGACCCGTGGGTGCAGTTCGTCGGGAAGCGGCGCGTTTCGTGCTTCCCGGGCCGGTTCACTGCCGAGGTAAGCGAGCTCCTCGCCGTGGAGGAGGTCGGCGGTGATGCTCACCGGCGAGCCCGCAGGGCGACGACGTGCGGGTAGTCCCTTCCTTCCGGCTCCTCGAAGCGCTCGATCGTGAAGCCTGCGTCGAGGAAGGCGTGCAGGAACAGGCCGAGCGGGAGATGTGTCGCTCCGACCTTCGCCCGGATCCCCTCGCCCCAGATGCCCGGGGCTTCCGTCCGGTACGACGTGTCCCGGTAGCCGGGGTAGAGCTCTGGCACCTCGCGGTCGTGTACGAAGGCATGCGGCCCGACGAAGCACGGATGGACGCCGAGGTAGACGAGCCTGCCTTCGGGGCGCAGCACCCGCGCGGTCTCGCGGAGCACCGCAGGGAAGTCCTCGAGGTCCGTGTGCGTGAACGTCGAGACCGCGGCGTCGAAGCTCGCGTCCTCGAACGGCAGCGCGGTTGCATCGGCCTCGACCACGTCGACGCCGCGCGCGCGGGCCAGCTCGAGCTGGGCGTGAGAGAGGTCGACGCCGGTCACCGTCCAGCCCCGCTCGGCGAACGCCACCGCGTGAGCGCCGCCGCCGCAGCCGACGTCGAGCAGGCGGCCCGGTCCCACGCCGAGCAGCCGCAGCACGATCCTGCGCGCCGAGAGCCCCAGCTCGGTCGTCGCGAACTCCGCGTCGTACCACTCGGCGACGTCGTCGTAGCGCGCTTTGCTCATGGGCCCGATGCTAGATCGCGAGCTCGCAGTTGGTGTACACCGTGACCGGCGAGAAGCCGAGCGAGCGGTTCAGGCTCAGCATCGCCTCGTTCTCCTCCGCGTTCGAGGTGCTGACGAGCCTGACGTCGGGCCGGTCCAGCTGGAGGCGGCCGAGAGATTCGAGCTTCACCCAGCGCCCGAGGCCGCGGCGGCGATGCGCCGGCACCGTTGCGGTGTCCTCTGTCCCCGCAACCGAGCCTGGGGCGTGTGAGATCCGCAGCTCGGTGAAGGAGGCCACCTCACCCTGCGAGTCGAGCGCGACCGTGACCCTGATGTCTCTGTCACGCCTCGCAACGGCCGCCTCGAGATCGCGGACGCGCGCCGCGGTCCAGACCTCCGGCTCGTCTTCGAATCCTGGGGCGTCGTTGATCGCCTTGCGTGCGCTGGCGAAGGAGTCGAGGAGGTCGTCCGGAGCAGCGCCGACCCAGCTGCGAAGGCCGTAGCCGCCGACGGGCTGCGCCTCGAGACCTTCCGGGAGCGGCAGTCGCAGCAGCGAGCGGACTTCGCGGTACGTGACCGATGCGCCGACAGAGGACGCGAACCTGGAGCCGGCCTCCGTTGCGTGGCGGCCGGCGAGGCGGCGGGCGCCTCGCTTCGTCGCCTGCTGGCGGATGACGCCGAGCAGGGCCGAGCCGTGCCCGAGTCGGCGGTGCTCCGGATGCACCAGCAGCTCGACGCGGCCGGTCTGCGAGCCTCTTGTCACCGCGAGCATTGCGTAACCCGCGCATCCGCTCGCGGACTCCACGACCCAGTAGTCGCGGGTCTCCGCCGAGGGAGCGTGGCGCAGGAAGCCTTTTAGCTCGGCCGGCGACCGGCAGGGCTCCTCCGCGTTCTCCTCGGCGTGGCAGCGGGCCAGCACCTCGTAGAGGCCCCGCATGACCTCGGCGGAGAGCGAGGAGGGATCGAGCAAGCGGACTGTCATGGGCCCATAGTCGCTAACGTTGGCGCTACCGGGGTGCCCCAGATGGGGCTGAGATCACACCCGCGAACCTGATCCGGGTAATGCCGGCGAAGGGAGTCAGTTGGTTCCGAGATGCTTGACGATTGCCGGGTCCGATTCGGGCGGCGGTGCCGGGATCCAGGCCGACCTGAAGGCCTTCGCGGCCGCGGGCTGCCACGGCATGAGCGCGATCGTCGCGTTGACGGCGCAGAACACGACCGGTGTCACCGCGGTGCACGAGGTGCCGCCGGCCTTTGTGCGCGCGGAGCTCGAGGCGGTCTTCGACGACCTCGGCGTCGACGCGGCCAAGACGGGGATGCTCTTCTCCGCGCCGCTGATCGAGACGGTCGCGGACTTCCTGGGCGAGTACCCGGTGCCATTGGTCGTCGACCCGGTTCTGGTCGCGAGCTCCGGCGCGCGGCTGCTCCAGGAGGACGCGGTCGAAACGCTGGTCGAGCGGCTCTTCCCGCTCGCGACGGTGATCACGCCGAACCTCCCGGAGGCCCAGGTGCTCGCGGGGGAAGGCCTGCCCTACCAGCTCGCCGAACGGCTGCACGATCTCGGCGCGGCCGCCGTCATCGTCACGGGCGGCCACGGCGACGATCCGGTCGACCACCTCTTCGACGGCGAGGAGCACCTCGAGATTCCGGTCGAGCGGCACCGCATCAGGGCGACGCACGGCGCGGGCTGCACGCACTCGGCGACGCTTGCCGCGCTTCTCGCACGGGGCGAGAGCCTCGAAGCCGCGGCTCGAGGTGCGGCGCGCTCAGCTTCGCGTGCCGTGGCGCAGGGCCTGCCCGATCTGGGCGCGGGCGAAGGCCCCGTGGACGTGCTGGGCGTGAGCGCATGAGCCTCCAGACCGGGGCCGACCTCCGCGCCATCCGCGAGCGGAAGCCGCTGGTCCACCAGATCACGAACTACGTCGTCATGAACGAGACCGCCAACGCGACGCTCGCGCTCGGCGCCCTGCCCGTGATGGCACACGCACCGCAGGAGGTCGGGGAGATGGCCGCG
>DATDFL010000162.1:0-2825 GCA_036522595.1 Gaiellaceae bacterium
ATATTCCCCACTGCTGCCTCCCGTAGGAGTCTGGGCCGTGTCTCAGTCCCAGTGTGGCTGATCATCCTCTCAGACCAGCTACGCGTCTTCGCCTTGGTAGGCCGTTACCCCACCAACTAGCTGATGCGACGCAGGCTCCTCCTCGAGTGCCGGATCTTGCGACCTAGCTTTCCTTCCAGAGACCGGGGTCTCTGGAAACGTATGCGGTATTAGCGTTCCTTTCGAAACGTTGTCCCCCGCTCAAGGGAAGATTACCTACGTGTTACTCACCCGTTCGCCGCTTTACTGATGGCCGAAGCCACTTTCTCGCTCGACTTGCATGTGTTAAGCCCGCCGCTAACGTTCGCTCTGAGCCAGGATCAAACTCTCCATAGAAAATTTGAACCCGCTCTACGTCGCGCTTTGTGATCGGAGCGTCCGGGGGACGGCGCCGATCGCGCAACGTGGAATGGTTTCGTTTCAGAACACGAAACCCACAATCTTCAAAACGGCTTGCTATCCAGTTTTCAGAGACCGATCCCTTCGAGGATCTTCCGCCGCCGAGGGGTCAACCCGCGGACGACGGGGTGCTTCCTGTCAGGGCTCGACGAAGTTCGTCGAGGGAGTGTGCTTATAAGGGGTACCGGGCAGACTGTCAACGCTGATCGAAGATTTTTCCGCGACCCCCTCGCCTGCCTATCCAACCTTGAGATTCTCCAGCGGTTTTCGGAGCTCGAAAACCCCGGTCGCCAGCTGGTTCCGACCCCGTAACCCCGTTACGCTCGCTGGGTACCATGCTCGAGCGCATAGGCAACTGCCGCATCGTCGAGGAGGTAGCTTCTGGAGGGATGGCAGTGGTTTACCGTGCGGTCCAGGACCCGCTCGGGCGCACGGTGGCGATCAAGGCGCTCAAGAGCTCGGCGGCGCTCGAGGAGAACGTCGTCACTCGCTTCGAGCGAGAGGCCAAGAGTCTCGCGCTGTTACAGCACGAAAACATCATCCACGTCTACGACTTCCACCGCGAGCGCGGCGCGCTGTTCATCGTGATGGAGTACGTCGAGGGTATCGATCTGTACGATCTGCTTGAGAAAAGCGGACGACTGCCGTACGACGTCGCGGCGATCATCGCGATGCAGGTCGGCCGCGCGCTCGACTACATCCATTACCGGGGGATCGTCCACCGCGACATCAAGCCGGCAAACGTGATGATCTCGCGCCAGGGCGGCGTGAAGCTGATGGACTTCGGCATTGCCCGCGACAACAGTTTCGGAGACCTCACGGAAGCCGGCACTGGCATCGGTACGCCCGCTTACATGTCTCCCGAGCAGGTGCTCGGCGACAAGCTCGATGCCCGCAGCGACATCTTCTCGCTCGGCGTGCTGCTGTACCAGATGACGACGGGCAAGAAGCCGTTCGTCGAGGACGAGCGGCGCTCGGCGATGCACAAGATCCGCCTCGAGAAGCACGTCGCGGCGCGCAAGCTCAACCCCGAGATCCCGCGCGAGCTCGAGCGGGTCATCGACCGCTGCCTCGAGAAGCAGCCGCGCGACCGCTGGCGATCGGCGCAGCACATGGTGATGGCGCTCGAGCGCTTCCTGGCCAAGCACGTCGAGATGAACCACCACGCGCGGCTGGTGCTGTTCATCCGGTCGCAGAACGTGATCACCGAGCTCGAGGCCGACGCCTACCTCAACCCGGCCGCGCTCGGCGGCGCCAACGCGGCGCAGCAGCCCAACATGCAGGCCCGCCACGCGGTGCGCGCCGGCCTGGTCGCCCATGCGATCACGCTCGGCGTGCTGCTGCTGATGCTCGGCCTGATCCACGTCGCCCCGCTGAGCCCGACGCCGGCGCACTCGGCGGTCGTGCGAGAAGTCGGCCGCGGCTTCCTGCGCGTCAATGCGGTGCCGTGGGCCCGCGTCTCGATCGACAGCGCCGTGTACGGGCTGACCCCGCTCGGCAAGCCGATCGAGCTGAAGGAGGGTGTGCACCGGATCCGGCTGGAGCACGACTGGTATCAGCCGGTCGAGCGCACGGTCGATATCGCCGAGGGCATCGCGACCGCGCCGCAGGTGCTGTCGCTCGACTTCGAGGCCGAGCGAATCCCGGCTGCCCCGGGGAAGACCCGCCCGGCCGCCGCGTCTCCGGGCGGCACCGCCGGGGGCGGCCGATGACCCATGCCCGCGCGACGAGCGTCAGGCCCGCTGCGCCGACCGCACTGACCACCGGGCAACGCATCACGCGCGCGCTGGTGACCGCACGGGCCGCCAGGCGACTCGTCACGGTCGGGCCGATCGCGCCGGCCGTCGGCCGACTCGTCACCGCCGCGGTCGCGATCGCAGCGCTCGCGCTGCCGGGGGTGGCACAGGCGCAGGACGCGATCCGCCCGGTCATGTACCGGGTCAAGCAGGGCGACACGCTCGAGCTGATCGCAGCGGAATTCTACGGTGACCGCGGCAAGGCCCTGTTCATCGCCGCCGAGAACAAGCTGACGCGGCCGCGGCCGCTCCGGCCGGGCGAGCGGCTGCGTATCCCGGTCAGCCGCGAGGTGACGACGTCGCCGGGCGATACGTTCGAGTCGCTGGCGATGACGTACCTCGGCAGCGCGCGGCGGGGCGGATTCCTCGCCGAATGGAGCGGCATTCCCCAGGAGGAGAGCCTGCCGGCCGGAACGTCGATCACGATCCCGTTCACGATCACCTACACCGCGCAGACGCCCGAGACGCTGGCCGAGGTCGCGCGCAGCTACCTCGGCGACGCCCGGCAGGGCGATCTGCTGCGGCGCTACAACCAGCTCGAGAAGGCGACGCTCGATCGCGGCGAGGCGGTCATCGTGCCGGCGTTCCAGG
>DATDFL010000163.1:0-2862 GCA_036522595.1 Gaiellaceae bacterium
GGCGCCGACGGCGCGGCCCTCGTCCGGCCCGACGCGCTCGTCTTCGTCTCGTTCGACACCGATCTCGGCTCGAGCCAGTGGAAGCAGGTCGACGCGCTCGCGAAGAAGTTCCCCGGACGGGACAAGGCGCTTTCGCAGATCAACCAGGCGCTCCAGAAGAACCAGCTCGACTACAACGACGACATCAAGCCGGCGCTCGGGCCGGAGGTCGATCTCGCGATCGAGCCGAGCGCGGACCTGAACGACGCGGCGGTCGTTGGGCTGACCAAGCCGGACGACGCCGGCAAATTCAAGGCGCTCATCCAGAAGCTGAACGAGCACGACGACTCGGGCACGCCGGCGGTCTACCGCGAGGTGAACGGCTGGTTCGCGCTGAGCGACAGCCAGGCCCACATCGACCAGGTGCTCAAGAGCGGCGGGAAGTCCCTCTCCGACGAGTCCACGTTCAAGGATGCGCTCGGGAAGCTGCCTGACGAGGCGCTGGTCAGGACGTACGTCAACGGGCCGCAGTTCGGGAAGCTCGTCCAGAAGCTCGAGCAGGGGAAGGGGAACGGGCTCGCTTCGGCCACGCCCGGCACGAACCTGGACTACATCTCGGCCGCGCTGAGCGCCGAGGACGACGGCATCCGTGTGCACGGCGCCACGAGCGGGGAAGGCTCGAGCAGCCTTGCGAGCGGCGACTACGCGTCGAAGCTGCTCGGCGGCGTGCCGGCCGACGCCTTCGCGTTCATCAGCTTCCGAGGCGGCAAGAGCATCGACCAGCTGCAGAAGCAGCTCGAGACAAACCCCACCTTCTCGCAAGCAGTGCCGCAGCTCGAGCGGACGCTCGGCGTCAAGGTCACGGATCTCCTGGCGCTGCTCCGCGGCGAGATCGCGATGTACGCGCGCCCGGGCGGCGCCATTCCGGAGGTCTCGCTCGCGCTCAGCACGAGCGACCAGAGCGCAGCGCTCTCGACGCTGGACAAGCTCGCAGCGCGGCTCGCCTCCTACACGCACGCGAAGATCTCGAGCTCCCAGCAGGCCGGGCACACCGTCAAGACGATCGACTTCAGGCAATTCGCGGTTCGCTATGCGGGGCTCGGCGACAAGATCCTGATCACGAGCGGCCTGAACGGCATCGGCGCCTACACCGATTCCGGCTCGAAGCTGCCCGACTCGGCCTTCAAGGAGGCCAAGGACGCGGCCGGGATGCCGAGCTCGAACTCCGGCTTCGTGTACGTCGACCTGAAGAACGCGCTCGCGCTGGTGGAGAGCCTCGCCGGTATCGCCGGCTCCGCCCCGCCCGCCGAGGTCATGGGGAACCTGAGGCCGCTGCGCTCATTCGTGGCGTGGGGCAAGAGCTCTGGCAACTCCGCGACGTTCGACGCCTTCCTCGAGATCAAGTAGCGCCGTGCGGGCCTGCGCCGCGTCCCTACTGGCCGGTCTTGCGCTCATCGCCGCGGGCTGTGGCGGAGGTGGCGGTGGCGGCGGCAACGCGCTCCCGGACGCCGCCGACGTCGTGCCCGCAAGCGCACCGGCGCTGATCTCGGTCAAGACGGACTTCAGCTCGCAGCAGTTCCGGAACGCGCTCCTGCTGCTGCGCAAGTTCCCGGATGCGCTGCCGGCGCTGCGCCGGTTCGGCGCCGAGAACGGCAATGTCGACTTCGCGCACGACGTGAAGCCGGCGCTCGGCCCCGAGCTCGACGTCGTCTGGCTCGATTTCAAGAACGGCGGCAGCGACCTCGTCGGCCTGACGCAGCCGAAGGACAAGGGGAAGTTCAAGGCGCTGATGAGCAAGGGCTCGGGCCAGTCGGCCACCGGCGAGGTGAACGGGTGGAGCGTGGTTGCCGACAGCCAGTCGCAGATCGACGCGTTCCGCAGCGCGTCCTCCGGCGACAAGCTCGACGGCGTCGCGGCGTTCAAGGACGCAATGTCGCGGCTCGACGAACGCTCAGCGGTGCGCGCGTACGTCGCCGGCGATTCGGTTCAGCGGCAGCTCGACCGGTCGCTCGAGGGCTCCGGTGCTCCGCCGAACCTGACTCGCCAGGGCGTCGCCCGGATGGAGTCGATCTCCGCCGCGGGACTGATCGAGCCCGACGGCGTCCGCATCGACTCCGCGCTCACGACCGACAAGGCTCCCAACCCGAAGACCGTTGCCCCGACGCTCGCGGGAAGCCTGCCGTCGGGCGCGCTCCTGTACGTGGACACGGCCGATCTCTCGGGGCCGACGCGCACGATCCTCAAGCTCGTCGGGCGCAGCCTGCCGAAGTTCGAGACGCAGCTGCATCAGGTCGAGACGATCCTCGGCGTCAGCCTCGAGAATGATGTCTACCCGCTGCTCTCGCGCGAGGAGGCATTCGCCCTCTACCCGGCGCAGCCGATCCCGAAGATCGTGTTCGTCTCGAAGGCGCCGGACGAGAGCCGCGCGCGCGACGTGCTCGGCCACGTTCTCTCGCTGGCGAAGCTGAGTGGGACCCTCGACGTTTCGACGTCCAACGTGGGCGACGTGGAGGTCGACGACGTCTCGCAGCCGGGTGGCAGCACCCACGTCTTCGTCGCGGTCGGCCACGGCAAGCTGATCGTCACGACCGCGCGCGACACGCTGCCGGCGCTGATCGAGGGCAGCGGCTCGAAGCTCGCGGACGACGCGCTGTACAAGCACGCCCGCGCGGACGCAAAGGTGCCCTCGAAGGTCGTCGGCATGGTCTACGCAGACCTCACGCACGGCCTGCCGTTCGCGTTCGACCTGGCCGAGTCCAACGGGAACGTCGTTCCGCCGGAGGCGCGCAGGAACACCGAGGCGCTCAGCCACGCGCTGCTCTACGCGCAGCAGGAGGGCAAGCGCTTCCGCCTCCGCGGCTTCCTCGCGATCAAGTAGCCTGG
>DATDFL010000164.1:0-14808 GCA_036522595.1 Gaiellaceae bacterium
CGTCGCGGTGGTCAAGGTCGGCGCTGCCACCGAGACCGAGATGAAGGAGAAGAAGCACCGCGTCGAGGACGCGCTGCAGGCCACGCGGGCAGCCCTCGAGGAGGGCATCGTCCCCGGCGGCGGCGTCGCGCTTCTGAACGCGATCGATGCGATCAAGCTCGAGGACGATGCCGGCGACGAAAAGACCGGTGCGCAGATCGTCGCGCGTGCTCTCGAGGAGCCAGTTCGTCAGCTCGCTTTCAATGCGGGCCTCGAAGGCTCGATCGTCGTTGACAAGATCCGGACAGGCACGAAGGGCTCAGGCCTGAACGTAGAGACCGGCGAGTACACCGACCTCGTCAAGGCCGGGATCATCGACCCGACGATGGTCACGCGCTCGGCGCTACAGAACGCCGCGTCGATTGCGAAGAACATCCTCACGACCGAGGCAGTCGTCGCCGAGCCACCGGAGAAGAACCCGGTCGGCGCCGGCATGCCCGGCGGTGGGATGCCCGACATGATGTAAAGAGCCTTCGGGCTTTGCAGTTCGCGAAGGGCCGGCTCAGCCGGCCCTTCGCTTTGCGCCTCGAAGTAGTGAAGCCGGACACCGGGCTGGGGCCTTGAAGGCGCGGCGGCTTTTTCGTACCTTGAATCCAGCGGCTTGCGAACCACTCGAAAGGGGTCTTCCCGTTGGACACTTATCACTACGTGCTCTACATCCACCTGCTCTCGCTCTTCGTCGGGATTGGGGCGGCGACGGTGCTCTCCGTTTGCCTCTTCCAGCTCCGCGGCGCACGGGAGCTCACCGACGCGCTGCCCTGGGGGAAGGTCGCCGGCAAGGTCGGGCGCTTCTTCCCTGTCGCGATCCTCGGGCTGTTTGGCTCCGGGGCCTACATGACGAGTGACGTCTGGACGTGGAGCACCGGCTGGATCCAGGTCGGCATCGCGGCGCTCGTCGTGCTCGCGATCCAAGGGCCGGTGATCGCGGAGCGCTCGGGCAAGAAGCTCGAGCACGCCCTCAAGGAGAACGGGCCGGGGCCGCTCAAGGAGCACGCGCGGCGCATGACGCGCTACCCGGGCCTCTGGGTCACCGAGTTCAGCGCGATCGGCCTCGTTCTCGCCGTCGTCTGGAACATGACCGTGAAGGCGGGTACGGGAACCGCGATCGCCGCGGCAGTCATCGGCTACGGCGCCGGCGCGGGCCTCGGCTTCCTCTTCACGAGGGCGCCGGCCGCACAGCCCGAGGCTGCAGCTACGACCCCGAGCTCGTAGCCGGCTCAGCGGCCGTTTTCGGGGCGTGCATCAACGCGGCGGCGGCTAGCGCGCCGATCGCGACGACGATGCCGCCGACCAGCAGGACGCCGTTGAGGCCGCTCACGAACGCGACGGACGCGGCGTGCGCGACCGCCGGACGGCCTCCCGCCACCTGCGTACCGGTAGACGCGACCGCCTGACCGAGGGCGCGGCCGTGCGGGCCCAGGCTCGAGCCGAGCGAGCTGGTGGCTCTGCGCTCCAGCACCGAGCCGAGAGCGGCGACTCCCACGGCCACGCCCGTCAGGCGGAACGCGTTGTTGGCACCGGAGGCCATTCCGGTCCGGGCGGGGTCGACGACGCGGAGCGCGGCCGCAGCGATCGCCGGGTTTGCGAGGCCGATCCCGATCCCGCCGACGATGAACCCGGCGAGGAGGGCCGTCCAGTGAGAGTCGCCCGTCACGCCGTGCATGAGGAAGAGTGACCCAGCGACCAGTCCCAGTCCGGCGGCGATGACCATCCGGAAGGGCGCTCCCGGCGCGAATCGCCGCATCACGAGCGGTACCGCGAAGACGAACACCGTGATCGGCAGGAACCGCACGCCCGCGCCGAGCGGCGAGTAGCCGAGCACGTCCTGGAGGTAGATCGAGAGGTACGGGAACTGCGCGAACATCCCGGCGCCGATGCAGAACGTCGCGATCGAGACGCCGAGGAACGCGGGCTGGCGGAAGAGCGAGATGTCGAGCATCGGCCGCCTCTGCATCAGCTCGACGACGACGAACGCGACGAGCAGCGCGGCCCCGCCGATCAGGCAGGCGAGGATCAGCCCACTGCTCCACCCGCTCGAGTTGCCGCGCAGGAGCCCGAAGACGATCAGGAAGAGCGAAGCCGACAGCGTGGCCAGGCCCCAGACGTCGGCGCGAACCGCGCCCTCGTCGCGCGACTCGCGCATCTGCGTCAGCGCGACGAACAGTGCGAATGCGCCGACCGGCACGTTCACGAAGAACACCCAGCGCCAGCTGAGCGCGTCGGTGAGGATCCCGCCGACCAGCGGCCCGGATGCGACCGCGGCGCCGATCGTCGCGCCCCAGATCGCGATCGCCCCTCCCCGCTCTGGCCCGCGATACTCGTGGCCGATGAGCGCGAGCGCCGTCGCGAAGAGCGCCGCGCCGCCGACTCCCTGCACCGCGCGTGCGACGTCGAGCGCGACGATGTTCCAGGCGAGCCCGCAGACGAGCGACGAGCCCGTGAAGACGAGCACGCCCACGATGAAGAGCAGCCGCCGGCCGTACCGGTCCGAGAGCGCTCCCGCTGTGAGGATCAGCGCCGCGAGCGTCAGCGCGTAGGCGTCCACGACCCACTCGAGCCCGGTCAGGCCCGCGTGCAGGCGCCGCTGGATGCTCGGCAGCGCGACGTTCACGATCGTGATGTCGAGCAGCAACATGAACGTCGTCGTGCAGACGGCGACGAGCGTCCACCGGCGGCTCCGGGCGTCAGCCTCCACGGCGCCCGATCCTACGCAAAGAAAAGGGCCGGCTCAGCGCCGGCCCATTTCTGTCTCTTGACCCTGATGACGAAACGGCCCAAGGGCCGTTTCGTACGAGGGGGATGGGGAGGTGGGTCGCCCTTGGTATCGGCGACCCACCTGGCCCCTCAGTCCCTCAATCGAGTGAATTACGGCCGTCCCGCTTTGCAGTGATGTTTCGACCGGTCATTTCAGACGGAGGGGCGGGCAAAGCCCGCCCCTCCTGATGTCGGCACCGCAAGCGGCGCCTACGGAGTCGGATCTGAGTAGGAACCTCCGTAGATGTCCGTGTTGCCGAAGTTCGCCGGGCAGTCCTGCTGTGGTGCCGGCCTTGCGATCGGATCCCCGTCGATGAGCGACTGCCGGTAGGCGTCGATTGCCGGGCAATCCGCAGCGTTGCGGCTGTCGTTCCAGACGGCTACGCCGAACTCGTTCGTAGCGAACGCGTAGTCGTAGTCACCGAGGAACTCGTCCGTCAGCGCGTTCGCGGACGAGCCGCGGGCGTCGCCGGTAGGACCGCGATTGAGCTCGCTCCAGGCTCCGATCGAGCCGTTCGAAGCGACGTCAGCGTGCAGCACGACTCCCTGCATCAGCCTCGGCAGTGAAGTGTCCGACTGCCACGGCTGCAGGAAGTTCATGTACGTCAGGTAGGCGTCTTCCCCGTTGGGCGAGATCGCGACTGCCGGGAAGTCCGGCCGGTCGCTTGCCGGCGACGCGGCGCCTGCGTCGTGCCAGCTGTTGCCCCGGTTCGTGGAGTACATGACGTGGACATGCTCGTTCGGGCCTGGGTGGACATCCGATGGAGTCGGGCCCTGGCCCCAGACGAGCACGATCTCGTTGCTCGCGTCGGCGCCGGTTGGGGCACCGTTGGCGATGCTGATGCTCGGGAACGAACCGTCGCGAGCCCCGGCCGCGCCGTCGAACGTCAGGTCGCCGGACTCAGGATCGGGCAACCCAGTCGTGACGAAGTGCGTCACGATCCGGGCCGGCCGCAGCCAGTGCCTTCCGCCGTCGGACGAGCGCGACATGAAGATCGCCTGCGTCCCGGTATTGCGGTCGGCTCCGTCCCAGAAGACGTAGGCGTTCCCGTCGCTGTCGGTGTCGACCTGACAGTCCTGGCGGCCGCCGATGCGGCCGTTGTTCACGGCCTGCGAGAGCTGGGTCGTCCGCCAGGTGTTGCCGCCGTCCGATGACGTATTGACGACGATCGGCTCCGGGAAGCCGCCGATCTCCTGGCTGCGGAACGCAGCGTTGCAGACGTAGACGTTCCCGAAGAACGGGCTCGACGACGCGTCGTCGGCCGCGACCATCTCGTGATCGGAGAACAGCGCGGCGTTCTGGCGCGACGCAATCACGGGCGCCATCCACGCGTTGTTGTCCCCGGCCTTCGCCGCTTCGTAGTTCTGGCTGTCGAGCCGCGAGACCGCTGCGCCCTCGAAGCCCTTGAACGCACCGCTGAGGCTCGACGTGATGTTCGCGTAGTAGAGCCGCCAGCCGTTCGACCACGAGAAGTGGCCGCTCGAGTCCGGCTGCGGGCCGAATCCGACCGCGGGGTCGCCGTCCGAGACGAGGCCGTTCTCGTAGTAGAGCGGCAGCGTCCCGATCGGGCCGACGTGCGGCGTACACGGATCCGGACCTAGGCAGTCTCGGGCCGTCAAGCCGGTGTAGGTCGGCTGCATCCAGCTCGAGCCCGAGTCGTCCGAGAAGTAGACGCCCGAGGTGCCGACGCCTGGCGTGAACGGGCAGGTGGTGGGATCGCCCGCGTTGCAGGCCTCCATGTCGACTTCCTCGTTGGCGCCGGCCGCCGCGATCGACGGGTCGATCGGGTTGACCGCAACCGCGGGCTCGTTCTGCTTGTTCTGAGAAAACGGCGACGGCGGGCTGTTTACCGTCACCAACGTGTCGCTCCCGGGCGGTGTTGCTGCCGCAACCGCAACCGGGATCAGCACCGCCACAGCCACGAGCAGGGCGGCGCGCAGTAACCGATTCATCTCTCCCCTTTCCTCGTGAATCGAGGAATGGATGCTAAAGGGCGGCGGCCCGCCATGCGCCGCTTACACTGGATTCGTGGCGATCATCGCGCCCACAGTCGTACAGCTTTCGCGCGGGTACGTGCGCGTGGCCGGCCCCGACGCCGCTGATTTTCTCGAGCGGATGCTCTCGAACGAGGTGCAAGGCCTTGACGCCGGTTCTGCACAGCAAGCGCTGCTGCTGACGCCGAAGGGCCGGATGATCGCTCCCCTTCGCGCCGTGCGCGAGTCGGAGGACGCGTTTCTGCTGATCACTGAGGCCGAGCTCGCCGAGGCGGTCTCGACGACGCTGCTTCGCGCGCGGTTCGCGGCGAAGTGCGAGATCTCGGTGGCGCCGCTGCGCGGCTACCTGCATCTCGCCGACCCGGGACGTGGGCTTCGGGTAGAGGACTACGGGGTCGAGGCGTGGGAGACGTGGGAGGAAGGCGAGCTTGACGCGGGGGAGACGAGCGAGCTCGAGCCGCTGCGGATCGAGGTGGGCACCCCGGTTTGGGGCAAGGAGCTCGACGAGAGCGTTCTCCCCGCCGAGGCCGGTCTCGACGAGACCCACATCTCGTTCACGAAGGGCTGCTACCCCGGCCAGGAGCCGATCGCGCGCCTGCACTACCGCGGCCACCCGAACCGCCGGCTGCGGCGACTGGAAGTCGCGGCGGCGAAGGCCGGGGACGAGATCACGCATGAAGGCAAGACCGTCGGCCGGGTGACGAGCGCCGTCCCGGGAAAGGCCCTCGGCTACGTGCGCCGTGAGATCCCCGATGACGCGACGCTGATCATCGGCGGCCAAGATGCGCGGCTACACTGACCTTCCCGCGCCCGTAGCTCAGGGGATAGAGCGCTGCCCTGCGGAGGCAGAGGTCGCATGTTCGAATCATGCCGGGCGCACTGACCCGCACAGTGGTCGAACGGCGGGCGAAAGACGAGCGCGATCCGGCTGCCGCAAGCCGCCGCCGGCAGCGCCCGACGGCTCGAACCTTCAGTTCGTTCGTCCGGATCCCCGAAATCCCCCGGCGGCGGCCTGGCGTCAGCGCTGGCGTCGGTCAGGGCTAGTACTTGGCGTTGTCTTCCAGCGCGTCGCCCTTCCCGAGCTTGCGGTTGGTCGTGTCGTCCTTGTAGCAAACGCTGTACATCACATTCGAGTCGTCGTTGACGTGGCCGAATCCCAGTTGATGGCCCATCTCGTGTGCCAGGCAATTCTGTACGTCGTAGCGCCCGGGATCGTGGCCATTGATCCAGAGGTAAGTGGTGCTGAGGAGGATGTCGCTCTCGACGATCGTGTTGCCGCTCACCACTCCCTGCTCGATTCCGACCCGGGAGTTGGGGACAGGGCCGAAGCCGACTGTGTTGACGTAATTCGCTCCGAACTCAGTCGTTGTTTCGCCGAAGTACGCGCTGCTCCAAGCGCTGTTGTCGGGTACACCGCAGTAGTCGTCGACGTTAGCCCACTCGCTGTGTGCCGAGCGCAGGGCGGTTTCGGTGTACGTCAAGTTGAGGTAGTAGGGCGTATCGCGCTTCGTCCACCACCAGTCGACGCGCTCGTTCCACTTGTCGGCACTTGCGTTTCGGACGTCGTGGCAAGCATCGGACGCTGCGAAGCGCCGGTGTGGCGCTGGAGCAGGGCGACGGCCGCTGTAGAGGTAGTTCCGTTCGAGCGCGTCGCCGTGCCCAAAGTCGAATCGCGTCTGGAGTTGGCGCCCCTTCCTATCGAACACGCGACTTGCATAGAGCGAGCCGTTGGGATTCAGGAGCTGAACCGTCCTGCCGCCGAGGTCGTTGAGACGCGTGCGGAGCGATCCGTGGTCAGGCATCACGAACCGTGGTACACCAGCTGCGAGTATCCGATAGACGCGGGCAGTGGCGGGCGGCCCCGCTGAAGCCTTCAAAGCCGTGGCGCTCAGAGCGATCACCACCAGCGCCAGGCATCCGACGGACCGATACTTCACTCCCCCTCCCTCCTTAGAAGTATGTGCTGTTGCCAGGCTGCCGAGGACCAAGAGTCGGCTGCTGGCCGAATTCGGACTGATCGGCGGCCGAGTGGTGCTCGATCGACCTGCTCGAGCGACACATCGTGGATGTCGGCAGCACCGGGTTGAGGAGAGGTGATCGCGCTCTAAACGCGAGAGTTTCCGCTAGAAGCAGGCAACGCGGAAGTGCTGGCAGTCCACTCGCGGTCGAACACGTCAACAGTCGCCGAATGTGTAGAGCCGATGCGCGCTATAGCGGGAAAAACGTGGTGGTTGATCATCTAGCGTCGGCCGCCAAACTCCCAATCATGGATCTCGACCTTCGGGAAGACCTCGAAGCCGGCCCGCCCATCCTCGAGGAGCGCCGCGACCGTGTCCGCATCCGGAGCCTCAACGGCCAGCGCGACACCGGCTGGCGCGCCATCGTCGAGCCTGCTCAGGGCGCCGTAGAGGATTAGCCGCTCACGCAGCCTCGGCGGCAGGCTCTCATGCGGGATCGGACGGCTGCTCCGTCCGGCGCTCTGATCGCGATCAAAACGGAGGATGACCAGGAACCGCGGTTCGTCCGCGACACTCGAGAACTCCCACATGGTGCGTCCGAGCAGGTTCTCGAAGCGCCAGATGAAGTGGTCCACATAGAGGCCCGAGCGGTTGTTCGGTTCGCGCGCGACGAACTCGCGTGCGGCGTCGACGTTCGGCAGCCCAAGAACGTGAAGGCTGCCGGTCGCAGTCTCACGGTCAGCGGCGAGCGTCGGCCCGCGGGCGATCATCGATTCTGCGAAAGCGTCCATGTAGGCCCAGTGCTCCTCAAGGAGCTCTTTGTCGTCCCGGAGATTCGATCCAGCAGCATCCAGGCTGTAGACGAAGAAGTCCATCGACGCTGAAGATAGTTCCGTGACATGTGAGGGACACGCAACGCCACATCGCTGACGCTGTCGCTACTGGTGTGGTTTGCACTCGCGGATCAGCTCGGCGGCTCGTTTGAGATCGAAGCCGGCAAGGGCGCCGCCAGTGAAGCGGCTGTCGCGTGAGACCTCGGTTGCGATCCAGGGCGGAAACTCGAGTGGCTGGTCCATCGCCTCCACTGTCTCGAAGCTGGTTTCGGCGAGAACGAGCCCAGACAGGTTTTCCTCGAAGACGTCAATGCCGAACAGCCTCCCATCGTGCGAGAAGGGATACCGTCGCTTGTGGAGCTCGAGCGCGTCCAGAGCGGCAAGCACCGCGTATTCCTCCGCCGAGAGATAGATGTTCGTGACGGTCATACGGCCGAAGTCAGGCGGTGATTGCACCAGCTTCTGGCCGAGCTTGAAGAGCGTCTCACCTCCGTTGAGTGGTCGCATCCGGCGAAGTCGGAGCTGCGTGTTCGCGAGGTAGCGATCGCTGATGCGCCAGCCGCGTTCTGTTTCGATGGCTTCCGGTAAATGGTGGACGAGGAAGCGCCGCTCGAGCTCGACGCGAGCGTATTTCCCAGCCTGCTCACTCATCTCTTTTGAATGCCTTCCAAAGCCAGCCTTGGGCCGGAGTGGCGCGTGGAAGTCGACCCCAGAGTTGGTCCGGCGCCCTCAGCAACGAAGTAACGCTATATAGTATAATACTAAATCGTATGAAATGGGCTGACGACCTCATTACGGCTTTCGAGGCTGGCAGAATTGATGGCAGCGCCTTTCGACACGGTGATCACATCAGTGTTGCCTGGGGGCTGGCCCAACGGTATCCGGCCGATACGGCGCTCGAGCGCCTCACAGACGGTATTCGCGCAATGGCGGAACGTGCCGGCCGGCCCGGCGTCTACCACGTGACGATCACGCGTGCGTGGTTCGAGCTCATTGCCGGCGTCGACGACCTTGCCAAACACCCCGAACTCTTCGATAGGTCGCTCCTCGAGCGCTATTACAGTCCTGAGCGTCTCGCCGCAGGAAGGACCAGGTGGGTTGAGCCTGATCTTCATCCTCTCCGGCTTCCACCCCCTCCGCGCGGGCCAGAAAGACGGCAGTTCGGTGAGGCGCTGCGCCGGATCCCAACCGGCGTCGCACTCGTCGCCGCCTGCCACGGTCAGGAGGTCCGCGCGAGCACCGTCAGTTCGTTCACATCTGTCTCGCGCGAGCCCGCACTCGTCAGCGTCTGCCTCGCGAATCAGTCACGGACGCTCGAGCTGATCCGCAATGCCGAGGCGTTCGCCCTCTCGCTACTCGCCGCGGATCAGGCTTCGATCGCCGTTTGCTTCGCAAACGGCGATCGCCCTGAGGGTGCCGCCCAATTCGCCGACGTCCCGCACCAACTTGGCCCATTCGGGCCCGTGCTCGAAGCCTCAGCCGCATCGATCGGCTGTCGGGTGCACGCCGTCCATTCCTGCGGCGACCATCACATCGTCATCGGGGACGTGCAGCAGGCGACAACTTCCGAGCGTAGGCCGCTCGTGCGCCACGACGGCGAGTATCACGAGGATCTCCGGTCGCCCGCTCAGGCCACCGTGCGTGCTGCCTCGACGTCGAAAACCTCCGGGTAGAGGCGACGGGGCAGCTCAACCAGTCGATCGCGCGAAGGCGCGACCCCGAACCTCGTGCGGATACCGCCGCTTTTGAGGTCACGGTCGAAATTGGGCGCGAATTCGCGTTCTATGGCGTCGAGCGCCCACACATCGCGTCGCAAAGCCGCGCACCACACCGCTTCCGCCGGGGCCGGCTGGGCAAGAAGCTTCGTGATTGCGTCGCAGAGGCTCGCTTTCCGCACGATCGAATCGGGCGTGACGTCGCGAATGCACCAGAAAAGGCCACCGCTCAGATACTCCTCCCACACTTCGTCGATGAACTGGTCAGGCATCCCGAGCACCCTCAGCCTCTCCCCGAAGTGGTGATGAAGACGCTCGACCTGGCCGGCCTCATCTGCGAGATCAAAGAATCCAGCTGGGAACCACTCGCTTCCATCATCGAGAACGTAGGCGGCTGCCGGGAGTGCGCCAGCATCGATGAGCTCCCGCACTTCCTCAGGTGATTCGGTTCGGTCGCCACATAATTCGGAGAGCGTGAAGTAGTTCGCTCGGATGTACGCGTGGTCAGCGTCGGTGTAGGTACGGGTGCTCGTCACCAGCGATCGCTCCTCCGTTCCTCGCGCAAAGACACAGTTAACAGGTACGGCTGTGTCACGCCGCACTGCGATCGCGGCAGCTCCACGCTTTCAGAGTGATTCATTATCGTAATATACGAATCGGTGCGAGCTGCCGCGAAACCTAGGCTGCCGAGGCGTCCGCGCTCGCGGCAACCTCGGCCTCGAGCGCCGCCAGAGTCGCCGAGAACCCGTCGAGGTCCCGGCCGCTGGCGCGTGCGGCGATCCGCTGCTCGAGGGCGGAGGCGGCTTTGGCTACGGTTGCTGCCGCGCGCTTACCCGGAGGGGTCAGCGAGACGATGAATGAGCGGCGATCATCAGGGTTGATCGCGCGTCTGGTCAGGCCCCGCGCCTCGAGGCGGTCGAGAACGCTGGTCAGCGTCGAGCGCTTGTGGCCGAAAAGGTGGTGAAGCTCGTTCGGGGAGGTCTCGCCGCCTTTGGCGAGGTGCGCAAGGATGTGCACTTCGGCTTGGGTGATGCGGAGCTCGGCGATCTGGCGCTCAAGGTAGAGCCCGATGAGGTGGGCCGCGCGCTCGGTCGCAGGGATCAGGTGGTGTTCTTTAGCGGCCATTCGAGAGGGCCCGGCACGGACGCGTTCGTGGTGCGCAGTCCGGATTTGTCCCATTATCGTATATTGCGGCGCCAGACCATTGCCGGCTGCCGCTAGAAAGATTTGGCGCGGCTGCTTTCTCGTTAGGAGTTTTGCCCGGGTTGTGCTTGCCGGAGCGGTATCCCGTCGAGCTCAACCCTCGGCTCGAGCAGGATCCCGTCCAGGTGGACGCTCGCTTGGTTGACGCCGCCACAGGCGACACTGGTGCCAAAGGCGATGTGCGCCGTTCCGAGGACCTTCTCGTCGATGGCGATCTCGCCGCAGAGCCCAGCGGACGGATTGGTGCCGATCCCTATCTCGGCAATCGTTCGGCCGTGCTCACCACCGTCATCGAGCGTGGCAAGGAGCCAGGCAGCGGCATCGCCTTCGGCCGAGACTAGGCGACCTCTTTCAAGCTCCACTCGCAATGGTGCCTCGAGGAGGCCGTACCCCGCGAAAGCCCCATCGAAGACGATGATGCCGTCGCCTGTCGTCTCGAGCGGTGCGATGAAGGCCTCCCCGGCAGGGAGGTTTCCCCAGTCGCCCGGCATCCGCAGGTTCCCATCGTCGGCAATCCCCTCGCGCCCAGCGATCGTGAGGAGGACGTCCGTACCGGCGGCCGAGGTGATCCGACAGGTCGTCGACACGCTGAGCGCTGCCGCGGTTCGCGCCGTCGAGCGCTCGAGCTCTTCGTAGTCGACGTTGATCGCCGCGATAAAGGCATCCTTGTTCTCGCAGGCGTAAGCGCCTGCGATCCGCGCCCCCTGGGCCGACGCTTGCGCCCGTGCAGGGGTGTGGCTGATTGAACAAATCGTTGTCGCGACGACCACCGTTGCCTCAAGCATCGCCCGAGCGACGGTAGAGGGTGGCGCTTCACCGTCGCGGCTCGATGTCGGGTACTCGAGCATCCGCACGCTGGCTGCTCGACCATGCGCGGCCTTGGCGAGCACCTCGGCGAGTGTCCGTTGCGGCGGGTTATGGAGCAACAGCACGTCGTCGCTGGAGCCGACGGCGAGGCACTTGAGGATCGCGTCGGCGGCACTGGCGAGGTCGAGATCGTGCGTCATCGCCGCTCCGCCCTGCGCTCGAGGCCGTGCACGTGCCGGAGACGAAACCGCGAGCGGCGAGCGGCCGTCTCGTTTGCCTCCGAAGCTCGCCGTTCGCGGTGGACTCCAATCGCGAGGACGACGAGCGCGACCCCGATCAAGTCGCGGGCTGTGGGAATCTGTGTCAGCACAGCGATGCCGACGATCGTCGCAGTGGCCGGCAGCAGCGAGACCATCAAGGAGTAGCTGGCGCGGCTGAGGTGCGTCATCGCCAGTTGATCACAGATATAGGGAATGACGGACGAGCTGATACCGACCCCGAGGCCGGCGGCGAGCGCTACTGGATCGAGGAGCGCGCCGACCACGCTCCAGCCGCCGATCGGTGTAATCACCACGGCGGCAATCAGCATTGCCAGGCCCAGTCCGTCGAGGCGATTGAGGCGCGGGTTGCGGGCAACCCGGTGCGCAAGCACGATGTAGAGGGCGAACAGGGCGGCGTTCGCGAAGGCAAGCGCGACGCCGAGAGGCTGGCCTTCTAGCTGTACGTCGGTGAGTACGAAGACGCCGAGGACCGCCAGCAGCAGTGCGATCCCGTTTCGTCGCGAGCGGACGCCCAGGGCGGCGAGAAGGATCACAGGAAGAAACTCGATCGCGGCGACGGTGCCGAGCGGCAGTCGGTCGATCGCGAGGTAGAAGCAGCTGTTCATCACTGCAAACACGGCGCCGAGGCCGACCAGGAGCTTGAGAGTCGCCTGATCGTCGGAAGCAACGGAGCGCCACGGCCGTCGCCAGGCGGCGAAGAACAGCCCGGCGCTGAAGATCCTTAGCCAGGCGACACCGAGCGGGTCGACGCGCGCGAAAAGGAGGACTGCGAAGGCGGGACCGAGGTAGTGAAAAACAGCGCTACCGACGAAGTAGAGCTGCGGCGGAAGCTGGTCGAGACGGACGAGAGGTGTCCGGCTCGTCGCCGGCCGAAGAGGGAGGGTTTCGTCGTAACGGGCGATCCCCGGATTGTGGCTGCAACGGAACAATTTTGACATGCATGATCAACGGCATTAACCTCTGAATCAGACATGAAGAACGGAGTTTTGCCCCAAAAAGGTGTCGATAGTCAGGAGCTTGACCTTATTGACCGACGGATCATCGGTGAGTTGATTCAAGACGGCAGGCTGCCGATGGCCGAGCTGGGGCGCCGGATCAGCCTTTCGCCGCCTGCGGTAGCCGAGAGACTTAGGCGACTGGAACGCGGTGGCGTGATCGTTGCTTACCGAGCCGAGCTCGACCCGCGCAAGCTCGGCTATCCGCTGACGGCGATCGTGCGCGTGCGGCCGGCCCCGGGCCAGCTGTCGCGGATCCCCGAGCTCGCACGCGAGATTCCGGAGATCGGCGAGTGCCACCGCATCACGGGTGAGGACTGCTTCTATCTCAAGATCTATTTGCGCGCGATCGAAGAGCTCAGCGTGCTCCTGGATCGTTTCCTTGCCTATGGGGAGACGACAACGTCGATCGTGAACGCGACGCCGATTCCGAGTCGCCCACCGCCGGTGCACAGACCGGAGGACGCTCGCAGCGGAGCCGAGTAGGAGAGCGCCTGTTCAGGGCGGTGTGCGGTGAGTTCATCCACCATAAATGGATTATCCAAAATCGTGATATACGCTTGAATCTCAGTGACGATCGGAATGTCTAAAGCGTGACTGGCCTCGCTCGGGACGGCGCCGACCTCGGGGTTCAAGGCGCCCGACTGGAGCAAGTGAAGCTCGGCAGCGCCGGTGCCGCTGTCTCTCGATTAGGGCTCGGGATGATGAGCTACGGCAATGGGGCGGGCTGGACGCTCGATGAAGCTGCGGCGACGCCGATCGTCCGGGCCGCACTCGAGGCGGGCATCACTTTCTTCGACACGGCCGATATGTACGGCGACGGTACGAGCGAGCTCATCACAGGGCGACTCCTCCGCAAGCTCACGAAGCGTGAGGAGATCGTGGTCGGGACGAAGGTCTTCTATCCGACGGGCGTCGGCGCGAACGAGCGCGGGCTTTCGCGAAAGCACATCCTCAGCGCAATCGATGCTTCGCTGCGCCGGCTGGGAATGGAGTACGTCGACCTCTACCAAATTCATCGCTGGGACACCCAGACGCCGATCGAGGAGACGATGGTGGCGCTCGACGATGTCGTTCGCGCCGGTAAGGCCCTTTACATCGGAGCAAGCACGATGCACGCCTGGCAGTTCGCGAAGGCGCAGCACGTGGCCGAGAGAATGGGCGGGGCAAGGTTCGTCTCGATGCAGAACCGCTACAACTTGCTCTATCGCGAGGAGGAGCGGGAAATGATTCCGTTCTGCCGTAGCGAGGGCGTCGGCGTCATCCCCTACAGCCCCTTGGCCAACGGCGCTCTTGGCGGAACGCGCCCGCGTGATGGAGCCCGCCGCACGCGGCGTGCCGGAAGCATGAGCGGCGATTCGCTCTATGGACGCGACGCCGACTACGTAGTCATCGATCGCGTCGCTGAGGTCGCGCGTGAATGCGGCTGTTCGATGGCTGTCGTGGCATTGGCCTGGTTGTTAGGAAAAGACGGCGTGACCGCGCCGCTGATCGGAGCGACGCGTGAGTCGCACATTGCTGATGCGCTCAGCGCGACGAAACTGAGGCTCGATGCAGACCAAGTACTGCGCCTCGAGGAGCTTTACCTGGCCCGTGACTGGGAGGGGTAAGCCGAGCGAGCCGCACCCTCGATCCTGAGGCTGCGCTTCGGCGCTCGGCTTGCCGCAGACAACTTTGGTTTGCGGCCACTCACCGTGGAATCAGCGACGGTCGCGCCCGCGATCTGATCGAGGTCGATTCGGAGGATCCGGCCGGCGAGATGACCGCCGAGCTCGTCCCGCAGGCTAGACCGGCCTTCGTTACGTCCAGCCGAGCTGGCCGAGCGGCCTGGCGCCGACGCCGGCCCAAAGCGCAGCGAGGTGTTCGGAGCACTACCGCTGCTGGCACTGGTCGACCGGGCTCTCGAGCGGCAGCTCCGAATCCGCAAAGGGCTCGCTCGCGTTGCCGAGCTCGAGGCTGTGGATGGTCTGCGGCTGGTCGAACATGCCCTGGGTCGCCTTCTGCGAAGGCAGTCCCTCCTTCCAGGTTGGATCGGGGAAGCGGGCGACGACATGGAGCGCCTGGCTCACGAGCGCCGCTCGCGGCGGCCTGTGCCGGTTCTTGTTCCCGGGGTCGACGAGGTCGTAGCGCATCACGAGCCAGCGCTCCCTGCCCGTCAGAAGATCGTGGAGCCAGCTGTCGTCGTCGATGCGCCAGTAGCCGTACAGCTCGTTGTCGCCGGCGAAGGT
>DATDFL010000165.1:0-11004 GCA_036522595.1 Gaiellaceae bacterium
ACGCCGCTCGCCTGCGTGAGCTGGATGCGCGCAAGGATCGCGGCGACGTCGAAGTACAGCCACCAGAGCGCGGAGATGACGACGATTCCGAGCGCCGCGGCGACGATCACGCGCGTCACGAGCTCGAAGCCCGCGCCGACGCCGAGCGCGATGATCGACTCGCCGAGCGCGATCAGCACGACTAGGCCGTGCCGCTCGGCGAAGTGCTCGGGCGCGACGTGCCAGCCGCGCCCGGCGCCGAACACGGCAGGCCCGACGTAGTCGATCACGAGCGCGACGACCCAGATGAAGATCCGCGTGTCGCCGTGCGAGAAGCCGGCCAGCAGGATCAGCGTCGAGCCGAAGAGCACCGTCGGCGTGAGCCGGGCCACGGCGCCCAGGAGATCGGGATCGTCGCGGCTGACGATCGTGTAGAGGGCTACGTGCAGCGCGCGGACGAGCAAGTAGAAGACGCCGAAGAGCACCGCGTCGTGCGTGAACGCGCCCGGCACGGCGAGGGCCGCGAAGAGCATCGCTCCCATCGCGGCCAGCATCGCGAGGCGGACGCCGCCCTCGTCGACGTCCATCGTGCTCGTCAGCCAGGCGTAGCCGGTCCAGGCCCACCAGAGGGCGGCGAGAACGAGCATTCCGCGGAGAAGGCCACCCCAGCTCGGATGGTGCGCGAGCAGGCTCGTGACCTGCGTGATCGCGAAGACGAAGACGAGATCGAAGAAGAGCTCGAGCGGCGTGACCTGGTGCTCGCTGCGCTCGAGCTCGGTTCCGGCTTCGGCCTCGGACACGCGATGATGGTGCCATGCCGCCGATCGACCCAGCCCGCCTGAACGCCGTGGGCGATCTCGTGCTCACGGACTCGAATGAGCTGCGAGCGCTCGCCGATCCGCAGCGCTTGGCGCTGTTCGACCTCGTTCGGCGGGAGGGGCCTGCAACGAGCTCGACGCTCGCGCGGCGTCTCGACCGGGACGCGGCCTGGATAGACGAGAACCTCGGCGCACTCGAAGGGCTCGGGCTCGTGGAGTCGGATGCAGGTGCAGGCGAGGTTCGCTGGTCCGCAGCCGTACGGGGGATCTACTTCGAGATTCCCGACGACCCCGAGGGCGAGGCTGCGGCGCGAGCCCTGAGCGGCGTGATGATGGCCAAGTACGCCGACCTGCCCGCCGCATGGGTCCGCGATCAGGAACCGCAGCTCGACGTCGAATGGGCGCGTGCGGCCGGCCTGTTCAACGCGCGCATCGACCTGACCCCGGCCGAGCTTCAGACCATTCAGGAAGGGCTCGAGCGTCTGCTCGAGCCCTTCACGACGCGTTCATCCGCCGAGATCCCGAGTGCGGCCGCACCGGTGCGAATCCTCGCCTTCTTCATGCCGGAGTAGGGCGGTCGCGCCGCTACTGGGACTGCGTCATGCGGAAATGGTTCCCTGAGACGTCGCGAAAGCCGGCGTCGATGCCGTACGGCTGCTCGGTCGGCTCCTGGGTGAACTCGACGCCGCGGCTCTTCAGCTCCTCATAGCTCTTCTGCGCGTCGTCGGTCGAGAAGAACAGGCCGCCGCTCGCGCCCTTCGCGAGCAGCTTCTGGATCTGGTCGCGGGTCTCCTCGTCGAACACCGGTGGGCCGGGGATGGCCATCAGCGTGATCGAGACGTCCTGGCCCGGGACTCCGACGGTCAGCCAGCGGAAGTTGCCCATCTCGGGGACGGTCACGTCCTCTCGCAGCTCCATCCCGAGCTTCTCGGTGTAGAACGCGAGCGCCTCGTCCTGGTCGTGGACCCAGACCTGCACGTTTGTGAGTTGCTTGAGCATCGAAGGCTCCTTCTGGTCGCTGAACGGATGCCGGCGACCTTAGTGCTACGCCGCGGTGCTGTCTTCTCGAAAACTGCTGCTGTGCGGCCGGGCGTACGCCTGCAGGACGCAGGTCGGGATCCTGGCTCTCTCGCGGGGTGGGTGCGCCGCGCGATAGGCGGTCGGGGATACGCCGTAGACGCGCCGGAAGCTGGTGGTGAACGACCCGACGCTCCGCAGGCCGACGGTGAAGCAGATGTCCGCCACCGAGCGGTCGGTGTTCTGCAGCAGCGCGGCCGCGCGCTCGAGGCGGCGCGTGAGCAGATACTGGTGCGGCGTCTCGCCGAACGCGCGCCGGAACTCGCGGCTGAAGTGAGCGGGCGACAGGTAGGCCGCGCGGGCGAGCACCGGCACGTCGAGCTCGTCCCGGTAGCGCGCGTCGATCAGGTCTTTCGCCCGCAGAAGGTGCCGTGTCGGAGGAACCGTGTTCACATCGGTAGGACAGGCTAGTCGCGAGGAATTCATCGTCAGCTGTCCGGCTCGTTTGAAAAACCGGTTTGCATCGAGCCTCGTACCCGGCAGAGGTAGCAACCGAGGAGGGATAGATGAGAGGCAGGGGCAGGCTTCGAGCAGGCTTTCTCTTTTTCACGTTGCTGGCCGCGCTGCTGGTACCCGCCGTCGCGGCGGGTGATCACGGCAGCGGAGGCGGCGGCGGAGGAGGCGGCGGCGGATCTCCTCCCCCACCACCCCCACCCGCCGGGGCACCTGCGGTCACGTTCGCGCCGACGTCGCTGACCTTCGCTGCCCAGCCAATCGGCACGACGAGCGCGCCGCAGTCGATCACGGTCAGCAACACCGGTACCGGGTCGCTCTTCATCAACAGCGCGGCGACGCGCGGGGCGAATCCGCTCGACTTCACGCAGGTGAGCGACGGCTGCTCGGGCCTCACGCTCGCCGCCGGGACGAGCTGCACCGTCTCGATCACGTTCTCGCCGACGGCGTCGGGTGCCCGGTCGGCGACGTTCATCCTCACCGACAACGCTCCGGCCAGTCCGCAGACCGTGCCGATCAGCGGCACCGGCACCGGCACGAACCCGGCTCTCGCAATCGACTCCCGGTTCTTCTCATGTGCGAATGGGGTCTGCGACATCGGCGCCGGCCACAACGTGTTCGTGAACAACTTCTTCACGACGACCTTCACGGCGAGCGGAGGCACGGCGCCCTACACCTGGTCGGGGCAGGTTCCGGCGGGACTGACGCTGCGCGCGAGCGGTCTCCTGCTGGGCGCGCCGACCGCGAGGGGAACCTCCACGTTCACGGTGACCGTCCGGGATGCGACGGGCGCAACGTCGAGCGGCACGTTCTCGCTCACCGTCATTGACCCGCCGCCGCCGACGCCGCCTGGTTGCCAGACCGGAGGCGTTCTCAGGGAGTCCCTGAGCGGTCCGGCTTTCAACGGCCGCACGCCGAGCGGTCAGGCCACCGCAGACGAGACCCGGTTCAGCGGGTGCGGCGGCTTCAGCCTTCTCTCCGTCCAGGTCAGCAATGTGAACCTCCCGGACGGCACGCAGCTCTGGGTCACGCTTGATTTCGGCCCCGTCGGAACGATCACGCTGCGCGGAGGCTCGGGCACGATGCCGACGCTGAACATGGGTCAGTTCGGCGTCTCGAATGACGACGTTCGGGTCTACAGCGCGCTCCCCGACGTCAGCGGCGCACAGCAGATCCTGATCGGCGGCTTCTTCCGCTGATCCAGGCGCCTTCCGGCACCGGGCTCCCTCCGCCTGAATCTGAGGCCGGGGTGAGCCCGGTGTCAGGCCCGGCCGCTCACGCGCAGGCGCTTCCAGAGGCCGGCGCTGTCGCTGCCGTAGCGGTACACCCCGCGGACGAGTAGCACGCGCAGCACGCTCGAGCCGCGGAAGCGCTTTCCGGTGCGCGAATCGACGCCGCGTCCGCGGAGGTGGAAGTTGGCGGTCCGAGAGTGGTCGGCGACGACGATCCGGTAGCGCCCGCTGTGAACCGAGGAAGCACGGAGCCGAACGGCGCCTGCCGGCGAGACGGATGCCCGCAGCGTGCGGACCGCCGGAGGGGGCGGCGGTGGCGGGGGCGGCGGGGCATCCGTTACGAAGAAGGAGCCGTTCATCACCTGCCAGTGGGGCTCGCAGGCGTACGCGTACCCGGTGTCGTTCCGGAAGGTGACGGTGAAGCTCTTCTGCCCGACGAAGTCGATGTCGGTGCGGAAATCGACCGTTGCGTCGTCGTTGCTCGCGAGATGGAAGTTGTGGATCCGCGAGCGGTCGTCGACCACGACGGTGTAGGTGCCTGGAAGCAGCTGGTCGACCTTCTTGCCCGTCGCGTCGTTGAGCGTGATGTTGAAGCCGTCGTTCGTGCCGACGATGGCGTTGAGGACGGGGTTCTCGGCGGCGCGCGACGACCCCGAGAGGGCGGCGAGGCCGAACGCGATGATCACGACGCCGAAGCGGGCCATTGACTCCAGCCTGCCGTCGCGTCAGGCTTGGATCAACTTTTTAGCCAGAAAGAGAATTTGATGATCAGATTTCGCTTCAGCGGGGATCCTGCAGAGTCGATCGCCTTCTCCTACTCGCCGATGCTCGAGGCCGTTCTGAGCCTGCACGTGCTGACGGCGCCCAAGCACCACGCTCTTCAGCACGCCTGGGTGCGACGAGCGCGGGGGCTGCCTGCGCCGCTCCGGCAGGAGATCGCCGCGTTGCGCTTTGCGTACGACGCGTTCATCCCGGAGTTCCTGATGCCCTCGCCGGTGAGCGGCTACCGCGGGTTCGAGGAGGAGCTGACCGAGCTGGAAGAGCTTGACGAAACGACGCTCGCCCTCGGGTTCCTGCGCCCGCTCTGGGATCACCGCGGTGAGCGCGACGAGTCGCTGCTCCGGAACGAGCAGGTACGGGAGCATGTCCGGGGCCGCATCCGCTACCTGCGGGCCGACCCCGCGCTCGGCGAGCTGATCTTCGACGGCCCGCGCGAGCTCGCCCAGCGCTTCCGCAGGCTCCTCGTCGACTACTGGGAGAGCGCCTTCGCGCAGGAGTGGGAAGCGCTCGAGCCGCGGCTTGCCCAGACGGTCGCAGACGCGGGCAGGCGGATCGCCGATGGCGGCGTCTACGCCTACCTGTCCGGGCTTTCGCCGCAGCTCCTGATCAATCCGGCCCGCGCCGAGATCTGCCGCGACCTGCCGCACGAGCACGAGGTCGAAATCCGGCCGGGCGCGGAGCTCGTGCTGGTGCCGAGCGCGTTCGTCTGGCCGCACGTGCGGATCAACTGCGACGCGCCGTGGCCGCCTGCGATCGTCCACCCGGCCCCGTTCGCGCTGGCGCAGTCGAGGCCGGGCTTCCCGCCCGAGGACGTCGTGCACGTCCTGCGGGCGCTGGCCGACCCGACCAGGCTCCAGGCACTCAGGCTGATCGCTGCCGGCGAGCGCTCGACCCAGGAGCTCGCGCCGCTCATCGGGATCAGCGAAGCGGGGCTGTCGAAACACCTCCGCCAGCTGGCCCGCGCCGGTCTTGTCCAGTCGCGGCGCGAGGGCTACTACGTGCTCTACCGCATCGATCCCGACCGGATCGGTCAGCTGTCCGAGGTCGTGCTCCGATTCGTGGAGGCACCCGTCTGAGGGCCGACGAGGTACCAGACCTCGATTTCGCCCTTGCCCTTGATCGGGATCGTCCCTCTCGGCTCGTAGACGAACTCGTCTTCGAGCAGCTCCTTAGTCGCCCGCGTGATCTGGATCCGTCCCTTGGTTCCGTGGGACTCCATGCGGCTCGCCGTGTTCACCGCGTCGCCCCAGAGGTCGTACAGGAAGCGCTTCCGGCCGATCACGCCGGCCACGACCGGGCCTGAGTTGATTCCGACGCGCAGCTCGAGCCCGAGCTGCCCGACCTCCCCGTCGAGCGAGCCCATCGCCGCCTGCATGTCCAGCGCCATCAGCGCGAGCGCGCGGGCGTGGTCGGGCCTGGGAGACGGCACGCCCGCGGCGACCATGTAGCAGTCCCCGATCGTCTTGATCTTTTCGAGCTCGTGGCGCTCGGCGAGCTCGTCGAAGTGGCTGAAGAGGCGGTCGAGCATGCCGACCAGCTCCGTCGGGGAGAGGCCCTCGGAGAGCGGCGTGAAGTCCACGACGTCGGCGAACAGGATCGAAGCCGAGCTGAACTGGTCCGCGATCGTGCGCGGCTCGGCCTTGAGCCGGTCGGCGATCGACTGCGGCAGGATGTTGAGCAGCAGGCTCTCCGCCTTCGCCTGCTCCACCCGCAGCGCCGCGAGCGCGTTGCGGCGCTGGTCGGCGAAGAGCGCCAGCAGCGTGAAGACCAGCAGGCCGCCTACCGTCACGTTGAGGGCGAGCATCGTGCTCGTGAACCACCTCGGGACGGTCGGGGACACGCCGCCGATCAGCTCTCCGGCGAGCCCGGAGCCGAGGAACACCACCGCCCACGCGGCGAACCAGCGAGTAGCGGAGCGGACGTCGCTGAAGACGAGGGCCCCGAACGGCGCGAAGATCCCCCAGAGGCCGACCCCGCCGGCATCCAAAAAGCCGCCCAGCGGGATCATCGACAGCGTGGGGGCGAACAGGATGGCGACCTGGTTGACGAGTAGGAGCCGCGCGAAGTCCCGCGTGCGCGAGAAGACGACGATTGCCGCCAGCAGGACCGTGAAGTACCCGAGCGGCACCCAGCCCACGGGCGACCCGAACGCGAGATAGAGAATCGCCCAGAGCAGCGCGACCGGCAGGATCAGCACCGAGATCAGCACGAGGAGCGCCTTGCCGGCCTGCGTGTCTTCGTCGTCGCGGGGGTCCGCGCCGATCCCCGCCAGATACACCAGCACCCGATCTCTCACGGGGAGACCGTACAAGCACGCACAGCTAGGCTTCGCCGCCGTGGAGGCACCGGCATCCAGCTTCGTCGACGCGCTCGCGCGCCTGAGCCTGTTCGCCGATCTGCCGCACCCGCAGCTCGAGGCGCTCGCGCAGTCGTTCTCCGAGGAGGTCTTCGCCGAGGGACAGCGCGTGATCCGCCAGGACGTGAGCGGGGGCGGTTTCTACGTGATCGTCGACGGCGAGGCCAAGGTCGTGATCGACGGCGAGGAGCGTTCGCGGCTGACGCGAGGCGACTTCTTCGGCGAGATCTCGCTGCTGACGGGGGAGGCGCCCACCGCTGACGTGATCGCGACGTCGCTCCTGCGCTGCCTGATCGTCCCCGACAACGAGCTGAAGGCCTTTCTGCTCAAGCAGCCGAGCGTGATGTACCGAATGCTCCAGGTCGAAGCGCGGCGGCTGCGGGCCGCGAACATTTGGAACGCGTAGACGAGCGCCCCTTTCCGCCGGGCGACTACGACGTCGTGTTGGTGGGAAGCGGGCCCGGCGGGCTGCAGACGGCGTACAGCCTTGCCCGGACCGGCATTCCGCGCGTTGCGGTGCTCTCGCGCGATCCGGCGCCCGGAGGCATGTTCCGGCGCTTCCCGCTCTACCAGCGGCTGATCAGCTGGACGAAGCCGGACGCTCCCTTCGAGCGGGGCACGCGCGAGTACGAGTGGTACGACCACAACAGCCTCGTCGGCGACGAGCGTGAGCACCAGGCCCTCGCGCCGGAGTTCATGGACCGCGCATTCGACGTGCCGGCGCGCCACGAGATGGAGGCGGCGCTCGTGGAGTTCGCGAGGCGCGGAGGCGTTCAGGTTCGCTACGGCTGCGAGTGGCAGTCGACCGGCCGCGACGACGAGGGCTTCGTGCTCGGAACCTCGGACGGCGATTACCGCTGCCGGGTCTGCGTGTTCGCCATCGGCATGACCGAGCCGTGGGTCGCTCCGATTCCCGGGCTCGAAGCGGCGCCGCACTACGTCGACGCGAAAGCGCCCGAGCACTACGGAGGCAAGAGCGTCTTCATCGTCGGCAAGCGGAACTCGGCGTTCGAGCTCGCGCAGGGCCTCCTGCCGTGGTCGCGGCGCCTCGTGCTCGGCTCGCCGCGGCCGGTGGACACCGCGATGCTCGCCTTCTCGCCGCTCAGCGTCCGATACCTCTCGCCGTACACCGAGCACGTCCGCGGCGGCAGCGGCAGCTACGTCGTCGACGCGGCGATCGAGCGCGTTGAGCGCCACGCGGAGGGGTACCGAATTCATGCGAGCGGAACGACGTGGGAGGGGGAGCTCGAGCTCGAGACCGACGAGGTCATTGCGGCGACGGGCTTTCGCGCTCCAGTGCTCGATCTGCCGAGCGTGGGCGTGGCGATGGTCAACGACGGGCGGGTGCCGGCGCAGACGCCGTACTGGGAGAGCCTCTCCGTCCCCGGGATCTACTTCGCGGGCAACGTGACGCAGGCGTCGCCCGGCCTCCGCAAGCACGGTGCGACGAGCAGCTCCAGCTCCGTCAACGGGTTCCGCTACAACGCCCGTGTCCTCGCGCAGCACATCGCCGAGAAGCATTTCGCGCTCGAGCGCGAGCGTCGCCCGCTGGAAGCCGAGGAGGTCGCTTCGTATCTGCTCGCGGAGCTCGCGCGCGCGCCCGAGCTCTGGGTGCAGAAGGGATACCTAGCGCGAGTGGTCGACTTCGAGGAGCTCCGTGACGAAGGGATCGTGCCGCTCGCAGATTTCGTGGACCGCGACGGCGGCGACGCGTGCGCAGTCGCGGTCGAATACGGCGCCGACGGAACGATCGTCCCGGTCGTCTACGTCCGGCAGGGCGGGCGCCTCGTGGAGCACGCGCTGCCTCCGCATCCGCTGCACCAGTTCGACACCGAAGAGCACCATCGGCAGCTCGAGGAGTGCCTGGCGCCGCTTGCGCGGGGCCCCGGTCTCCCGAGGCCCCGCGCCTTGCGTTCCTAGTGTCGGAACCGGTTCGGGAACTGGGCGATGATCCCGTCGCTGAGCATGTCCGCCATCTCGAGGATCACCTCGTGCACCCGGTCGTAGGCGGCCACGTCCTCGCTCCAGTTGGAGTCATGCCGCGCCACGGCCTCTGCGGTGGTCGTGTCGAGATGCTCCCTCATCATCTGATCCATCTCCGCGAGGGGCCAGTTCCGCGGATTTGCGTTGCTGAGGAAGACCGCGATCTCATGCGCGTTCGCGTACCAGGCGGCGAGCGCGGTCTGTAGCCCCGCCTGGTCGTTCGTCTTCAGGGCGGTCAAGACGTCGGCTGCAGTCGTGATGTGCTCTTGCAGCAGCGCGGTCAGTTGGTTGCCGGCGGCTTCGCCGTAGTAGGGCTTGATCGCGTTGCCGATGTCGACCTGATTGCGCAACAGCCGGTCGACGACCGTCCCCAGGTCGGGCAGGACCGTCGCGGCGTCGGGCTCGTTCAGCTCGAAGCTGATGATCACGTTGCGCGTGTAGGTGATGTGGTCCTCCCACAGCTTGCGCATCGCATCGTGGAACGCGAGCGCCGATTGGCTGATCCGACCGTGATCCGTCGAATGCCCGTGAGTCGCCCTGGCGGTTCCACCGCTCGCACCCTTGACTGTGGCCAGGCACACGGCCATCAGCAAGCACAGGACCGCGGCGGCGGCAACGGTCATCCGCCGCGACTTTGGCGCCTTGCTCATGTCACCCTCCTATCGTTAGCCTCCTGCGCCAGCAGCCGGCGATCGGTGCCGCCCGCTTCATCGCGCAGGCCCGCAGTGGGCCGTTCTCCTTCTTCCACGCCTGCGAGGACCCGTAAACCGACCAGCAGTGGTGAAGTTGCGCTACACTGAACCTAATGGTTCAGTGTCCACCGGCCGTCGACCGTGCGTTCTCGGCTCTCGCCGACCCGACTCGCCGCGCCGTGCTCGAGCGGCTCGGCGCGGGCAGCGCGACGATCAGCGAGCTCGCCGAGCCCTTCGGCATGTCGCTGACCGGGATGAAGAAGCACGTCCGGCTGCTCGAGGAGGCGGAGCTCGTGACGACGGAGAAGGTCGGCCGCGTCCGCAGGTGCATGCTCGCGCCATACGCCTTCGAGGGCATCAGCACGTGGCTGCAGCGACTGGACCGATTCGCCCAGGTTGTCGAACGCACGAAAGGAGCACGATGAGTCCCACCAAGAAGCAGAACGGATTCTCGGCCGAGGAGAAGGCCGCGATGCGAGCCCGGGCCAAGGAGCTGAAGGCCGCCGCCGAGGGAGAGGAAGCGATCCAGGGCGCGCTCAAGAAGATGACGCCGGACGATCGCGCTCTCGGCAAGCGCATTCACGAGATCGTCAAGAAGACGGCCCCCGATTTGACGCCGAAGACCTGGTACGGGATGCCTGCGTATGCGAACAAGGACGGCAAGGTCGTCCTGTTCTTCCGCGACGCGGCGAAGTTCAAGGAGCGCTACGCGATGCTCGGCTTCCAGGACAGCTCGAACCTCGACGACGGCTCGATGTGGCCGGTCGCGTACGCGCTGACGACGAAGCTGAGCAAGGCCGACGAGGCCAAAATCACGAAGCTCCTCAAGCAGGCGCTGAGCTAACGATGAACGCAACCACCGTCACCACTCCGAGCGAGCTCGAGATCCGGGTCGAGCGGGTCTTCGACGCACCGCGCGACCACGTCTTCTCCGTCTGGACGGATCCGGAGCTGATTCCCGAGTGGTGGGGCGACGGGACGGTCGTCGAGGAGATGGACGTTCGTCCCGGCGGCGCCTACCGCTTCCAGACCGCGCACGGACCCGTCGAGGGCGAGTTCCGCGAGGTCGATCCTCCCGAGCGCCTCGTTCAGACGTTCCAGAACCACCTCCAGACGCTCGAGTTCGAGGATCTCGGCGAGCAGACGAAGCTGACGCAGACGATGCGCTTCGAGACGACCGAGGAGCGGGACACCACGATGCAGTACGGGGTCGAGGAAGGCGCGAAGTCGGGCTTCGCGCGCATCGACGCGGTGCTCGAGAAGCTCACGGCCTGAGGAACGCCAGCACTCGCTCGGTGAGCAATTTCGCCGCTGCGGGGTCGTATGCCGGCAGCGACGAGTCGGCGAACAGGTGCTCGTTCCCGGGATACAGGAACAGCTCTGCCTGGTCGGTCGAATCGACGAGCGCGTGCGCAGCCTCGAGGTCTTCTTCGAAGAACTCGTCGCCGTCCTTGCCGTGCACCTGCACCGGAACACCCGCGGGCCACGTCTCCCCGAACTCCGAAACCGGGAGGCACGAGCACATGAGCAGGGCTCCGCGGGCACCGGGACGTGTCTGCGCCAGTTGCTGGGCAACCATCACGCCGAACGAGAAGCCCCCGTAGACGACGTCGGGGCCGATGCCCTCGGCAGCG
>DATDFL010000166.1:0-3433 GCA_036522595.1 Gaiellaceae bacterium
CACCGACTCGTAGAAGCCGGTGCCGCCTACCGACCACGGGACGAGCGCGCCGTCGTCGATCGACAGTGCCGGGTCGGGCACGAGCAGGTCGGGGTCGATCTCCTGCTGCGCACCGAGCCCCGTGCACCGCGGGCAGGCGCCGTGCGGCGCGTTGAACGAGAAGATGCGCGGCTGCAGCTCGGGCAGCGAGACGCCGTGGTCCGGGCACGCGAAGTTCTGCGAGAAGAGCATCTCGTCGCCGTCGATCACATGGATGCCGACGAGGCCCTCGGCGAGCGCCGTCGCGGTCTCGATCGATTGCCAGAGCCGCGTGCGCAGGTCGGGCTTCATCACGAGCCGGTCGACGACCACCTCGATCGTGTGCTTGAACTTCTTGTCGAGGGTCGGCGGCTCCTCGAGCAGGTACTGCTCGCCGTCGACCTTTACGCGCGTGAACCCCTCCGCGCGGAGCTCCTCGAAGACATCCCGGTACTCGCCCTTGCGATCGCGGACGACCGGTGCGTTGACCGTGAACTTCGTCCCCGTGGGGAGCTGCAGGATCTGATCGACGATCGACTCCTGGCTCTGGCCCGCGATCGGCCGGCCGCAGACGGGGCAGTGCGGGTGGCCGATCCGCGCGTAGAGCAGGCGCAGGTAGTCGTAGATCTCCGTGACCGTGCCGACCGTCGAGCGCGGGTTCCGCGAGGTCGTCTTCTGGTCGATCGAGATCGCCGGCGAGAGGCCGTCGATCGAGTCGACGTCCGGCTTCTCCATCATCTGCAGGAACTGGCGCGCGTAGGCCGAGAGCGACTCGACGTAGCGCCGCTGGCCCTCCGCGTAGATCGTGTCGAAGGCCAGGCTCGACTTGCCGGAGCCCGAGAGGCCGGTGACGCAAATCAGCTTGTGGCGCGGGAGCCGGACGGTGACGTCCTTGAGGTTGTGCTCCCTCGCACCGTGAACGACGAGCTCTTCCTGCCCCATAACCAAGCCAGTCTAGCCGCGGTACTGGACGCGAACAAGTGTTCTATCGGACTCCTCTGGGAGATCCCTGGCCCGAGGGAGGAAGGCCGGGCGCGCTGGGGCCGAAGGTAAGAGCTGCGGCTGTTCCTGTGGAGAAAAATCGAACCAAAGGAGACAGCCAAGATGGCTCTTCGCGCTGGATTCGCAGCAGCCTCGCTGCTAGGGGTCGTCACGACCTTCGGAACGACGCTTTGGATTACCGCCGTACTCGCGCTGGCCGCGCTGGTCGTCGCGCTCGTGGCAGTCGAGTTGCTGCCGCGGCTGCGCGCTTCCAGGGAGTGCTAGCTGACCTGGTCTGCGCTTCTCCTCCTCGGCGTCCTCGTCTCGCTCGACATGCAGAACCTCGCCTCGTGCTGGGGGCGGGTGATCTCGCTCGGTGACGCCGCGACGGACGACTACACACTGGTCGTGCCGATCTTCGGCGACCCGCGGTATTTCCGGAACGGCGACTACCTCCGGCGGTACTGCGACAACGTGCTCCTCGCCGTCAACGTCGACAGCGCGAAGATGCGGCAGTTCGTCGAGGAGCTGCGCGCCGAGGGCTGGCGTGTCCACGCGTCCCGGCTGACCGGCCGCGTCTCGTGCCCCGAGATCGTCTTCGACGCGCTCCGCAGCGTCTGGACCGGCTACGTGATCCGGATCGACGGCGACACGGTCTCCCGTGACGACCTCGGCCGGGTCGTCGCAGCGGTCCGCGATGCGGGCGCCGACCTCTGCAGCGTCAAGGTGACGGTCTCACGGCGCGAGACGCTGATCGAAAAGCTGCAGGCCGTCGAGTACGACATGTCGATGCTGGGCCGGCACAACCGCCCGTGGATGACCAGCGGCGCCTGCATGATCGCGCGAACCGACTCGCTGAGACGCATCCTCGCCTCGCACTCGTTCTGGTTTCCGGGCGAGGACATCGAGACCGGGGTGATCGCCCGCCACTTCCGCCTTTCGGTCCGCCACGTGAACGTGCGCTTCTACACCGACGCGCCGGAGACGTTCCGCTCCTGGTTCCGGCAGCGGAAGATGTGGTGGTCGGGCAGCTTCCGCATGGCCTTCGTGAACGCGGACCAGACGCTTCGGTTCCCGCTGACCTTCGTCTACACGGCCTGCGTGGTGTGGCTGCTCTGGATCGCGAAATGGCACGAGCTCGTCGACGTCGGCCACGTGGCCGCGATCCTGCCGTTCGTCATCCTGCTCTACACCGCCGTCTCGTTCCTCTCGAACTGGAGCGTGCGCAGCCGCTGGATGATCATCTATCCGTACTACGCGCTCTTCCAGGCGCTCGTCCTGCCTCCGGTCGGTGCGGCGTACTACCTCTGGCTCTGGTTCAGGCGACGGACCGTGCAGCCGCCGGGTCGCTATCGGATCGGCTTCCGCCGCGGCTGGCTCGACGCGAACAAACGGATGCCCTACGAGCGTGCGGCGGCTTACGCCGACCTCGAGGCAGACCGCTACTAGGTAACGTCGGTGCGCCGCAGGACGGCCGCTCCGAGGGTTCCTGCGATCGCGAGGTACAGCAGCGCCACGGCAATGCCGGCTCCGAACGACAGCAGTTCCGAGCTCTGGTTTCCGGCCTCGACCACCGACGCGACCACGTGGCCCGGCGCGTACTGCTGGACGTCCGCGATCCCGACGAGCGGCTCGCCGACGAGAAGCCAGATGAGCACGATCACGATGGCCGCGGTCTGGCCCGACACGAGCGCGCCGTAGCCGACGCCGAACGCGCCGGTGAGCGCGGCGGCGAGGATCGTCCCGAGCGCGACCCGCAAAACGCTTCCCTCGAAGAGGTGGACCGGCACCGATCTCGACGAGAGGAGCAGCGCCGCGAAGGCCCAGGCGAACATGCATGCGGCCAGCCCGAGGATCGCCCCGGCGATGACAGCGGCGACGAGCTTCGCTCCGACGACGCGCTCGCGCACCGGCGCGACCAGAAAGGTCGAGTTGATCGTCCCGTGCGCGAACTCGCCCGCCGACGAGACGATCCCGAGGATCAGCGAGATCAGCGCCGACACCGCCGCGATCGAGACGACGTCGCGCTGCTGGCGCGGCTCGGCGAGCGACTCCAGCGAGTCCTGGCCCACGTGCAGCGCGATCACGAGCACCTCGAGCGCCACGATCAGCAGGCCGAGCCAAATCAGCAGCCGCGTCGTCCGGAGCTTCAGCAGCTCGGCTCGCACGAGCCTGATCACTGCTCGCCTCCGGTCAACTCGAGGAAGACCTCCTCGAGGCTCGCGCTCTCGCCGCGCAGCTCGTGGAGGACGATCCCGGCCGCAGCCGCCACCTCGCCGACGCGCTCCGAAGGCGCGGCTGCGCGGAGCTCGTCCGCGTCCGCGGTGCTCGCCTCGATCCCCGCGGCCGCGAGCTGCTCGCGGAGCCGCACCGCATCGGGCGAGCGCACGATCGTCCCGCCGGCGGTTCGCGCCGTCAGCGCCGCGAGCGGCTC
>DATDFL010000167.1:0-4955 GCA_036522595.1 Gaiellaceae bacterium
CTTGACCCCCGGGCCGGAGACCTTGAAGTCGGCCTCGACGCTGCCCGACTTCGTGCTCTTCGTCGCCGCGGCGACGATCAGGTCGCCGGAGACAGGCTTGGGCGACGCCTGCTTCGACTTCCCGCCGCCGCAACCGGCGACAACCAGCACGACCGCAATCGCGTAAATGCAGCGCCTCATCAGTACGTCCGCTCCATCGGCTGCCAGTTCGTCATGGTGACCGGCTTCCATTCGAGCGTCGGCGCGCCGTCGCGCCAGGTGACGAGCGTGTGGCGCATGTAGTTCTCGTCGTCGCGGTCGGGATAGTCGTAGGGCCGGGCGTGCGCGCCACGGCTCTCCTTGCGCGCGAGCCCGCTGACGACCATGCACTCCGCGAGGTCGAGCAGGAACCCGAGCTCGAGCGCCTGAGTCAGGTCGTTGTTGAAGACCTGGCCCTTGTCCTCGACGACGACGCGCTCGAACCGCTCGCGCAGCGACGAGACGATCTCGCCCTGCTTGCGCATTTCGTTTTCCCTGCGGAAGACGCCGAAGTTCACGTGCATCGTCTCGGCGAGCTCGTTGCGAATCGACCACGGGCGCTCGCCGTCGTCGCGGTCGAGCAGCTCCTTGAGCTCGCGCTCGGCGTCGGTCTCGAGCGACGGCGGCACGTCGATGGTCGTGTGGGTCAGCGCCCAGTCCGCTGCGTGCGCCCCGGCGCGCTTGCCGAAGGTGATCGTCTCCATCAGCGCGTTGCCGCCGAGCCGGTTGGCGCCGTGCACCGAGACGCAGGCGCACTCGCCGGCCGCGTAGAGACCCTCCAGGGGCGTGCGGCCCCAGACGTCCGTGTCGACGCCGCCCATGTGGTAGTGGGCGCCCGGCCGCACCGGGATCGGCTCGTAGATCGGATCGACCCCGGCAAAGGTCATGGAGAGCTCACGCGTCCCGTGCAGGCGCTCGAGGATCTTCTCCGCGCCGAGGTGGCGCAGATCGAGCAGGACGTTGCCGTCGACGCCGCGGCCGTCGTCGATCTCCGTCTGCTCCGCGCGGGAGATGACATCACGCGAGGCGAGCTCCATCGCGTTCGGCGCGTAGTTCTTGAGGAAACGGTCGCCCTCGGAGTTGAGCAGGTACGCGCCCTCGCCGCGGCAACCCTCGGTGATCAGCACTCCCGTCGGCGCAAGCGTCGTCGGGTCGAACTGCATCATCTCCATGTCCTCGAGCGCGACCCCGGCGGTGAGGGCCATCGCCATGCCGTCGCCGGTGCAGGCGTACGCGTTCGTCGTCCCCGTGTAGAGCCGCCCCGCGCCGCCGGTGGCGAGGATGACGGTCTTCGCGCCGATCGACGTCAGCCCGCCGTCGAGCAGGTTCCAGGCGATCACGCCCTGGCAGCGGTCGTCGTCCACCACGAGCTTCCAGACGAAGAACTCCTCGTAGACCTTGAGGTCGCGCTTCATCACCTGCTCGTAGAGGACGTGGACGAGCACGTGGCCGGTGATGTCGGCCGCATAGGCCGTGCGCGGCTCACCGGCGGCGCCGAACGGACGCTGCGCGATGCGGCCGTCATCGGTGCGAGAGAAGACCGCGCCCCAGTTCTCGAGCTGGTAGACGTCGTCGGGAGCCTCGTCGCAGAGGATCTGGATCGCGTCCTGGTCGCCGAGGTAGTCGGAGCCCTTGACCGTGTCGAACGCGTGCTTCTCGGGGTCGTCCTCGGAGGCGTTCCCGAGGGCCGCGTTGATTCCGCCCTCGGCCGCTCCGGAGTGGCTTCGAACGGGATGGATCTTCGAGATGAGCGCGACGTCGGCGCCCGCATCGTGCGCCTCGATGGCCGCGCGCATGCCCGCGCAGCCGGCGCCGACGACCAACACGTCGTGCTCGGCTTCCACGTCTCGGAACCTACCCGAAGCACCCCTCACTAGGCCGGGGCAAGCCGCCGATAGCACGGGTATCGTGACGGCGAGAGTTGTGCTCCGAATCGAACGTCATCGCCTGGGCCCGAGGGTCTATGTCCTGGGCGCACGCATTCACGAGTGGCATCTTGGATCGGCGCTCCTGCTCGGCCTGATTGCGGCTGCGCTGGCACATCGCGTCGACCGTGACGGACACGTGGCGGCGGCCGCAATGCTCGGCGGCGCGTGGCTCGTCGCCAAGGACTGGCGCGACCTGCTTCCGTCGCAGCGCGACACCGCGGCGTGGTCGCTCGGACTGCACGCGCGCCCGCTTCCGCTCCGAGTGCTGCGGCGCGCGTCCGCCCTGCCGAAGCTGGCCGCCCTCGCCGCGGTGCTCGCCGGGCTGGTCAACCTCGCCTCGGCCGTGACCCCCGGAATCCAGTGGCGCGACCACCTGCTGCTGCAGGTTGCGCCGCTCGAGGCGCTCAAGATCTCTCACGCGATCGCGGTTCCGGCCTCGATGTTGCTCTTCGTCACGGCGCCGTACCTCTGGCTCCGCCGACAGGGCGCGCTCAGGCTGGCGGTCGTCCTGCTCGTCGGGCTGGGCATCCTGAACCTGCTCAAGGGCCTCGATCTCGAGGAAGCCGGCGCGAGCTTCACCGTCGCGGGGCTGCTCTGGCTCGGCCGCGCGTCGTTTTGCGTGCAGCACGATCCGGTCAGCGTCCGCTCCGCGCTGAAGCGGATTCCCGCGATCGTCGGCTCGGGGCTGCTGCTGTGCGGCCTCGCCGTGTGGCTGTCGGCTCCCTGGGGCACGCCTCTCTGGGCCGTTGTCCGAGAGGCGTACGACTCGCTGCTGTGGCAAGGAGGGCCGATTCACTTCCGCGACGACCTTGCCGGTGTCGACGAGGCTGTCGGAGCAACGGGGCTGTTGCTGCTTCTCTGGTGCGCGTACCTCGTCTTCCGGCCGCTCGCCGCGCCTCGCGCCTTCCCGAGCGGAGAGACCCGCCACGCAGCGAGGGAGCTCGTCCGCCGTCACGGCGCCGACACGCTCGCGTATTTCAAGCTCCGCCGCGACCAGCACTACCTCTTCAGCCCGGACCGACGGGCCTTCCTCGGCTACCGCGTCGAAGCAGGCGTGATGCTCGTTTCCGGCGACCCCGTCGGCCCTGACGAGGCGATCCCCGAGCTGCTGCACGAGCTCAGCGTCTTCGCGGAGACCCGCGGGCTCCATATCGCGGCCCTCGGTGCCGGCGAGCGGACGCTGCCGCTCTGGGGCCAGCTGGGCCTGCGCTCGCTGTACCTCGGCGATGAGGCTGTCGTCGACACACGAGCTTTTTCCCTCGAAGGACGGCCGATCCGGAAGGTGCGCCAGTCAGTCACGCGGCTCGAGAAGCACGGCTATCGCGCGAGTCTCCACGAGCTCCGTGAGCTCTCGCCGGACGACCTTGCAGGCCTCGAAGGGGTCAGCGGCCGCTGGCGCGGCGGCGCGAGCGAGCGCGGCTTCACGATGTCGCTCGACGCGCTCCGCCGCGACGACCACGGCGACAGCTTCGTCGTGCTCGGCCGCGACGCCGAGGGCCGGATCCGCGGCTTCCTCCACTTCGCCCCGAGCTATGGGCGCGCGGCGGTCTCCTTGTCGCTGATGCGCCGCGACCCCGACACGCCGAACGGCCTCACCGAGTTCCTCGTCGCCCGCGGCCTCGAGCAGCTGCGCGAACGCGGCATCGAGGAGGCATCGCTGAACTTCGCCGCCTTCGCGCGCTTTATCCACGACCCGCGCGGTCGCGCGCAACAGCTCCTGGGACGCGGCCTGCTGCTCGCCGACTCGGTGTTCCAGATCGAGCGGCTCTACCGCTTCAACGCGAAGTTCTTCCCCCGCTGGGAGCCTCGCTACCTTCTCTACGAGCGGGCTCTCGGCCTACCTCGGGTAGGTCTCGCTGCGCTGTGGGCGGAGGGCCAGCTGCCGAAGCCGGGCCTACTTCGGCGCTGAGCTCGATCGCTTCGGTCGCCTCGAACGCGAGCCAGAAGCACAGGACCGCAAGCGGCACCTCCGCGACAAGCGCTTCGACGACCGCCCAGTGCAGGCTTCGGCCCGTACCTGCGGTCATCACGTCGAACCAGGCGTCGCAGATCAGCGCCGTGCCGGCGACCGCGGCGAACATCGGTACGAAGACCGACCTTCGTACCACGGCGACGAAAAGCGCGACGAGCGCCAGTGCCTCCAAAAGGTCCAGCCCGGCCCACGCGATGTCCCAGTGGTTGGCCAGGTGCTCCGATGGAAGTGTCGCGCTGAGGTAGGCCGTCCACGGCAGCAGCGCCACCGCGACGCCGCCGATCACGAGCAGCAGCCAGACGCGGATCCTGCGCAGCCGCGCAACGATGCGATCCCGACGGTCGGCTAGATCAGTCGGCATCCCGCCATTTTGCAGGAGGGTGGTGGGTAGACTCCCGCGCGTGGCGAAGATGCTCTTTCGGCTGCCCGACGCGAAAAGCGTTGTGGACAACCCCGATCCACAGGCGCTCAAGGACCTCGCGGCGGAGATGCCGAACGCGAAGCCGACGCGCTTCGAGAACCTGAACGTCCAGACCGAGGTCGTGAACCGCTCGAAGGGCTCGACGTTCATCGTCACGGACGAGCCCGACGGCCAGAACCAGGCGATCACCCGCGAGGAGGGCGAGCGCTGGGCCGAAACGCAGGACGAGTACATCGCCGGCGAGGACATGGTCATCGTCGACGGCTACATCGGCAACGACCCCGAGTTCCGCGTCGCCGCGCGGCTGTACATCGAAGCCGCGAACGCGAACATCGCCGGCATGCAGCAGCAGCTCTATTTCGCCGGCGAAGGCGAGGAGATCGAGCCCGAGCTGACCGTCATCTACACGCCGAACCTGAAGGCCGAGGGCTACCCCGACGACCGCCTGATCGCCGTCGACCTCGAGCAAGGCGTGACGCGCGTCCTCAACTCCGACTACTTCGGCGAGTCGAAGAAGGGCGGCCTGCGGATGTGGAACAAGCTCGTCTACGACCGTGGCGGGATACCGCTCCACGCGGGCTGCAAGATCATCCCGACCGAGCGCGGCAAGCGCGTC
>DATDFL010000168.1:0-2290 GCA_036522595.1 Gaiellaceae bacterium
ACCGCCGTTCCCCGACCAGCGAGAGGCGGCATGCCTCGAGCACCCGGAGCTCGCGAACGACCCCGTCCCCACCGCGATGGAGGCCGCGGCCGCCCGAGCCGACGCGCAGCTCGTGCCGCTCGACCCGCATCGGATAGCCGAGTTCGAGCGCCTCCGTCGGCGTCGAGAGCGTGTTGGACATCGCGACGTGGATTCCGGAAGGACCGTCCGCATCCGGGCACGCGCCCTGGCCGCCCCCGACGGTCTCGTAGTAGGTGAAGCCGTCGTTCCCGAGCGTGAGGTTGTTCATCGTCCCCTGCCCCTGCGCGGGCACCTCGACTGCCCGCCCGAACGCAGCGAAGACGACGTCCACGATCCGGCTCGACGTCTCGACGTTTCCAGCGGCCACGGCAGACGGCGCCAGCGCGTTGACGAGGCAGCCCTCGGGCGCGCGCACGTGCACCGGGGCAAAGGCGCCCCCGGACGCCGGCACATCCGGGTCGGTGAGGCTGCGCACGACGAAGTAGCAGGCCGAGCGCGTGACCGCGAGCGGACAGTTGAGGTTGCCGTCGTGCTGGGGCGCCGTGCCGGCGAAGTCGATCTCGAGCTCCTCGCCGGCGACGGTGACGGCTGCCCGGATCTCGAGCCCCTCGCCGTCGATCGGCTCCAGCACGTCTGTGGCCTCGTAGCGACCGTCCGGAAGCCGGGAGATCGCGGCGCGCACGCGCCGCTTCGAGTAGTCGTGCAGCTCGTCCATCGCCGCCTCGACGCGCGCGTCGCCGTAGCGGGCGCAGAGCTCCTCGGTCCGGCTCGCCGCGAGCCGGTGCGCCGCCAGCTGCGCGCGGAGGTCGCCTCGACGTTCGTCCGGGTTGCGCATGCGCCAGACGAGCGAGTCGAGCACGGCGTCGTCGAGGCGCGTCGGCGGGATGACGACGCCCTCCTCCTCGAGCAGCCGCGACCGGGCCGGGAGGCTCCCGGGCTCGACTGCGCCGACGTCGGCGTGGTGCGCGCGCGTGACCGCGAAGCCGCCGCGCGTCCGGGTGACGAGCGTGATGTCGGGGAGATGCGTGCCGCCAGCGAACGGGTCGTTTAGGACGAACACGTCCTGGGCGGCAGGGTCGTGGGCGCGAACTGCCGCGACCGCGTCGGGCATCGCGCCGAGGTGCACCGGGATGTGCTCGGCCTGGGCGACCATGCGGCCGCTCCGGTCGAAGAGCGCGGTGGAGCAGTCGCGCCGCTCCTTGATGTTCGCGGAGAACGCTGAGCGAATCAGCACTGCGCCCATCTCGTCCGCGATCGAACGAAGCGACGCGCCGATCAGCTGCAGCTCAAGTTCCATTATTTCCACGCTCTCGTGACACTTTCGTGACGCGCAGCGTGCTACTGGTTCCATCCCTAACCCCCGCCCACCCCGGGGGGAGCCAGCAGGTGGCGCCTTCGAGCTCGATCCGGGTCGGCCCCCGAGCCTCCAAGGGCTCGGCGGCCGGCAACGTGAGCTCCGGGCCGGCGCGCACCTCGGCCGTCCGCACCGCGACCAGCTCCACCGGGCGCGCCGGGTCGGCGTAGCCGTACCGCGACTCGTGCGCGCGGTGGAACGCGCCCGCGAGGTCGCCGCCCAGCGGCACGGTCAGCTCGAACGACTGCCCCGCGTAGCGCAGGTCAGCCTCGCCGGCGGCGGGCAGCTCTCCCGCCTCCTCCAGCCGGCACACGAACGACTCGACCCGGTCGCGCCGCTCATCGCCCACCGCCAGCCCGAGTGCCGACAGCACTCCTGCCGCCTCCGGCACGAGCACCGTCCCGATCCCGAGCTCCTCCGCGAGCTCGCACGCATGCAGCGGGCCCGCGCCGCCGAACGCCACCAGCGCGAAGTCGCGCGGATCCAAACCGCGCTCGACCGAAACGAGCCGCAGCGCGCGCAGCATCTCGGCGTTGACCACCGCGACCGCCTCCTTCGGATCGATCCCGCCGAGAGCCTGCTCCGCCGCCGCCCGGTCGAGCTCGAGCCCGCCCGCGATCCGCTCCGGCAGGCGCCCGAGCAGCAGGTTCGCGTCGGTCACGGTCGGCCGCACACCTCCCCGCCCGTAGCACGCCGGCCCCGGCTCTGCCCCTGCGCTCTCCGGCCCCACGCGCAGGGCGCCGCCCACATCGCGCCAGACGATCGACCCGCCGCCCGCACCCACCGTCTGCAGGTCGACGGTCGGAAGCCGCACCGGCAGCCCGGCCACCTCGCGCTCAGCCGCCCGGCCGGCCGAGCCGCCCGAGATGAGGCACACGTCGGTCGAGGTGCCGCCCATGTCGAGCGAGATCGCAT
>DATDFL010000169.1:0-4121 GCA_036522595.1 Gaiellaceae bacterium
CGGCTGCATGATCGAGTCCGGGCTCGGGATCGCCGCCGGCGCGCACATCTCGTCGCTCATGGACCACGTCGACCTCGACGGCAACCTGCTCCTCGTGGAGGACCCGTGGCCCGGCGTCGAGCTCGTCGACGGCGTGCAGCTTCCTTCCGACGCGCCCGGCCTGGGTGTCCGAGAAGCGGTATCTCATACTCGCTGAGGGCCGCTCCGGCGACCCGCACTACGGCAAGACCGCGCGCGGCGTCATCCGCTACGCGCCCGACCCTGCCGTGGCCGTCGTCGACTCGACGCGGCCCGGCGAGAGCCTCGACGGCGTGCCGGTGTTCGCCACCGTTGAGGAGGCGCTCCACCTCGAGCCGACCACCGCCCTCGTCGGCGTCGCAACCCAGGGCGGCCGCTTCCCGCCGGCCTGGCGCGACCTGCTGAAGACGTGCATCGAAGCCGGGCTCGACGTCGAGAACGGCCTGCATGAGTTCCTCGCGGACGATTCAGAGCTGGCCGCTCTCGCGCGCGAGCACGAGGTCGAGCTCCGTGACCTCCGCCGCCCGCCCGAAGGCCTCAACGTCCCGACCGGCGAGAACCTGACGATCCCGGCGACGATCGTCCTGACCGTCGGCTCCGACTGCGCGATCGGGAAGAAGACCGTCGCGCTCGAGCTCGACCTCGAGGCGCGCCGCCGCGGCCTGAAGTCCGTCTTCGTCCCGACCGGCCAGACGGGGATCGCGATCGCCGGCTGGGGGATCGCGGTCGATGCCGTCGTCTCCGACTTCCTCGCCGGCGCGGCCGAGCGCCTCGTCGTCGAAGGGCACACGCGCGGCGGCGAGCTGCTGTTCGTCGAGGGCCAGGGCTCCCTCGTGCATCCTGCGTACAGCGGCGTCACGCTCGGCCTGATCCACGGCTCAGCGCCGCACGTCTTCGTCCTCTGCCATCGCGCCAACGCGACGGAGATCGAGGGCTACCCCGGCTCTCCGATCCCGAGCCTGCCGGAGCTCGTCGAGCTGCACGAGCAGATTGCGCTCCCGCTGCGCCCGGCGCGCGTCGCCTGCCTCGCCCTGAACACCGCCCATCTCGGCGAAGACGAGGCCCGCGCCGCGATCACCGAAGCGACGGCAGAGACCGGTCTCCGCGCCGACGACCCGGTTCGCTTCGGGGCAGGAAGGCTTCTCGATGCAATCCAGGCTCAAGTCCCGCTGCAGGCCGCCGATCATTGACGGCGAATGCCGTCACACGTCAGCCGCAAGACGTGAAAGGCTAGGAGTGGGTCGAACACGGAGGAGGATCAACATCAGAACTTCAGCGCTGCTTGCCGCTGCCTTCGCACTGCTCGCGCTCGCGGGCGCCGCGCAGGCTGGTCTCACCGTCGGGGTAAGTGACGACCGCCCGAAGGACGCCGCGTTCTTCCAGTCGCTGAGCGACCTCGGGGTGAAGCAGAACCGCGCCACGATCATCTGGGATCCGGCCCAGCCGGGCGTCATCGGCGGCAAGGCGCAGATCCAGCAGTGGCTGCCCCTGGCGCAGTCGGCGGGCGTTCGGGTCGTCTTCTCGATCCTCCCGAAGCACGCGCGCGACATCACCGGCTCGGCCGGCGCGACCACCCAGTTCGCAGATTTCGTCCGCCTCGTCGCGCAGACCTTCCCGTCGGTCAAGGACTACGTGATCGGTAACGAGCCGAACCAGCCGTACTTCTGGCTGCCGCAGTTCGACACCGCCGACCGGCCGGTCGCGGCCGGCGCCTACGAGCCGATGCTCGCGGCTTCGTACGACGCGCTGAAGGCTGCCGACCCGACCATCAACGTGATCGGCATCGGCCTCTCGCCGCGCGGAAACGACAACCCGCACGCGAAGAGCAACATCTCGCGCTCGCCGGTGCGCTTCCTCCACGACCTGGGCGCCGCCTACCGTGCCAGCCACCGCGCGAAGCCGATCATGGACGAGCTCGCGTTCCATCCCTACCCGGCCGTGAACACCGATCCGCCGGACACCGGCTACAAGTGGCCGAACGCGGGCCTGTCGAACCTCGACCGCGTCAAGCAGGCGGCCTGGGACGCGTTCAACGGCACGGCGCAGCCGACCTTCGCCGAGCCGGGTGTGAGGAACCTGCACCCGCTCCAGCTCGAGCTGGACGAGGTCGGGTACCAGGTCGCGCCGCTCCCGGGGATGGCCGGCCTCTACACCGGCACCGAGAACGTCCCGACCGTCGACGAGCCGACCCAGGCGGAGTACTACTGGGACACGCTCATGAGCGCTGAGTGCGACCCCTCGATCCGGTCGCTGAGCTTCTTCCTGCTGGAGGACGAGCCCGACCTCGCGAAGTGGCAAAGCGGCCTCGAGCGCATCGACGGCTCGCACCGCGAGGCGTACAACTCCGTCAAGACCGCGATCGCGCAGACGCACGGCGACTGCCAGCAGGGGCTCGTCGCGTGGAGGCACGTCAAGGGCGTCCTCATCGCGCACGCCTCGTGGGGGCCCCTCCGCCGCACCGCCCGTACCAAGCAGTGGCGCATCTCGGCCGGCGCGAGCGAGGAGGCGCTCTACCGCGCGGGCATCTTCAAGTTCGGGACGAGCAAGAAGACGATCGCGAAGTCGCTCACCAGGGGGCGCCCGAAAGCCGTGCTCACCGCGACCGGGACGATCAAGGCAAAGACCCGCACGATCGCGTTCCCGTCGCGACGGCTCAAGCGCGGCCGCTACGTCATCGCGATCAGAATGCGCGCGACGATGAACACCGGCAGGGCGACGCTCATCATCAGCCGCGTCCTTCGCGTAGGAGTCTGATGGTCGACCCCCGGCTGGCTCGCCTCGGCGAGCTGATCGTCGGCTACGGGCTCGCGCTCCGACCGGGGATGGTCTTCCGCATCGACACGCCGTACGCAGGCGTGCCGCTGGCGATCGAGCTCTATCGAGCCGGGCTTCGCGCGGGCGCGCTGCCGTATGCGAACGTCGAGCTCGAGCAGCTTCCGGAGATCCTGGTCCGCGACGGCTCCGAGGAACAGCTCGAATTCATTCCGCCCGCGGCCCTCGGTGAGATCGAGCTGGTAGACGCGATCGCGACCATCTGGGCCGAGGGCAACACGCGGGCGCTCACGAGCGCGGAGCCAGACCGGCACCAGCGCCTGCTCTCGGCCTCGCGCACGTTGACGAACCGCCGCTGGGAGCGGATCTCTGCGGGAGAGGTGTCCTGGAGCGGCGTGCTGTGTCCGACGGCAGCGCACGCCCAGGACGCAGAGATGTCGCTTGCCGACTACGAAAGCTTCGTCTTCCGCGCCTGCCACGTCGAGGACGACGGCGACGCGGTCGCGCACTGGCAGTCGACGGCCGCCGACCTCGCGGCCCGCGCGGAGGAGCTGGGCGGCGTGCGCGAGCTGCGCATCGTCGGGCCGGACACCGATCTCCGCCTGGTCGTCGAGGGCCGCAAGTGGGAGCCCGCGGACGGGCACCACAACATGCCCGACGGCGAGGTCTATACGAGCCCGGTCGAGACGGAGACGGAAGGCGACATCCGGTTCAGCTTCCCGGCGCTCTTCCAGGGCCGCGAGGTCGACGACATCCGGCTCCGCTTCGAGGGCGGGGTGGTGGTCTCCGCGGAGGCTGCTCGCGGCGGCGAGTTCCTGGATGCGCTGCTAGGGCTCGACGACGGGGCCCGGCGGCTGGGCGAGGTCGCGTTCGGGATGAACTACGAGATCGATCGCTTCACGAAGAACATCCTCTTCGACGAAAAGATCGGCGGGACGATGCACGTCGCGCTCGGAGCGGCGTTCCAAGAGCTCGGCGGCGTGAACGACTCGGCGCTGCACTGGGACCTCGTCTGCGACCTGCGCGAGGAGGGCGAGGTGTACGCCGACGGCGAGCTGATCTGGCGCGCGGGGCGGTTCCTCGAGGCGCCCGTGCCTTCGCCGGCGAACTGACGCGCGTAGCGGTCATCGCGGACACGCACCTGCCGCGCGGGGCCCGACGGCTCCCCGAAGAGTGTCTGCGCGAGCTCGAGCGCGCCGATCTGATCGTCCACGCGGGGGACTTCGTGGCGGCGAGCGTCCTGGAGGAGCTGCGGGAACTGGCTCCCGTCGAGGCGGTCTTCGGAAACATGGACTCGCCCGAGCTCCAGGCTGCGCTGCCGGAGCGGCGGG
>DATDFL010000170.1:0-8715 GCA_036522595.1 Gaiellaceae bacterium
GTCGCGGCCGCTCGTCACGAGCCCCTCCGCGAGGGCGAAGCCCACCTCGTCCTCGAGCCGCCGGATCCGCACCCAGGGCGAATCGGGCAGCTCGCCACGCAGCTTCTCCACAAGCGCCGGGTCGGGCTCGAGCGGCACGAGGTCGGGCTCCGGGAAGTAGCGGTAGTCCTGCGCCTCCTCCTTCGAGCGCAGCGGAGGCGCGGCCTCGTTGCCTGGATCGAAATGCAGCGTTTCCTGCTCGACCGTGCGGCCGGACTCGTAGATCTCGGTCTGGCGCCGGATCTCCCGCTCGATCCCCTTGGCGGCGAAGTTGAACGAGTTCATGTTCTTGAGCTCGGTGCGCGTGCGGAACTCCGTCTCCCCCGCCTCGCGCACGGAGACGTTCACGTCGAAGCGGAGCGAGCCCTTCTCCATCTCCGCATCCGAGATCCCGAGCTCGACCACCGTCTGCCGAAGCAGCTGCAGGAAGCGCTTCGCCTGCTCGGCTGAGCGGAGGTCCGGCGCAGTGACGATCTCGACGAGCGGCGTTCCCGCCCGGTTGAAGTCGACGAGCGAGCTCTCGGAGCCGTGGATCCGACCCTCCGCGCCGCCCACGTGCACGGTCTTGGCCGCGTCCTCCTCGAGGTGCGCTCGCTCGATCCCGACCTCTTCGTCCCCGTCCGGCCCGGGCACGAGCACGCGGCCGTTCACGCAGAGCGGCTCGTCGTACTGGGAGATCTGGTAGCCCTTCGGATTGTCCGGATAGAAGTAGTTCTTGCGGTGGAAGATGGCCCGCGGGGCGATCTCGCAGCCAAGCGCGAGGCCGAGCAGGATCGTCCATTCGACGGCCTGCCGGTTGGGCACCGGCAGAGAGCCGGGCATGGCGAGGCAGACCGGGCACGTCTGCGTGTTCGGCGGCTCGAAGTACGCGACCGGACAGCGGCAGAACATCTTCGTCCGCGTCTTCAGGTGCACGTGGATCTCGAGGCCGATTACCGGTTCCCAGCTCATCGCAGCCTCTCGGGGACGTAGTCGAACTCGAGCGCGCGCTCCAGGGCGTGGCCGGCGCGGAACAACAGGTTCTCGGAGAACTGGCGGCCGATCAGCTGCAGCCCGACCGGCAGGCCCTCGGAGAGCCCGCACGGAATCGAGAGACCCGGCAGGCCGGCCATGTTCGACGGGATCGTCAGCAAGTCGGCCGCGTACATCGCGAGCGGGTTCGCGGTGCGCGCGCCGAGCTCGAACGCAACCGTGGGCGAGGTCGGGCTGACGAGGATGTCGAACTGCTCGAAGGCGGCGTCGTGCTCGTCGCGAATGACGGTGCGGACCTTCTGGGCCTGCCCGTAGAACGCCTCGTAGTAGCCCGCCGAAAGCGCGTAGGTGCCGAGCATGATCCGGCGCTTGGGCTCGTCGCCGAAACCGTCGTGCCTCGTTCGGTCGTACATCGATCTGACGTCGCCGTTCCCCGAGCGGAGCCCGTAGCGGACGCCGTCGTAGCGCGCCAGGTTCGAGGACGCCTCCGACGGCGCGACCAGGTAGTAGCAGGGCAGGCCGTACTCCACGGAGCGCGGCAGGCGGCATTCGCCGACCTCGGCGCCAAGCTCGCGGGCGAGATCCAGCGCTCGCGCGACCTGCTCGGTGACGCCGGGCTCGATCCCGTCGGCCTCGTTCAGCTCGGTCGGGACGCCGATGCGGAGTCCTTTCAGGTCTTCGGCTTCGGGGATCGCGACCGGCTCCGGCAGCTCGACCGTCGTCGAGTCGCAGTCGTCGCGTCCCGCAATGACCGAGTAGAGGAACGCGCAGTCGGCCACCGTCTTGGTCACCGGGCCGATCTGGTCGAGGCTCGAGGCGAACGCGACGATCCCGTAGCGGGAGACCGTGCCGTAGGTGGGCCGCAGCCCGACCACGCCGCAGAGCGCCGCGGGCTGCTTGATGGAGCCTCCCGTGTCCGACCCGAGCGCCCACGGTGCGAGCCCGGCAGCGACCGCCGCGGCAGAGCCGCCGGAGGAACCACCGGGGACGCGACTCGGGTCCCACGGGTTCCGGCTTGGGCCGAACGCGGAATTCTCAGTGGACGAGCCCATCGCGAACTCGTCCATGTTCGTCTTGCCGAGTGTCCTGAGGCCACGGGCGGCGCAGCGCGCAGCCACGGTGGCGTCATAGACGGGCGAGAAGCCCTCGAGGATCTGCGACCCAGCCGTCGTCGGGATCCCCTTCGTGCTCACGACGTCCTTGAACGCGATCGGGATGCCTTCGCCGGGAGCGTCGTCGCAGACGTGGAGGAAGCAGTGCAGCTCGCCGTCGCGCTCGTCGATCGCGGCGCGGTAGGCGGCGAAGATCTCGTCCGACGTCGCCTCGCGCCGGGTCAGGAGGTCGTTCACCTCGCCGGCCGTGAGCCGCAGCGTGTCGATCACGCGAGCCACCGCCCAACTGCCCCCAGGGGTCCCCCGGGACCCCTACAGACACCGTAGCTGCGCTCGGCGCACGTGTCTGTCACGGGACTGCGACAAAAGTGGAACTTCGCACGGCTGCTCATCGTGCTCACGCTGCCGGTACCCGGAACGAGTCGCCTTCGCGGTCGGGCGCGTTCGCCAGCGCCTCGTCGGCGCTCAGGCATGGCCGCGGCTCGTCCTCCGCCCAGACGTTCGCCAGCTCGAGCGGGTGCGCGGTGGGCTCGACGCCCTCGAGATCCAGCTCCGCGACCTTGCCGACCGCCTCGAGGATCGCGTTCAGCTGCTCGGCGAAGCGCTCGAGCTCGTCCTCGGCCAGCTCGAGCCGCGCGAGCCGCGCCACGTGGAGCACTTCGTCTCTGGAAATCGCCATCGAATTCAATCCTTCCAAACGAGAGCGGGCCCCTTCCGGGGCCCGCAGTCCTATCGGTTCCGGAAAAGGTCTAGCCGGGCTGGACGTTCGCCGCCTGCAGGCCTTTGTCGCCCTGCACGACTTCGAACTCCACCTGCTGACCCTCGGTCAGCGACTTGTAGCCTTCCCCTGCGATCGCCGAGAAGTGAACGAAGACGTCCTCGCCGCCTTCGCGCTCGATGAAGCCATAGCCCTTCTCGTTCGAGAACCACTTGACGGTGCCCTTGGGCAAGTCCGCACTCCCTTCCTGCACAAACAACGACGGCCCGGGCAAGAGCCGCCGACCTACGTGAAGCGGCGGGAACGTTAGACGCTAAATCCCGGAAACGCAAGGAGCCCACGACGGAAGCGAGCCGCCCGCACCGTATTACTTAGAAGCATGGCAATCGTCATCGGGCCGACCCCTCCGGGCACCGGCGTCAGGTAGGCCACACGCTCCGCCACATCGGGGTCGACGTCCCCCACGATCCCGGCCTCGGTGCGGTTGATCCCGACGTCCACCACCGCGGCGCCGCTCTTGACCATGTCCGCCGTGACGATCTCCGGCACGCCCGCCGCGACCACCAGCACGTCCGCGTCGAGCGTCTGCCGCGAGAGATCGTCGGTGTGCGAATGGCAGATCGTCACCGTCGCGTTTGCCTGCAGCAACAGGTGCGCCACCGGCTTGCCGACGATGTCGCTCCGCCCGACGACCACCGCGCGGGCACCGTCCAGCGGAATCCGGTACTCGGCGAGGAGCGCCATCACGCCGACGGGCGTGGCCGGCACGTGCGTCGGCCTCCCGAGATACAGCTGGCCGGCGTTGAACGGATGGAAGCCGTCGACGTCCTTGACCGGGTCGACCGCGGAGATCACGCGCGCCTCGTCGAGGTGATCGGGCAGCGGCAGCTGGATGAGGATCCCGTCGAGCTCGTCGTCGGCGTTGAGACCCGCGACGATCCCCAGCAGCTCCTCCTCAGAGATCTCGTCCGGCAGCTTGTGGTCGACCGACGCGATCTCGACCTCCGCCGCCGCCTTGTGCTTGAGGCGCAGGTAAATGGTCGACGCCTCGTCCTCGCCGACCTGCACCGTTGCGAGGCCGATCTCGCCGAGCTCGCGCACCTCGTCCGCAACCTGGGCCCGGATCCGCTCGGCGAGCGGCCGGCCCTCCATCAAGGTTGCCGCCAACCTAGACGGGAAACTCGACCCCGCTGACGTCCAGCCCGAGCGACTCCGCGAGGCGAACCCCGATCTCGAGGTCCTTCTTGAGGTTCTCGATGTCTCGCGAGCGCATCGCGGTACCGATGAAGGCCCGCTCTTTCGGGCGCCAGAGGGCATGCTGGACAAAGATCGGCAACAGCCGGTTCGCCGCGTCTACGAGCTGCTGCTTCGTCTTGTCGCCGGCGGTCTTGAGCAGCACCTTCTCGTAGGCCATCCCCGCGCCGTGGTGGATCCCGTCGTCGGTCGTGAGCCGGTTGCAGAGGTCTTCTAGCACGGTGCCGCGTGAGGCGCGCGCGATGAGCCGGAAGCGCGAGATGATCAACCGCTCGTAGAAGACCTGCATCTGAAAGACCTTCTCCTCGAGCGTGTCCGCTTCGAGCGTCATGTGCGCGAGCTCGTCAAGGTGCGGGTCGCGCTCAGCCGTGCCGCCCGCCTCTTCGATGAGCTTCAGCCACGCCTCCGTGTGGCGCGACTCGTCCTGCACCATCGTCGAGTAGTAGAGCTTCGCCTCGGGGTCGGGCGCGATGTTGAGCAGCTGGGACGCCATCTCGCACGCGAGCATGTCCGCCTGCAGCTGCTGGGTGAGCACCGAGCGCCACATGTCCTTGCGCCGCGCCTGCCGCTGCTCTGAGCCCTTGCCCTCGGGGATCGGGGGCAGCTCGCCCCACGGCAGGTCGCGAACCTGCCATTCCTGGCGCTTCGCGAGCTCGTAGTACCGGAGGACGCCCTTGAACGCCTCGTGAGCCTCCCGCTCCGGATCCATGACTTGCTCGGTTGCCACCGACTGGAGCTTAAGCTCACGGCCGTGGACGTGCGGAAATGGCCGCGAAAGAACGATCCGGAGTCGATCAAGGCGCGGCAGGAGGCGCTCGGGCTCGACGGCCCCGTGACCGCGATCGAGCTCGAGCCGTTCGCGCGGGCTCAGGAAATGCTGACGGGGGCCGCCGTGATCCCGGTCTCGGTGGTCGGCCCGATCGAGCTGGAGCTCGGCGAGTACGAGCTGCGCGAGCCGCAGGGCGCGGTCGTCGAGACGAGCCGGGCGCGTGACTCCGTCCCCGTTCCGCTCGCGCACACCGAAGGCGGCCTCTCCGCATCGATGCAGCGCGGGATCCGCGCCGTCGCCGAATCGGGTGGGTTCCGGACCTACGTCCTCGCTGACCGGATCACGCGCGCGTCGTGCTTCGTCTGCTCTTCGGCCGCCGACGCGATTTCGCTGGGGCGCTGGCTGGAGGGCGAGCTCGACGCGATGCGCGCCTGGCTCGAGGAGCAAGACGACCCGTCGCTCTCGAAGTTCGCACGGCTCCGCGAGGTCAAGACGCACGTCGTCGGCTCGATGTGCCACGTCCTCTGGCGCTGGACGACCGGCGACGCCGTCGGCGCGAACATGATGACGCGCAACTCCTACGTCCTGAACATGGGCTACGTGATGGAGCGCGCGCCGGTCAAGCCCGAGCGGTCGATCCTCGAGGCGAACATGGGCGGCGACAAGAAGCCGTCCTTCGAGTACTTCCAGAGCGGCCACGGCAAGACGGTCCTCGCGGAGGCGACCTTGACCGACGAGGCGGTGCGGCGCGTGCTGCGAACGGGCGTCGACGACCTGCTCGAGCTCGCCTGGGCCGGCACGCACGGCGCAGTCGCCTCCGGGATGCAGTCGGTCGCGTTCACTCCGGCGTCGGCGATCGCGGCGATCTTCGCCGCCACGGGCCAGGACCTGGGAATGGTCGGCACGAGCTCGATGTGCCACGGCGCGGCACGCCGCGTCGACGAGGGGCTGCAGGTCTCGCTACGGCTTCCCGGTCTCGAGGTGGCCACGATCGGCGGCGGGACGACCCTTCCCTACGCGCAGCGCTGGCTCGAGGTGCTCGGCTGCGCCGGCGCAGGGAAGGTCTACCGGTTAGCCCAGATCGTGGCCGCCGCGACGCTGGCGCTCGAGATCTCGGCCTCGGCCGCGATGGCAACGGCCGGTTCTGCCGAGTTCTTCCGCGCGCATCACGAGCGCGGCGGCCTCCGCTAGCGCACCACGTCCACATCGCTTGCCCGCAGGAAGGCGATGCGATGGTTGAACGAGATCTCGTAGTAGCGCTCCGGGCCCGTGATCACCTGGTAGTCGTCGGGCGTGTTGTAGGTGACGGCGTAGTAGTAGTCGGCGCGGACCAGATCGGCGGCGACGTACACCTGGCCCTGCGGGATCGTGTACCCCAGCGTCGCGGTTCCGCCGACCGAATCGGGATAGGCACGGCCGTAGACCGGAATCGCGCCGAGGCCGGGCTTCGGAGTCACGAGGACGCCGTGGCCGGAGACCGCGTTCGCTCCGCGCGGGTTGGAGAACCACCCGACCTGGCCGCCGTACCAGATGCCGGTCCAGTCGCCCGAGCGGCCGGCGACGGCGAAGGTCTGGCCGGTGACGGCCTTGTCGCCCCAGTCGTTCGCCTGGGTCGTCCCGACGCCGTCCGGCTCGAGGCTCGTGCCGGAGAGCAGCGGGTCGGAAACGAGCGGCGAGCTCTCGCTCGGCGCCGTGTGCAGATAGACGAAGTTCGTCGGCTGCGACGGCAACGTGCGGCACGGGTTCGTGTCGCAGTAGGTCACAACCGGATGGTTCGTCTGGAAGTTCGGATCGATCGTGACGACCGAGTTGGCGCCGCTGTCGGGCGGCCCCTCGATCGGGGCGCCGACGAGGCGCATGAACCGGGCCCAGTCGAAATACGGGCCGGGATCCCAGTGCATGCCCGCCTGGTAGACGGCCGTCGGTCCGGGCACCTGGTCGTGGCCGATCAGGTGCTCGCGGTCGAGCGGGATGCCGTACCGCGTGGCCTGGTACTTCGTGAGGCGAGCGAGCGACGAGTAGAGCTGCGGCGTGAACCACTGGCTGAGCTCGGTCGCATAGCCTTCGTTCTCGATCCCGATCGCATGCGTGTTGACCCACCAGTTGCCCGCGTGCCAGGCGACGTCGTTCGTCGGGACCATCTGCGCCAGGTGGCCGTCCGCCGAGCGGATCACGTAGTGGGCGCTGACGTAGGCGAGCGAGTTCTGGAACTCGGCGATCGTGCTCGCGTAACTGGACTCGGTGTCGTGGACGACCACGAACCGGATCGCGAGGCCGTCGGCCGGCCGGTTGGCGAGGTCGTAGTTCCCGTAGTCGCCGGGATCCGCGGAGTTCTGCAGGTAGGCGGCCGGGATGAACTCGCAGTCCAGGCCCGGCGGGCATTCGACGGCGCTCATCGGACCGCGCGCCTGTCGGGCAACGTCCCCGGCGTGATGGTTCGTCGCCTTTCCGGACGCCGACGGATCGGCGAGCGCGCCGCCCGCAAACGCGAGCGCCGCCCCCGCGGCAGCTACCACGAGCCAGAGCCGTGCAGGCTTCATGGTCAATCCCCCTCCCTCAGTTTTGAACTGGGCACGTACCGGTTGAAGAGGATAAAGGACTAGGGTTGGCGCCGTGCTGCGCGAGGTCGCCGAGTACCCGAACTCATTCGGTCCGCTCGCTCCCGGCGACGAGCGGATCGACACGGGCCGCTACACGCTCTGCATCGGCACCGGCAAGAAGTGGAACACCGTCCAGCGGCAGCGCTTCCCGCTCGATGAGGTCGACGAGGTGATCGGCGAGGTTCGCGCGACGCTGCGCGAGCGTGGCCGAACGCAGACGCAGTGGGAGGTGGGCAGCTCCGCCGAGCCGGGGCTCGTCGAGGCGCTGCTCGAGCGCGGGATCGAGCGCGACAAGGAGCCGTACGCGGTCGCCCTCGTGCTCACGAGCGAGCCGCCCGCTATCGCGTCAATGTTCACCGCGCGCCGCATCGGGGACTTCGACGAGTACGTGGCCGCGAACGCCGTCCAGTGGGAGGCCTTCGAGATGCCCGAGGAAGACATTGCGGAGGCGCGCGAGATGCTCCCTCACCGCTACGAGGTGACGCCCAACGTGATGCACGCCGTCTGGCTCGACGGCGAAATCGTCTGCGCCGGGACTTCAGCGCCGACCGACCACGGCTTTCTGCTCTACGGCGGCGCGACGGCGAAACGCGCCCGCGGCCGCGGCGCCTACCGGGCGCTGAACCGTGCGCGCTGGGACGACGCCGCCGCTCGCGGCACCCCCGCGCTGATCACCCAGGGCGGCTCGATGTCGAGGCCGATCCTCGAGAACCTCGGCTTCGAGCGGGTCGGCGAGGTGCACATGCTCCTCGACGTCTTCGGTTAGCGCTTCAGCAGCCTGCGGAAGAAGAACGCGGTGCGGCGCCAGATGTTCATCGAGTGCTCGCGCGTCTGGGTCGGCGCGAAGGCTTTGCCCTCGAGCTCGCGGGCCTCGGCGCCGAGCGATTCTCCGAGCCCGCCCTTGTTGCCCGGCTCGATCTCGGCGCTGGTCGCCGGCTCGAGGTACTCGTCGAGGTGCTCCACCTGCTGCGGCGTCAGCTTCAACCGCACGGTTCCCTCGGTGATCTCCCCCACCTGCTCGCCCGGCACGTAGCGCGGCTTGCCTAGAGCGCTCGTCGCGATGGCGAGCCCGTCGAAGATGTCGATGCTCGAGTCGCCTACGACCTCGTCCACCTGACCGACCTCGCTCCCGTCGGAAGCGAGCACCTTCCAGCCAGTCTCGATCATCAGCCAGGAAACCGGGTCGGCCACCGAAGCGGAGTCTACGATGAGCCGATGCCGGATGAGGAGAGCCGCAAGAGCGGATTCCTC
>DATDFL010000171.1:0-5608 GCA_036522595.1 Gaiellaceae bacterium
GACCTCGCGCAGCGCGGCGCCGACCTGGCGCGGGTCGGCGCAGGTCGTGACCTCCAGGCCGAAGGCGATCGCGGCGTAGTAGGAGGCGATGCGCTCGGCGATGTGCGCGAGCGGCAGCCAGCAGATGACGCGCCCGCCGCCCTCGGCGGTCAGCTCGATGCCGTTGAACGCGCCGATCGTCGCGGTCGCGGTCAGCAGGTTGGCGTGCGTCAGCTCGACGCCCTTCGGCGGGCCGGTCGTGCCCGAGGTGTAGATGAAGGTGAAGAGGTCCTCGTCGTCGATCTCGGCCTCGGCGTCGGCGAGCGCGGTGGGATTGGCGGCGGCGAACTCGCGACCTTGAGACCGCAGCTCATCGAGCTCCGAGAACGCGATGACGTGGGCCAGGCCGAGGGCGGCGACCTTGGCTCGCTGCTCCTCGTCCTCGACCAGGACTCCGATCGAGTCCGAGTTCTCGAGGACGTGTTTGCAGTCGTTCGGCGAGCTGTTCGCGTAGATCGCGGCCCCGACGGCGCCGATTCGCGCGAGCGCGTAGTCGAAGAGCGCCCACTCGAGGCTCGTCTGGGCCAGGATCCCGAACGCGTCGCCCTTGCGGATGCCGCGCGCGAGGAGGCCGTTCGCGATCTCGTCTACGGCGGTGCCGGCTTCCTCCCAGCTCACCTCGCGCCAGCCGTCCTCGCCTTCCACGAGGTACGCGGGATTCGTCCTGCCGGCGGTGACGGCGTCGCGCCAGAGCTGTCCGATCGTCCTGCTCACGGGCATAGCGTAGTTCGGAAGGGAAGTCGCGCAGCACGGCGAAAACGCCCGGTCCCACTACACTTCTGAGGCGGCCCCAATGCGAACTACGTGGAACGGATCCCTGAGTTTCGGCCTGGTCACGATCCCGGTCGGGCTGGCGCCTGCGACGACGCCGAAGGCCCGCGCGTCGGACGTTTCCTTCCGGACGCTGCACCGCGAGTGCAAGACCCCGATCAAGCAGAAGCGCTGGTGCCCGACGCACGAACGCGAGGTTCCGAACGACGAGATCGTGAAGGGCTGGGAGGTCTCGAAGGGCCAGTTCGTCATCGTCGAGGAAGCCGATCTGGAGGCGATCGCGCAGCACGACACCTCGCGCTCGATCGACATCTCGCGGTTCGTGCCGCTCGATCAGGTCGACCCGCTGTTCTTCGACCGCACCTACTTCCTGACGCCGTCGAGCGCCGTGGCCCAGCGGCGGCCTTACGTGCTGCTGCTCGAGGCGATGAAGGAGACGGGGATGGCTGCGATCGGCCGCATGGTGATCCGCGGCAACGAGAACTTCTGCCTCATCCGGCCCAAGGGCGAGGCGCTCGTGCTGGAGACGCTGTTCCTGGCTGAGGACGTGCGCTCGCAGGCGGAGATCGACGAGGCGGTCGGCGAAACCGAGGTCAACGAGTCGGAGCTCCAGCTCGCGCGGCAGCTGATCGACGGGCTCGTCGGCGAGTTCGAGCCGGATGCGCTGCACAGCGAGTACCGCGACAACCTGCGCCAGCTGCTCGAGGCCAAGCTCACGGGTGAGGAGATCGCGAAGCCGGAGCCGGTCGAGGAGGCGCCGATCGTCGACCTCATGGAGGCGCTCAAGAAGAGCGTCGCCGCGACGAAGAGCCGCTCAGGCGATGGCGCGAAGCCGGCAAAGAAGGCCGCGCCGAAGAAGCGCGCTGCCGCCGGCCGGAAGTAACCCGAGCGCCGTCGAGCGCGAGCTCAGCCGTTTCGAGGCTGACGAGCTGAGCGTGGAAGAGCTGCGCGAGCGGCTCGAGGGTCTCGCAGGCGAGGAGGCGCGAGAGCTCGCGGAGATGCTGCAGGCGATCGAGCTCGGCGTGTGCGCGGCGGAGCGCCGCGGGGTCGCGCTGGAACAGCTTGCCGCTCGCCGCCCCGGTAATGCTTCTGGCTAGTGCTGTTGTGGCGCGGCGCCGATCGCCTGGAGCTGCGCCTGGAAAAGCGTCTTGTCGATCTTGCCCTGGTAGATCGGGACCCCTTCTTGCACGCAGACCTTGATGACTTCCTGCCGGTCGATGTTGAGCTCCTTCGACAGCTCCTCTGGCGTCAGGTGATTCGCCATCTCGCTCCTTTCTCGGGTATCAAAAAGCCCGCCGCGCTCTCAGCGCTGACGGGCTAGCCGACTGCTCCAATGTGGTGTGTGGCAGGAATCAGGGGTCCTGCCTCCCCGAGCGATCCATCTCTCAAAGAATAGTCCCGGATGGAGATGGACGCAAAGGTGGAGCTGCCCGGGTTCGAGGAGCGCTTCCTGGATGCGCGGGGATGCCGGCTTCGATACCTCGTCGCGGGCGAGGGCGAGCCGCTCGTGCTGGTGCACGGGCTCGGCGGGGCGGCTTCCAACTGGCTCGCGCTAGCGCCGTTGCTGCTGCCCGGACGGCGGGTGACCGTGCCCGAGCTGCCCGGGCACGGCGGGTCTTCGCCACTTCCCGCTGCGCCGAGCCTGAACGCGTACGCGGATCGAATCGCCTTGCTGCTGGACGAGCCGGCGGCGGTCGTCGGACACTCGCTCGGCGGCGCCATCACTCTGCGTCTCGCGATCCGGCATCCGGAGCTGGTGAGCGCTCTCGTCCTCGCCGGTGCGGCGGGCATCTCGTCGGGCACGCGGCAGGCGCGCTACGCGCTGGCGATGACCGGCCTGCTCAAGCCCGGCAAGCGCATCGCGCCCTACCGCCGCCGCGTCGCCCGGTCGGCCTCCCTGAGGACGCTGGTGTTCGGCCGGTGGGGCGCGTCCGACCCGCCGGCCTTCCCCCCGGAGATCGCGGAGTCGTTCCTCGCCGGCCCCGCGCGCCACACGGACACGGTCAGCGCCGCGAAAGCGCTGGTGCGCGACGATCCTCGCCGCGATCTCGACCGTGTCGAGTGCCCGGTGCTGCTGCTTTGGGGCGCGCGAGACCACCAGCTCCCGATCGACGACGCGTTCGACTACGCCCGTCGCCTCCGTGCGCCCGTGCGAGCAATCGCGGACTGCGGCCATCTCCTGATCGGCGAACGCCCCGAAGCCTGCGCGGATGCGATCAACGGGTTCCTCGCGGGGGAACCGCCGGTTCCCCCGCGAATCGATCGGGGTGCCCAGATTTGAACTGGGGACCTCTCCGACCCGAACGGAGCGCGCTACCAGGCTGCGCCACACCCCGAGGCAAGGAAGGTTAGCGCCTGAAGAGCCGGAGTAGCCGCTCGCGGAGCGAAACCTTCGGCATCTGTCGAGCAGCGGCTTCGCGTCGCTGCTGCCCGCGAACCCAGGCGCGGTGGCGGCTCGAGCGCGTGCCGTACTTCGGCTTCCAGTAGACCGGCGTCATCGGGCCAGGTAGAGCTTATGCACGACCTTGGTGCAGGCGTTCTCGACGTAGTCGAGGCCGGCGCCTTCTGCGATCCCGCGCCCCTCGGCCGACTCGATTCCCACCTGGAGCCACACCGCGCCCGCCCCAGCGGCGAGCGCTTCGCGCGTGTGCCCCGGACAGAACTCGGGCCGCCGGAAAACGTCGACGAGATCGATCGGCTCGTCGATCTCGGCCAGCGTGCTCACGCACGGCACGCCGTGAATCTCGTCGCAGTCCGCAGGGCGCACGGGGATCACGCGGTAGCCGGCCTCGAGCAGGTAGCGCATGACGTCGTTGCTCGGCCGGTCCGGCTTCGGCGAGGCGCCCACGACCGCGATCGTCCGCGCCTCGGCGAGAATCTGCTGAGGCGACCTCAGTCGATCTCCCGGATCTGGCGCGAGAAGAGCCCGCCGGCCACGATCAGGATCGACATGCACGCACCCAACGCGATGATCGTCCCAGGCGCGGCGAGGCCGGAGATCGCGCCGACGACCACCAGCCCGATCGGCGTCAGGCCAAAGGAGCCGAACCAGTCGAGGCTGATCACGCGCGAGAGCATGTGCTGCGGCACGAGCTCCATCAGCATCGTTTCCCAGACCGCGACGCCGAACCCGATGCAGATTCCGCGCAGGAACGCCGCCACGACCGCGAGCGAGTACCACGGCGACAACGCGAACACGACGACCAGCAGGCTGTTGAGCATCCAGATCAGGTACGAGATGAGACCGCGGCGCCGGTGCAGGTTCGACTGCGCGAACGCCACAGCCCCGATGATCATCCCCGCGCCGAGCATCGAGAAGACGAAGCCGTACGCCTTGACGTCGAGACGGAAATGCGACTTGACGAGCTTCGGCGTCAGGACCTGGATCGGCGCCCACTGGCACATCAGCACGAAGGCGAACAAGAGAATCGTCACCCACAGCCACGGCACTCCGGCGACGTAGCGGATCCCCGCGCCGATCTCGCGGAGCGTGCCCTCGGCTGCGGCGCGCTCGGGGACGCGCGGCCGTGTCGCATAGACGAACGCGAACGAGACAAGGAACGACGTGGCGTTGAAGCCGAAGACGACCGTTGAGCCCGCGAAGCCGTAGAGCAGGCCGGCGAGCGACGGCCCGATGAGCAGGCTCCCCTGCCGCGCCATCCCGATCAGGGCGTTCGCCGACCCCAGCCCGGGCTCCTCGACCACCAGCGGCACGAGCCCGCCCAGCGCAGGCGTGAAGAAGCCGGTCGCGAGCCCCTCCGCGAACGCGAGGCCCAACAGGATCCCCATGCCGAGATGCCCGGTCCCGTCGATCACCGTGAGCCCCGCGACGAGGCCGAAGCGCGCGAGGTCGGAGGCGAGCATCATCCGCCGCCGGTCGTACCGGTCCGCCAGCGCTCCGCCGACGAGCACGGTCAGCAGCAGCCCGACGCCCTGCAGCGTCAGCACGTAGCCGAGCGAGCGCGCGGAGCCGGTGAGCGCGTACGTGCGCCAGCCGAGCGCGACGAGGAAGGCGGTGTCGCCGAGCATCGAGACCGCCTGACCCGTCCAGAGCAGGCGGAAATTGCGGCTGCGAAGGGCCTGCAGCACGCGGGCACGCGACGGCGCGGCGGTGATCGCCTCCATCCCTCGAAAGCTATCCTGCGCCGATGGCCGACCTCCTGCGCGTCGCCTGCGTCCAGATGACCAGCGGGCCCGAGAAGGCCGCGAACCTCGAGAAGGCCGAGAAGCTCGTCGCGCGTGCCGCGTCGACCGGCGCCGACGTCGTCGTGCTTCCCGAGAAGTGGAACGCGATCGGGGACGGCGACGTGCTCTACGTGGCCGCGGAGCCGCTCGAGCGCGGCGAGACGGTCGAGGCGATGGCCGGCTGGGCACGCGGCTTCGGGATCACGCTCGTCGGGGGCTCGATCGCGGAGCTGCGCGAGGGGCGAGAGAAGCTCGGCAACACGTCGATCGCCTTCGGCCCGGACGGCGAGACGCTCGGCGTCTACCGCAAGATCCACATGTTCGACGTCGAGGTGGAGGGCAACGTCTACCGCGAGTCCGAGGCGCAGGAAGCCGGGGACGAGCCGGTCGTCGTCCGCGCCGAAGACTGGAGCATCGGCCTGACCGTCTGTTACGACATCCGCTTCCCCGAGCTCTACCGCATCCTCGCGCTCGAGGGCGCCGAGCTCGTGACGGTGCCGTCCGCGTTCACGGTTCCGACCGGGCGGGATCACTGGCACGTGCTCATGCGCGCCCGCGCGATCGAGAACCAGAACTTCGTCGCGGCGCCCGGGCAGTTCGGCGAGACGCGCCC
>DATDFL010000172.1:0-30712 GCA_036522595.1 Gaiellaceae bacterium
GTAGTCGCCGTACGAGAACCCGCCTGGGAGGACCACGGCTGCCACGTCGGGGAGCGTCCCGTCCCCGTGCCAGACGAGTGCGGTCTCGGCCCCGAGCGCTTCGAGCGCGAGCGCGGCGTCCCGGTCGTCGTTCGAGCCCGGGAAGACGACGACGGCGATCTTCGGGCGAGGCTCCGCGCTCACTGCTGGGTGACCGTGATCTCGTAGGACTCGATCAGCGGGTTCGCGAGCAGCTGCTCGCACATCCGTTCGAGCTCGGCTCGCGCCTGCTCTGGGTCGGCGGCCTCGCCGAGCTGGAGGTCGACCACGCGGCCTACGCGAGCCTGCTCGACGGTGAACCCCAGCTGCCGGAGCGAGCTTTCGACCGCCTCGCCCTGGGGGTCTAGGATTCCGGGCTTCGGGCGCACCAGCACGGTCGCTCTCATCGCAGGACGACCTCGGGGTCGGCCAGGTAGTCGTCGAAGGCGATCTCCGTCAGCCGCTCGAACGCGTCGACGTACCGCGCGCGCGTGCCCTCGACGATCTCGGGCGGGAGCTCGGGGCCCGGGTAGGCCTTGTCCCAGCCGAGCGTCTCGCAGTAGTCACGCGCGAACTGCTTGTCGAACGACGGCTGCGGCCGCCCGGGCTCGTACTCGTCCGCCGGCCAGAACCGCGAGGAATCGGGGGTGAACGCCTCGTCCCCGAGAACCAGCCTGCCGTCGGGGTCGGTGCCGAACTCGAACTTCGTGTCCGCGATCAGGATCCCGCGCTCGGCCGCATGCTCCGAGGCGAGCCGGTAGAGCTCGAGTGAGACGCGCTCCACCTCGTCGAAGCGCTCGCGTCCGACGAGCCCTGCCGCCTGCTCGCGGTCGATGTTCTCGTCGTGCCCCTCGAGCGCCTTCGTCGACGGCGTGAAGATCGGCTCGGGCAGCTGGTCCGACTCGCGCAGGCCGCTAGGCAGCTCGTGCCCGCAGACGGACCCCGTCGCGCCGTAGTCCTTCCAGCCGGAGCCGGCGAGGTAGCCGCGGACGACGCATTCGAGCGGCAGCATCTCGAGCCGGCGGCACTCGGTCGAGCGGCCGTCCTCCCGCAACGCCAACAGGTGATTCGGCACGACCTCGCGCGTACGCGCGAACCAGAACCCGGAGAGGCCCGTGAGGACGCGTCCCTTGTCCGGGATCTCGGTCGGCAGAACGACGTCGAAGGTCGAGATGCGATCGCTGGCGACGAGTAGCAGGCGCTCCTCGTCGAGCTCGAACAGCTCGCGGACCTTTCCGCTCCCAACGTGCGTTGCGGCCTCAGACATGGACTGGCTCCTCCCTTCGTTCGAGAGCGGCAAGCCGCTCGAAGACGGTGTCTACGTGACGGGTGTACCAGGCGAGGTCGAAGAGCGAATCGAGGTCGATCCGGCTCGCAATCTCGTCGTCGGAGCGGACGAGCTCCCGGAAGTCGCACTCCTCCTCCTGCGCGCGAAGGGCCTGCGCCTGGACGAGACGGTAGGCGGCATCTCGCTCGACCCCCGACTCGACGAGCGCGAGCAGCACGCGCTGGCTGAAGAAGAGCCAGTGGCCGGCCTCGAGGTTGCGCAGCATCCGCTCCGGCCGCACCTCGAGCCCCTCGGCGAGCCAGGCGAAACGGTCGAGCATGTAGTCCAGCGCGAGAAACGAATCCGGGATGACCACGCGCTCGGCCGACGAGTGCGAGATGTCCCGCTCGTGCCAGAGGGCCACGTTCTCGAGCCCGACGAGCGCCTGCGCGCGCACGACCCGTGCGAGCCCGCAGAGACGCTCTGCCACGACCGGGTTCCGCTTGTGCGGCATCGCCGATGACCCTTTCTGGCCCTTGCCGAACGGCTCGGCGACCTCGGCGACCTCGGTTCGCGCAAGGTGGCGGATCTCGACCGCGAAGCGCTCGAGCGAGGCGGCCAGGAGCGCCATCGCGGCGAGCAGCGCGGCGTGCCGGTCGCGCGGCAGCACCTGCGTCGAGGCCGACTCCGGCCTGAGCCCGAGCCGCTCACAGGCGATCCGTTCCAGCTCGGGATCGGTCGCGGCGTACGTGCCGACCGCCCCGGAAAGCTTCCCCACCCGCATTCCAGCCAGCGCCTGCGCCACCCGTTCACGCCCCCGCTCGAGCTCGAAGGCCCAGCCGGCGAGCTTCAGCCCGAACGTCGTCGGCTCCGCCTGAATGCCGTGAGTCCGGCCCATGCAGAGCGTGTCCCGATGCTCAACGGCTCGGGCGATTACCGCGTCGAGCGCGCGCTCGATCCCCTCGAGCAGCAGCGCGCCTGCTTCCTGCACCTGCAGCGCCAACCCGGTGTCGACGACGTCCGAGGACGTCAGCCCGTGATGGAACCAGCGACCCTCTGGGCCGAGCTTCTCGGCCACCGCGTCGACGAATGCGGCGGTGTCGTGATGGAGCGTCGCCTCGAGCTCGGCCACGCGCTCGGGTGCCGGAGGCTGCGCCCGCTCGGCGATCGCGCGGACTGCATCGCCCGGAACTGCTCCGAGCTCGCTCCGGGCCTCGAGCGCCGCCAGCTCAACGTCGAGCCAGCGCGCGAGCTTCGCCTCGTCCGACCAGATCCTGGCCATCTCCGGCCGCGAGTACCGAGCGATCACTGGTGCCAGTCTAGAGCCGTCACCCGCCGACCAAGGCCAGCCGGTAGAGCGCCTCCTCGACCTCCGTGCCGCGGAAGGTGTCGATCCGCGTGCCCTCGGCGCGCCAGCCCTCGCGCTCGTAGAAGCGCCTGGCCCGAGGATTGTCCGCGAGCACCCAGAGCATCGCGGTGACGTAGCCCTCTCGCGCAAGCCAGTCCTTTGCCTCGGCCATCAAGTCGGCGGCAGCACCGCTGCCCCACGACTCCGGAAGGACGTAGATCGCGTAGAGCTCACCGGCGTCCTCCTCCGTCCGCGAGGGCCCTGCGGCGGCGAAGCCGACGACCTCGCCCTCGCTCTCGGCGACCCAAACGGCGTAGCCCTCCTCGAGCCGCTCCCGCCAGGGAACCTCGCGCTCCTCTGCGGAGAGGTTGTCCAGAACCTCGGCCGGGAACGCGTGGCGGTATGCGGCCTGCCAGGTGCGGACGTGCACGTCCGCGATCGTGCGCGCGTCCGCGGGCCGAGCCCGCCGGACCGTCACAGACTGAGGATGCGAACCGCCAGGACAGCGGCATTCTTCGCGCTGTCCACGCCCACCGTGGCCACGGGCACACCGGGAGGGAGCTGGGCGATCGAGAGGAGCGCGTCGAGGCCGTCGAGGACGCTCTTCTCGGAGCGGAGCGGCACGCCGATCACGGGAAGGTCGGTCTGCGCCGCGACCGCTCCCGGCAAGGCCGCCGCAAGCCCGGCGCCGGCGATCAGGACGCGCAGGCCCCGTTGGCGCGCGTTGCGCGCGTATTCGGCGACGGCTTCGGGATTCCGGTGTGCCGATCGAACCTCGAGCTCGTGCGGGATGCCGTTCGCGGCGAGCTCATCGAGCGCGGGCTGCATCCGCTCGCGGTCCGACTCGGAGCCTACGAGGATTCCGACCACGGGGGTCTCAGCCGACGACATGCCCCTCCGCCGCGGCAAGCCCGATGTCCCGGCGGAACCGCATCCCCTCGAACGAGATCCGCTCCACCGCCTGGTACGCGGCCGCCCGCGCCGCTACGAGGTCGTCGCCGGTCGCCGTCACGTTGAGGATCCGGCCGCCGTTCGTCACGAGCGCCTCTCCCCGCCGAGCTGTCCCCGCGTGGAAGACGAGCGCGCCGCCGATCTCTGCTTCGTCGATCCCCGCGATCGGCGTCCCGGCGTCGCCGCTCTCGGGGTAGTCGCCCGAGGCGAGCACGATCGTGACGGCCGCGCTGTCACCTGCGGCGAGATCGGTGTCGAGGGTCCCGAGGGCTGCGCCGTGAAGCGCCCCGAGCAGGTCGCCCTCGAGGCGCGGCAGAATCGACTGGGTCTCGGGATCGCCGAAACGGCAGTTGAACTCGAGGACTCGCGGACCGTCGTCGGTCAGCATCAGGCCCGCGTAGAGCAGCCCCGCGAAGGGCATCCCCCGGCCGGCGAGCTTTTCGAGGACGGGCCGGTGCACCGTGTCGACGAGCTCCTCGATCTCCGGTTCGCCGAGCCCCGGAACAGGCGAGTAGGCGCCCATGCCGCCCGTGTTGGGGCCGGCGTCCCCGTCGTCGATGCGCTTGAAATCCTGGGCCGGGGCGAGCGGGAGCGCCTCGCGGCCGTCGGTGAGGACGAAGAGCGAGACCTCCTCGCCCTCGAGCAGCTCCTCGATCACGACTTCGTCGCCCAGCGCGGCGGCAGCGCGGAGGCCGTGATCGACCTCCGCCTCGGTTCGGCAGACGAAAACGCCCTTGCCTGCGGCGAGGCCGTCGGCCTTGATGACGCAGGGCGGGCGGGCAACGTCCAGCCCGGCCGCGGTCGGCACCCCTGCGGCTTCGAGCACCTCCTTGGCAAACGCTTTCGACCCCTCGATCTGCGCTGCCGCCCCGCTCGGCCCGAAGGCCGCGACGCCGGCGTGGCGCAGCGCGTCGGCGAGCCCGGCGACCAGCGGCGCCTCAGGCCCGATCACGACGAGGTCGGTCCCGAGCTCTCGGCAGAGCGCGAGCAGTCCTTCGCCATCCTCGGCCCGAACGGGATGACACTCGCCCAGCCGCGCGATCCCGGGATTCCCGGGCGCCGCGTGCAGGGCCTCGAGACGCGGGCTCTGGGCGAGCTTCCACGCGAGCGCGTGCTCGCGACCGCCGGAGCCGACCACCAAGACCCTCACGCGGCGAGTCTACTCGCGCCCTCGGCGTCCCTTGGTCCTGTAGTTCGGTTCGCCCGGCCTCCTCCCCGAGGCGATCGTAATCGGGAAAAGCGCAGGTGTCTGTGACGGGTCTGTGACGAAAGTGTGTCGCCTGCTCCCGGCTACGCTACGGCGCGATGGGCGCCGAGAACGAAGCTGTCGAGGCGCCGCCCTATTCGGCGCAGGCGGTTGACGTCGTCCGGCTGCCCGAGGGCCGGGAGGAGCGCGACCGGGTCGCCGTCGAGGAGCCGCTCGAGATTCGCATCGCCGGCCGGCCGATCGCGGTGACGATGCGTACGCCCGGCCACGACGAGGAGCTCGCGCTCGGGTTCGCGCTCACCGAGGGGCTCCAACCGACCTCCGCGGCGCCACCGGCCGACCTGGCCGCAAACACGATCGAGGTCGAAGCGCCCGAGTTCGACGCGGCGCGCGTCCAGCGGAGCTTCTATACGAGCTCATCCTGCGGCGTGTGCGGGAAGGGAGCGCTCGAGGCGGTCGCGGTCGAAGCGCCGCGAGTCGAAAGCCGGCTCGAGGCCGACTTCGAGCTCCTGACAACACTGCCCAACCGGCTGCGCGAGGCGCAGGCCGGCTTCGCCCTCACCGGCGGCCTCCACGCGACGGGGCTCTTCGACGCACGCGGCGACCTGCTCTGCCTGCGCGAGGACGTCGGCCGCCACAACGCGCTGGACAAGGTGATCGGCTGGGCCTTCCTCGAGCAGCGCCTGCCGCTGGCCGAGGCGATCCTCTGCGTCAGCGGCCGCCTCTCGTTCGAGCTCGTGCAGAAGGCAGCGGTCGCCGGCTGCCCGCTGCTCGTGGCGGTGGGCGCGCCTTCGAGCCTCGCCGTCGAGCTCGGGCACGACCGCGGCCTGACGCTCTGCGGTTTCGCCCGCGACGGACGGCTGAACGTCTACACCGAAGCGTGGCGGGTCCGCAGCTGACCGGCGTGCTGCTGGTCGGCGGCGCGAGCACGCGGTTCGGGTCGCCCAAGGCGCTCGCGCGGTTCGACGGAGAGCTGCTTGCGGAGCGCGCCTGGCGCCTGCTCGGCGAGGCTTGCAGCGAGCGCCTCGCCGTCGGCAAGGCGGCCGATTCGCTCGTGCTCCCCTTCGAGGTCAGCGACGACGGAGCGGAGACCCGCGCCGCGCTCGCCGGGATCGTCGCCGGGCTCAAAGCCGCGACTTCGGAGGTCGCCGTGGTCGTGCCAGTCGACATGCCCCGCCTGACCGCCGACCTACTCCGACAGCTCGCCGCGGCCTGCAAGGACGCGGCTGCTCCCGCGACCAGCCCGCTCCCAGCCGCATTCAGCAAGGCCGCGCTGCCGGTGCTCGAGCGCCGCCTGGCCGAAGGCACGCTTGCGCTCCACGAGGCTCTCGACGAGCTCCAGGCAACGCGCCTCCCGGTTGACGCGAGCCGGCTAAAGAACGTGAATACGCCGGATGACCTTCGACGTCTCGGGTGACGCCTACGACAACTTCATGGGCCGCTACTCGCGCGAGCTCGCCCCGGTCTTCGCCGATTACGCCGAGATCCGCTCCGGCAACGCGGTCGACGTCGGCTGCGGCTCGGGGATTCTGGCCGAGGAGCTCGCTGCCAGGCTCGGTGCCGAGAACGTCGCTGCCGCCGACCCGTCGCCTCTCGCCCAGGCGTGCGCCGCGCGCGTGCCGGGCGCGGACGTGCGAACAGCCCCCGCCGAGTCCCTGCCCTGGCCGGACGGCTCCTTCGATGCGGCGCTCGCGCAGCTCGTCCTCCACTTCCTCGACGACCCCGTGGCGGGCCTTGTCGAGATGAGCCGCGTCACGAGGCCCGGGGGCATCGTTGCCGCCAACACGTGGAACTTCAACGAGATGAAACTCCTGAAGACCTTCTGGCAGGCGGCCCGCGCGATCGTGCCGACGGCTCCGGTTGAGCGCCTCGAGCTGGGGTCGCTCGAAGAGTTCGGAGAGTTCGCAAAGCAGGCCGGGCTCGAGGACGTCGACGCGTCGTCGCTCGATGTCTCTTCCGTGTACCAGAGCTTCGACGAGCTCTGGGGCTCGTATCAGCGCGGTGTGGGCCCGGCGGGTGACTTCTGCGCCTCGCTCGATCCCGAGACTCACGACGCCCTCGGGGACGAGTACTTCCGGCGCCTCGGGGAGCCGGACGGGAGCATCACGCTCGCCGCTCAGGCGTGGGCGCTGCGCGGCCGGGTTCCCACGTAGTCGATCCGGCTCGCCTGGATCTCGCCGCCGTCGATCGCCGCCTGCTCGTCGGCCTCCGTGGCCGTGAGATCGGGGAAGAAGTACGGGCGGTACTCGAGTAGCCGTCGTTCGAGCTGTTCGTCGAGGGCCCGGACGAGCTCGTCGCCGCGATGGAGGTGTTCGTGCGCCAGCCACGCGCTCGGGTTCTCGCACAGCTCGCGAAGCCAGCTCTCCTCTGAGCCGAGGCGCTCGAAGCACCAGCGGGTGGTCGGCTCGTCGAACCGCTCAGAAGCCCATTCGAAGACGACAACGGTGCTGCCCGACTTCAGCGTCCTGACGATGCTGCCTACGACTTCGGCGGGGTCCGCGACGTGGTGGAGCGACGTCGAGGCGACGACGGCGTCGACGGGCTCGAGCTGCGCGCGTTCGAACTCGACGCGCTGGTACCAGGGCTCGTTCGGGGCGTCGGGATCGACCCCGATCGCCTCGTAGCCGGCAGCGCGGAGCAGCGGCACGAAGCCGCCGCGCGACCCGCACCCGAGATCGATCACGGATGCAGGCGGGTCCGGCAAGCGCTCCTGCAGGAGCGGCCAGAGCGCACCGAGCCAGCGGTCGTGCGGCGTCATCGCGCGAGCACGCGCTCGCGCTCGCGGCCGGTGCCGATCAGGCAGACGTCGACTCCGAGCCGTTCCTCGATCAGCTCGACGTACGTGCGCGCCGAGTCCGGAAGGTCTTCCGGGTTCGTGAGCTCGTCGAGCGGCTCCTGCCAGCCCGGAAGCGTCTCGTAGACCGGCTCGCAGTGGTGGAAGTCGCTCTGGTGCGCGGGAAAGTCCTCCGTCTCGGTGCCGTCGCGCAGCCGGTAGCGGACGCAGACGGGCAGCTCCTCGAACGCCGAGAGCACGTCGAGCTTGGTCAGCGCGACCGACGTGAACCCGTTCAGCCGGGCGGCGTACCGCAGGGCGACGAGGTCGAGCCAACCGCAGCGCCGCTCGCGGCCGGTCACGGTGCCGAACTCCCCGCCGAGCTCGCGCAGCCGGTCCTGATCGGGGCCCCGGATCTCGCTCGGGAAAGGCCCGGCGCCCACGCGCGTGACGTAGGCCTTCGCGACGCCGATCACGGAGTCGATCCGCGTCGGCCCGATGCCCATCCCGACAGCCGCGCCACCGGCAACCGTTGGCGACGAGGTGACGAACGGGTAGGTCCCGTGGTCGAGATCGAGGAGCGTTCCGTGCGCGCCGTCCAGAAGGACGTGCCGATCGTCGCGGAGCGCCTGGTCGACGAGCAGCGAGGTGTCCGCGATCATCGGGCCGAGCCGTTCCGCGTAGGCCTCGTGGCGTTCGACGAGCCCCTCGAGCTCGACCGGCTCCTCCTCGTAGACGCGGTCGAGCCAGACGTTCTTCTCCGCGAGCGCGACCTCGATCTTCTGCCGCAGGATCTTCCGGTCGAGGAGGTCCTGGACACGGATCCCGAGCCGGTAGGCCTTGTCTGCGTAGGTCGGTCCGATCCCGCGCTTCGTCGTCCCGATCTGCAGGTCGCCGAGCCGCCGCTCGCCGGCGCTGTCGATCAGCCGATGCCACGGCATCACGAGATGCGCGTTGCCGGAGAGGCGCACGAGCTTGGTCGAGACGCCGCGCGACTCGAGGCCGTCGAGCTCCTCGATCAGCACCTGCGGGTCGATAACGCAGCCCGCGCCCATCACGCACTCCTTGCCCTGCAGGATCCCCGACGGGATGTGCTTCAGCTTGTAGGTCTCGCCGTTCGCGACGATCGTGTGCCCGGCGTTCGGCCCGCCGTTGTAGCGGCAGACAAGATCGGAGTCCCGGGCGAGCAGGTCGACGATCTTGCCCTTGCCCTCGTCTCCCCACTGGGCCCCGACGATGACGGTCGCAGGCACGAGCCGGAGTTTGCCTTACGCGTCAGCTAGCTCGAGCAGCTTCGTGACCGTCGTCCAGTTGCGGGCGGTTGCGGTGACGCCGAGGCCCTTGCCGGCAAGCATCGCCCAGAGCTTCGAGCGGGCCACACCCTCGGGATGCCACGCGTAGATCTCGCGGCCATCGGCGACCACGCGCTCGGTCGGCGCGGCGGCCTCCTCCAGCTTCCGCACCAGCTCCGCGCTCGGCTTCTTCTCCAGGAAGCTCACCTGGTAGCGCTTCGGGTCCTTCGCGACCTTCGCCAACGGATCGCGCTCGACCACCTTCGCGAGCTGCGCGCGCGTGCGCACGACCACCGGGATCTTCAGGCCGAACTCCTTCTCGACGAGCCGCTCGACCGCCCGCGCGACCTTCGTTGCCGAGTCGCTGCTCGAGAGGACGACGTTGCCGCTCTGCACATAGGTCGCCACGTCCTCGTACCCCGCTTCCTCCAGCGCCTCGCGCAGCCGGGGCATGGCGACGCGGTTGGTCGAGCCGAGGTTGATCCCTCGCAGAAGAACGATCAGTCGGGCGATGGCCCTACGACTACCAGAGCGGCGTGGTCGCCTCGGCCCGCACCGCGCCCCCGGCGCGGATCACGCGGATGCGATGGCCGCGCGGGCACTCGGTCCAGCCGACGTCGTGGCCGAGACGCAGCGTCCCCTGCGCGGTCAGGCCCACGTACTCGCCTTGCGGCTCGAGCTCGGCACACGCCTGGCAGACAACCGTGAACGCAGTGGTGCGCGACAGCAGCACGACTGTCTGCTCGAAGCTCATCCGGCCGGGGCGAGGTCCGCGAACTTCGCGTACCGCTTCAGGAACGAGAGCTTCACCGTGTCGGTCGGCCCGTTGCGGTGCTTGGCCAGATGCACTTCGGCGATGCCCTGATGCTCGGACTCGTCGTCGTAGTACTCGTCGCGATAGATGAACATCACGAGGTCGGCGTCCTGCTCGATCGAGCCCGACTCGCGCAGGTCGGAGAGGATCGGCCGCTTGTCGTGGCGCTGCTCGACGGCGCGGGAGAGCTGCGACATCGCGACGATCGGGACGTCGAGGTCGCGCGCGAGGATCTTCAGCGAACGCGAGATCTGCGAGACCTCCTGCACGCGGTTCTCGACGGACGCGCCGGAGGTCATCAGCTGCAGGTAGTCGACGAGAATCAGCCCAAGGCCGGGCTCGCGGGACTTGAGCCGCCGCGCCTTGGAGCGGATCTCCATCATCGTGATCGAGCCCGTGTCGTCGACGTAGATCGGCGCCTTCGCGAGCCGGTCGCAGGCGGCGGTCAGTCGCGGCCAGTCGTCGGCGGCGAGCTTGCCGGTGCGGAGGCGCTGCGACTCGACTTTCGCCTCGCTGCACATCAGGCGCTGGGTCACCTCCGACTTCGACATCTCGAGCGTGAAGATCGCGGTCGGGACCTCCGCCCGCATCGCGAGGTTGGCGGCCATGCAGAGCCCGAGCCCGGACTTGCCCATGCTCGGGCGGGCGGCGACGATGATCAGGTTCCCCGGCTGGAAGCCAGAGGTGAGCCGGTCGAGGTCGCGAAACCCCGACGGCGTGCCGGTCACCTCGGCGCCGGCCTCGTACAGAGCGGTGATGCGCTCGAAGCTGTCCTTCAGCAGCTCCTCGATGTGACTGAACTCGCTCGTCACCCGGGACTGGGAGAGATCGAAGACGATCTGCTCCGCCCGGTCGACGAGGTCGGTCGTGTCTCCTGGCCGCTCCCAGCCGAGGATCGAGATCTCGCCGCCCGCCCGTATCAGGCCGCGAAGCGTTGCCATCTCCCGCACGATCCGGGCGTAGTGCCCGGCGTTGGCGCTTGCGGGGACAAGCGCTGCCAGCTCGTGGATGCGCGTGCGGCTACCCGCGTCCTCGAGATCCCCGCGCTCCTCGAGCTCGTCGACGAGCGTGATCGCGTCGACGGGCTCGCCTTTCGCATAAAGGGCGAGCGCGGCACGGTAGATCTTGGCGTGGCTTTCGCGGTAGAAGTCGCCCGCGTCCAGGACTTCGCTGACCGCCCCGATCGCGCCGGGGGAGAGCATCATCGCGCCGAGGACTGACTCCTCAGCTTCGAGATTCTGCGGCGGAACCGGGGCGGTCTGCGAGGCCTGGGCTAGTTGGGCCACGACGTTACGATTCCACTCTCGGAGCGGCCGTTAAAGGCGTGGACGACCCGTCTTTCGACAGGCGCGTCCAGCGCGGCTTCATCCGGTTTGCAGGCACAAGGGAACACATGTTCCCGAAAGCACCGGACGGCACCTGTGGGTGATTTTCCCGCTCGGAGCGGGAAGTTCCGGCGAAATTCCACAGGTCGCGGCCGACCTGTGGAGAAGGCTGTGCGCTTTTGTTACGAAGCGGGCGGTTCGGGCTCGGCTTCGGGCTCGCCCTCGGGCTCCTCGGCGGCCGCCTCTGCTTCCGGCTCTTCCTCGGGCTCGGCCTCTTCCTCGGCCACGACCGCCTCGATCTCGGCCTCCGCCTGCTCGTGCTCGGCCTCGGCGGCCGCCTGGGCCTCCGCCTCGGCGCGAGCCTCCTCCGCGGCAATCGCGTCGAGCTCCTCCTGCGGCGGCAGCTCGCCGCCTTGCGGATGCACCGCGAGCCGGAGCGTGGCGGTCACGTCGGCGAACAGCTCCACCGGAACCTGGTAGCGGCCGATCCGCTTGATCGACTCGGGCAGCTCGAGCTTGCGCCGGTCGATGCGGATCTTCTGCGTGTCCCAGACGCGCTGGGTGACGTCGGTGGCCGTGACGGAGCCGAACAGCGTCCCCGTCTCGCCGGCCGGCATGTCGAAACGGATCTCCTGCCCCTCGAGCCGCTGCACGAGCTCCTGTGCCTGCTCGAAGCTCTGCGCCTCCTGCCGCGCCCGCTTCTCCTCGTGCTTGCGGAGCTCGGCCACCTTCGCGGGCGTCGCCGTCTCGGCGAGCTTGCGCGGCAGCAGGTAGTTGCGCGCGAAGCCGGGCGCGACGTCGACGACCTCGCCTCGGAGGCCGACCTTCTCGACGTCCGTCCGAAGGATGACTTCCATCAACCTGTCGAGTAGGGGAGGAGGGCCATCTCGCGGGCCCGCTTCACCGCGGCCGCGACCTGGCGCTGGTGCCGCCGGCACGCGCCGGTGATCCGGCGCGAGCGGATCTTGCCCTTCTCCGAGACGTAGCGGCGCAGCTGGTTGATGTTCTTGTAGTCGACCTCGTCGACCTTCTCGCGGCAGAAGTAGCAGTTGCGTTTGCGGATCGGCCCGCCCGGAGCCGGCCCGCGCTTGCGCCCCTGTCGCTGGTCTCCTCCTCGCTGCGGCATCAGAACGGAATGTCGTCGTCGCCGCCGGAGCCGAAGTCGGCCCCGCTGTCGGCGGGAGCGCCGCTCGGGACGAACTGCGGCTGCTCGCCCTCCGGCCTGCCGCCGAGGAACTGCACGGAGTCCGCGATGATCTCGACCGCCTGGCGCTTGGTGCCGTCCTGGGCCTCCCACTCGCGCCAGTCGAGCCGGCCGTCGACGCCGACCGGGCGTCCCTTGGAGAGGTACTGCGCGCAGCTCTCGCCCTGGTTGCCCCACACCGTGACGTCGAAGTAGTTGGGCTTGTCGCCCCATTCGCCGGTCGCGCCGTCCTTCTGGCGCGTGTTCACTGCGAGTCGCAGCTTGCAGACCGCCGTGCCGCTCGGCGTGTGCCGCAGCTCGGGGTCCTTCGTCAGGTTTCCGACCAGGACGACGCGGTTGATGTTCGCCATTCCTCCCTCTCCTCTCAGCCGGTGCTTTCCGGTTCTGAATCCTGACTCGTCGGCGCCGCTGCCGCTACGGGCTCTTCCGAGCTGGGCTGGGGCGGTCGCGTCGAGGCGCCCTTGACCCGCCGGACCGCCATGTGCCGCATGACGCCGTCGGTGATCTTGAGCACGCGCGAGACCTCGTCCAGCGTCGCGGGCTCGGCGGCGAAGGTCAGCAGGTGGTAGACGCCCTCCGGCTTGTGGTCGATCTCGTAGGCCAGCCGGCGGCGGCCCCACGGCTCCTCGTTGTCCCAGCGCCCGCCGTCATTCTCGATCGACTCGCGGATGCGCGAGACGATCTGAGACTGCCGCTCCTCGGGCACCTCCGGATCGAGCATCAGCAAAATTTCGTAGTCCGTCACGCTCCCGAATCCTCCCTTCCTTCGGTCTGAGGCGGCCTCGCCGGCCAGCGCCGCTCGGGAACGGACGGCGCGATGACGAGGCAGGAAGGCGGCCAGTGTAGCATCGGCTTCGTGCGAGCCAGGACCGCGTGGGTGGGAGCTCTGGGCGTCGCGGGAGCGGCCGTCGTTCGGGCCTTGCGACGGCAGCCCGCGCCGGCGCCGGCGGCGGATCCGCGGGCGGAAGAGCTCCGCCAGAAGCTCGACGAGTCGCGGGCAGTCGTGGACGAGCGCGAGGAGTTCGAGTCGGCCGAGACGCCGGTCGACGAGGCGGAGGTCGACGACCGCCGGCGGTCGGTGCACGAGCGCGGGCGGGCCGCCGCGGAGCAGATGCGCGGCGACCCCGCCGAGTGAAGGACGCTCTTCTCCTCGTCGACGTCCTGAACGACTTCGAGCACGAGGACGGCGAGCGGCTGTTGGCGTCCTTCCGCGCGCGGCACGACGGGATGGTTCGCGCCTTGGGTCGGGCGCGCGGCGAGGAGGTTCCGGTCGTCTACGCGAACGACAACTACGGCGTCTGGGACGGGGAGCGCCGGCGGCTCGTGCGGCAGGCGCTGGACGGGCGCGGCGGCGATTTGCTGGAGGCGCTCGCGCCGAGCGAGGACGACGCGTTCGTCGTCAAGCCGCGCTACTCGGCGTTCGACAAGACGCCGCTCGAGCTGATCCTGCGCGAGCTCGAGACCGAACGGCTTTTGCTTGCTGGAGCTTCGACCGAGGGCTGCGTCGCCCAGACGGCGATCGACGGGCGTGAGCTCGGCTTCAAGGTCTCGGTGCTCGCGGACGCGTGCGCGACGGTCGACGAGCGGATCGAGCAGGTGGCGCTCGACTACCTCGAGGGAGTCGTCGGCGTCCGGGTCGAGCGCTCGTGACGCGCGAGGCCGGCGAGGTGATGAGTCAGCGGGGCTTCACGAAGCCGTCGACGGCGCTGGCCAGGCCTCGCGCAATTCGTTGCTGGTACGCCGCCGTGTGCAGGAGCCGCGAGTCCGTCGGGTTCGAGAGGAACCCCGTCTCGACAAGCACCGCCGGCACGTTGGCCCAGTTGAAGCCCGTGAGGTCGGAGCGCCGCACGATGCCGCGGTCGCGAGCTCCCGTCGCGTGGAGCAGCGCCTTCTGCACTACCCGTCCGGCCTGCAGGCTCCGCGCGTAGATGTCATCGGTCCAGCCCCTGTGCCAGGCGGGAACGAGCGTCGAGATCCCCCGTAACGCGCGATCCGAGGACCCGTCCGCGTGGATGCGAATCATCAGCACCGCGTGGCGTCGGTTGCAGAACCGGGCCCGCGCGATGTTCCCGTCGCCGTTGCCGAGATGGATCGTCGGCCCCGTTCGCGTCATCGCCACGCGGTAGCCGCGCGCCAGTAGCGCTACCCGGGCTCGCTGCGCGATCGCCAAGGCGACAGCCGCCTCGCCGTGCGCGCCGCCGCCGTCCTTGATCTTCAGCACGCTCGAGCCCGGCCCGATCGGCTCGACCTGCCGCCCTATCGCTGCCGGCGTGCCGTGCCCCGGGTCGAGGCAGACCAGCGGTTCCGGCAGGGCAGCGATCAAGAGAGCCGCTCGGCCAGGTACTTCACGGCGAGCGGATAGCGGTACTCGATGGCGGTGTGCGTCGCGTCGAACAGCTCGAAGAAGACGTCGTTGACCCCGATCTTCTCGAGCTCCCGCAGGAAGGCCTCGGCGCCGAGGTCGAGGTAGAACTGGTCGCGCTTGCCGGCGTCGATGTAGATCGCCTTCAGCCCTCGCAGCGCGTCGGCGTGGCCCGCGACCATGCGCACCGGATCCCAGGCGAGCCACCGTTCCCAGATCTCCGGCCGCAGCTCACCGGTGTCGGTGTCGTATGGCATCTGCACCGTCCCGTCCTCGTCGGCGGAGTAGCAGGCCGCCATGCACCAGTCGTTGAGGAGCGTGTGGTCGGTGTCCTTGGAGAACGCCGGCCGCGAGCGGAAGTCCTCCCAGAACTTGTCGAAGGATCCTTCGTAGTGGTCGCGCAGCGACCGCACCGACTTCCGGAACTCCGGCAGGTAGCACATCTCGAAGAGCGCGTCGCCCGCATGGGTCGCCAGGCCGCCGAAGACGTCGGGACGAAGCATCGGGTCGACCATGGCGCCATACCCGCCGCTCGACTTGCCCGCGATGCCTCTGTGCTCCGCGCCCTCGAGCGTGCGGTAGCTCGCGTCGACGAACGGCACGAGCTCGTCGCAGATGTACGTGAGGTACTTGCCGGTCCCCGGAGAGTCGATGAACTGGCTGCCGCCTACGGAGGTCCATGCGTCGACGAAGACGAGCACCGCCGGCGGCGACTCGCCGGACGCAAAGAGCTCGTCCACGAGCTCGGGAAAGTTCCTTCGGAACGGCGTGCGGTTCCACCAGCCGTCGACCTGGCCCGTCAGGCCCTGGATGACGTAGATGCTCGGGTAGCGCTTGTCCGCCTCGTCGTCGTACCCCGGCGGCGTATACACCCAGAGCGGCCGCACGTGCGGGTCGCCGAGCGCGTTGCCCTTCAGGACCTCGCTCTCGAAGGCGTGCTCGTCGAAGCGCCCCGCAAGGGCGTAGGACCAGGGTTCCATTCGCAGGATGCTAGTTAGTGGAGCCAGGGAGCGAGGAAGCGCTCGATCGCCTTGCAGCCCGAGGGGTCGACGACGCGGCCCCGGATCTGCTCCTCCTCGACGACGACCAGGGTCGGCACCTCGTCGATGCCGAAGCTCTCGTGCAGCTCGGGCTGCTCCTCGACGTCGATCCGCTCGAGCTCGAAGGTCGAGTGGTTGGCGCGCCGCTGGAGCACCTGCGCGAGGAAGCCGTCGACCCGGCGGCAACGGCCGGAGAGGCGCGAAGAAAACAGCATCAGCCTCGGCCTGGCCTGCTCCCGGGCTGTGGCGCTACTCATGAGCAGGAGGCCAGTCCCCGAGCCTCGCCATGTCGCCGAGCAACTCGACCATCGCCTCGTCGAGCGAGTCGAACCACTCGAGCCCCGGAAGCGAGGGGTCACCGACGAACGGCTTCACCGTCGGGTTGCCGCCGCTCACGACGACCAGCCTGCTGCCGTCCCCATCGAAGCGCCGTGATTCACGGTCGAGCAGGAGCAACAACGACGAGTCGTAGAGGACTGCTTCGGTCAGATCGACGACAACGTGCGTCGAGGCGAGCCCGGGCTCGGCAAGCTCGGTTCCAAGCTGCTCCGACGACCCGTTCTCGAGCGGCCCCGTGACCGAGAGGACGCTGACGAAGCGACCGGCGGGCTCTCGCCGTATTTCAGTTTCCCGTTGGGGCTCTCTCAGCTCTTCTTGGCCGCTCACGATGAAACCTCCGGTCTGGCATGGACTTGATTAGCCCTTCGGAGGTTTCGCGCCGAGCCGCGCCGGCTCAGTGGCTCCCTCTCAGGAAGCCGGCCCTCACACCGTGCAGATGCGGGTGCCGGGGTCAACATGATAGCCGGTGTGCGCTCGAACGGCGCGCGCTGAGACAGGCTAGACTTCCGTCTCAAGACGCCCGCTGGGTCCGGCTTTGTCGCTTCTCAGTCCTTACGGGTGCCAAGCCCAGAAGCGGCAGAGGGGAGCCCCTATGGCGGCTCCGAACGATCGAGGTAGGGCGCTGCTCGAGGTGACGAACAGCATCGTCCGTTTACACCACGAGTTCTACGGCCGCGGCGCAACGCGCGGCCGCACGATCATGCAGGAGAATTACCTGGTCTGCTTCATGGAGGGCATCTACACCAAGGCGGAGCGAACGTTGATCGACGCCGGCAAGTTCGACGCCGTCCACCTGGCGCGAAACGAGTTTCAGGAGGCGATGCGACCGCGCTTCACAGCGGCGGTCGAGGAGCTGACCGGCAGGAAGGTCTTCGCGTTCCTGTCGCAGGTGGGGATCGACCCGGACGTCGCGGCGGAGATCTTCTGGCTCGTGCCGGAGAACGACGGCGATGCGGGCTAGCCTGCCGGAACGTTCGCCTTCTCGAGCAGTCCCTGCAGCATCTGCGCGTTCACCGGCGCCTGCGCGATCGTCTCCCCGCCGGCGGTGGAGCGGCCGTTGTTGTTGAACATCGCGTACACGGTCTGGGACTTTCCCGCGAGCTCTTGGAGCGGCTCGACCCACTTCTGTAGCTCGTCCTCGGAGTAGAGGTAGTCGAACCGCTCGGCAGCGCTGCGAACCCGCTTGTTCCAGGTATCGGCGTTGCGGCCGTGGAAGCGAATGTAGGCGGTCCGGCTCGTCGTCGAGATGACCGTGGGGAGGACGTTCGCGCCCCCGGTGCGCGGGGCGTCGACGATCACGTAGGTCATCCCGTGGCGCTCGAGGAACGCGAGCGTCTCGTCGCGGTGCTCGTCGTCGAGCCAGCTTCCGTGCCGGAACTCGACGAGCATCTCGTCGCCGCCGAGCTGCCCCTGCGCCCACTCGAGGTAGTCCCATGCGGCCGGCCGCGGCACGACATAAGGCGGGAACTGCATCAGGATTCCGCCAAGCTTGCCGGTCTCGCGCAGCGGCACGAGCGCGTCATGGAAGCGGCGGAAGATCTCGGCGCGAAACTCGCGCGGCGGACGGTCGACGCGGCCGCGCTCGTCGAGCGGCGCGTCCTCGCGCAGGTCGGTCGGCAGCTGCTCGACCTTGACCGGGTGGCGCGTCATCACGCCGAAGGCCTTCACGTGCATGACGAAGCCCTCCGGGGTGCGGTCGGCCCACTTCTGCACCAGCTCGCGGTCGGGCAGCCGGTAGTAGGTCGAGTTCGCCTCGACCGTGTCGAAGCGGTCGGTGTAGTAGCGGAGACGCTCCTCGGCGCCCTTCACCTTCGGCGGATAGAAGTACTTCGAGAGCGACTCGTCCGCCCACGAGCAGGTCCCGACCCGAATGGCCACGCTCTGACGCTAGCGAAGCACGCGAAAGGCGGCGAGGACGGTCTTGCCAACGTTGCCCGTGGCGTCGCGCGGCGTTGCGCGAAGCCGGTACGCCCCGAAGGTCAGGAGCTTCTCGCCGACCTTCGCGTCGAAGTGCGTCGAGTTCTTGCCCTCCGTCCCGGTCAGGACCACGCTGCCCGCGACCGGCAGGTACCGCGTGCACGGCCGGTGGCGGCGGTTCCGTCGTGTGATCTTGACGCAGCGCTTGCGGCTCCTCACGCCGCGAAGCACGTGGTCGAAGCGGAGCGTCACCGTCGCGTTCTCGGAGAGCGTGAAGGAGAACGTCACGCCGTTCTTGCGATGGAAGAGACCGGGGACGATGCGCAGCAGGGACAGCACCGGCTTCTGGCGGTCCATCGTCGTGAAGGACTGATCGGCGCCTACGGTGCGGCCCTCGGCGTTCGCGGCGACGAGCCGGTAATGGTACGTGGCGCCCTGCCGCAGGCCGGCGAGCGGCTCGGTGAAGGACATCGCGCCGTTCCCCGCTCCGACGTAGCGCACCGGCGTCGTCGAGCCGTATTCGGCGGTCCGGCCGTATTCGAACCAGGCGGTAGTCTCGCGGAGGCTGGGGTCGACCGTACCCGTCATGGTCGCGGTCGTGAAGCCGACCGAGGTCGCAGCCGAGCTCGTCACGAGCGGCGACGCGACTTCGTAGGCGCCTTTGTCGCACGCAAGACCGCGTGGGCTCGAGACCCCGCGCTGATCCTGCGCGGCACATGGGCCACCGGTGTCGATCGCGGGGCTCCCAGGAAGAGGCGCCTCGGTGTCGGTCGAGCCGCCGTTGTCGGCGAGCGGGCCAAGCTCGGCGGGAACGCCCTGCTGGTCGCCGTTGCCCGAGAGCCCGCAATCGCTTCCGTCCGAGAGGTTGTACCCCGCCGAGTCGACCGGCTGCGCGCAGTTGCTGGGGCCGCCCATGCTCTGGTCGACGAGGTAGGCGACGTTGCCCGCGATGACACTGTCGGTGACGGTTGGTGCCGACCCGTCGATTCCGCCTCCCGCGAGCAGCGGGTTGAACGCCTGGTTGTCCGCGATCGTCGCGCTCACGAGCATGAAACTTCCGGGACCGGCCGTGTGGATCCCGCCGCCGCTCCCCGTCGACCCGGGCGCTCCGGCGACGTTGCCGCTCACCGTGCTGCTTCGCAGGGCAGCGTCACCCGACAAGTCCAGGCCTCCGCCGTTCAGGGCGTGATTGCCGCTCACGGTGGACTGCGTCAGCGTCAGCCTGCCGGACGATGCGATCCCACCTCCGTCGCCGGTCGCGGCGTTGCCGTTGATCGTGTCGCGGAGCAGCATGAGAAGGCCGGCGTTTCGAACGCCTGCGCCGCCCTGAGGGGTCTGGCCTCCGGTGACCGCGACGTCGTCGATCTCGGCGGTGACGCCGCTGGCGACGTCGAAGACGCGGTCGACTCCCTGCGCGTCGATCGCGGTGAGGCGCGCTCCGACGCCTGTGATCGTCACGTTGTGCGCCAGGTCGAGGTCTCCCGTGGCCGCTGCGTCTTCCCCGGGCCCGGGGATCGTGAGTCGAAGGTGCCCGGCAGGGAGCAAAATTGCGTCGCTGTCAGGATCGGCGTTGGCGGCGAGCACGGCCTCGCGGAGCGAGCAGTCCATCGGCAGGCAGCCGTCCGGAGCCGGGTCGTCCAGCCGCGTGACGGTGAACGTCGCGCCGGCGGCCGCATGCGGCGCACTGACAAGCGCGAGCAAGACAACTGCGGCGACCCCTGCCCCGATCCTCATGGCTCTAGGTTACGACGGCCGCCTTCTCGCTTTGTTCGACGGGTCGGACGACCGGAAGGTCGACGTAGAACGTCGAGCCCTCGCCCTCGCGCGACTCGACCCAGACATGGCCCTGCATCCGCCGGGCGAGCTCGCGGCAGATGTACAGGCCGAGGCCGGTGCCACGGACGCCGCGGCTGAGCGCCGGGTCGACCCGGTAGAACTTGCCGAAGATCTGCTGCTGTTCGGAGGACGGGATCCCCATCCCCTGGTCGCTGACGGCGAAGCGGATCCCGTTGGCACGGGCCTCGAGCTCGAGCCGCACGGAGCCGCCGTCGGGTGAGTACTTGACCGCGTTGTCGAGAAGGTTGATCAGGATCTGGCGCAGACGGTCGGCGTCCGCGACGATCTCCCCGACGCCCTCAGCCCCGACGAGGTCGATCGCGATGTCGCCGCGCTCCGCGAACGCCGCCCGAACTTCCTCGACGACGTCGACCGCGAGCGACGCCACGTCGACGGTCCGGTGGTCGAGGCGCAGGCGGCCGGACGCGAGCGTGTTCGCCAGCAGGATGTCGCCGGCGATCCGCGTCAGGCGCTCCGACTCGGTCGTGATCACCTCGAGCAGCCGGCCCCGGGTTTCCTGGTCGAGCACGAGGTCCTCGCGCTGCAGCGTCTGGGCCGAGCCGTAGATCGCGGCCAGCGGCGTGCGCAGCTCGTGGGAGACCGTCGCCACGAACTCGCCCTTGAGCTCGTCGAGCGCGCGCTGCTCCGTGACGTTCCGGAACGCGTAGACGACGCCGTCGATGAAGCGCACTCCCGAGATGGCGAGCCAGAGCTCCTTGCCGCCGAGCTCCAGCGGGAGCGTCTTCGAGGCGGCCGGGTCGCCGGGATCGGGGCCTCCCGCGACCGGGATCAGGCCTGCGACGGTGGGCCACGCCGTGAGCACCGCCTCGATCCTGCGGCCGAGCGCATCCTCCGGGCCGATCCCCGTGACCGTCGCGGCGGCCGGGTTCCAGTGCTGGACGAAGCCGTCGTCGTCGACCAGGAAGATCCCGTCGTCCACGTGCTCGAGGACGCGCGCGTGCCGCTCCAGCGCGAGCCGCTGCTCGTCGACGCGCCGCTCGAGCCCCCGCAGCTCCATCGCGCGCTCGAGCGAGGCGACGAAGTAGTCGCGGTCGATCGGCTTCTGGACGAAGTCGTACGCGCCGCCGCGCAGGGCCTGCACTGCGAGGTCGTGCTCGCCGTGGCCCGTGATCAGGAGCGTCGGAGTCTTCGGGCGCAGCTTCTTGATCTCGGCAAGAACTTCAAGCCCGTCGAGCCCGGGCATCTTGATATCGCTGACGATCGCGTCGTAGTCGGTCTGCTCGATGCGTTCGAGCGCCTCCGCTGCGTTGTCGGAGGTGTCGATCACGATGCCGTCGAGCCGCAGCTTGAGCGCGCGCGGGAGCGCCTCGAGCAGCGCCCGGTCGTCGTCAACGATGAGGATGTGGCCGCTCAGAGAAGGGGCTCCTTCGGCGGCGGCTCGGTCATGAAGGGCAGCTCGATCAGGAAGCTCGCGCCACGGCGGCTGCCCGGCTCGACCGAGATCCGGCCGCCGTGCTCCTTGACGATGCTGTAGGTGATCGAGAGCCCGAGCCCGGTGCCGGTGCCGACCTCTTTCGTCGTGAAGAACGGGTCGAAGATGCGCTGTTCGACCTCGGGCGGGATCCCGGAGCCCGTGTCGGCGAAGCGGATCTTGATCAGGTCGCCCTCGCGGCTCGTGCCGATGCGAATCGTCTTGCCGCGCGACTCCGCGAGCGCATCGCGTGCGTTCGTGAGCAGGTTGATGAAGACCTGCTCGAGCTGGATCGCGTTGCCGTAGACGATCAACTCCTCGGCGCAGAGGTCGAGCTCGACGTCGATCGCCCGCAGGCGCAGCTGCTCCTGCATCAGCGAGAGCGAGCGCTCGATCACCTCGTCGACGTCGACCTCCTCGAGCGAGACCGGAGCCGGGCGGCCGAACGTCCGCAGGTGCGAGATGATCGCGGTCGCCTTCCGCACCTGCTCCATCGCGTTCTCGAGCTCGGCCTGCACGGCGGCCTCGTCGTAGCTGTCGAGGTGCATCTGGTCGAGGGCGTTCCCGATGAAGAGGCCGATGTTGTTGAGCGGGTTGTTGAGCTCGTGCGCGACGCCGGTCGTCAGCTCGCCGAGCGTCGCCAGCTTGCCGGCCTGGACGAGCTGCTCCTGCTTCTCGCGCAGCTCCTGCTCGCGGCGCTCCATTTCCTGCGTGGTCTCACGCAGGTCGCCCATGATGTGGATCATCGCCTTGCGGCTGTCGGCGAGCCTCAGGTTGGACTGGTGCGAATCCTTGAGGATGTGGAGCATCGCCTTGCGCTGCTCGCCCAGCTTGCGGTTCGACTCGTTGAGGTCGCCCATGATGTGGACGAGCGCTCGGCGGCGCTCCTCCGCCTGCGCGACCCGCTGCTGGAGGCGGGCGATTTCCTCACGCAGGGCGGCTGCGTCGAGTTCGACCTGCGTGTCCCGGGCGGCCATCAGCCTGAGGCGCGCTCCCGCCTGAGCTTCTGGTTTTCGATCTGCACCTGTTCGAGCTCCTTCTCGAGCGCGATCATCTTCAGCTCGCGGCCGACCACGACTTCCTCGAACTTCTCGAGGTCGAGGATCTTCTCCTGCAGCTCGGTCTTCGACTCCTCGAGGTCACGGACGACCGCTTCGTAGGCGCGCATGTCTCTGAGCACGCCGATCGCGCCGATCACGTTCCCGTCGCTGTCGCGCAGGGCCGACGCATTGAGGGAGGTCGGGATCACCTCCCCGGTTGCGGCGCGCGGGTTGAGGCGCGCGTTGCGGGTCGCGCCCCGCTCGACGACCTCACGCAGGGCTGCGGTGAACTCGCGCGTCTCCTCTTCGCTGATGAAGCGCGAGAGCGACTGCTCGACCACCTCGTCGCGACGGAAGCCCAGCAGCTCCGAGACGGCGTCGTTGGCCTCGAGGATCTTGCCTTCGAGGTCGGAGACGAACACCGGGTCGGGCGCGTTCTTGATCAGCGACTCGGCGTAGGCGCGGGCCTTGTCGAGCTCGCGCATGTCCCTGAGCACGCCGATCGCGCCGATCACGTTGCCGTCCGAGTCTCGCAGCGCCGAGGCGTTCAGCGTCGTCGGGATCACCTCGCCGGTCGCCGCGCGAGGGTTCAGGACCGCGTTTCGGGTGACGCCTCGCTCGACGACCTCACGCAGGGCTGCGGTGAACTCGCGCGTCTCCTCTTCGCTGATGAAGCGCGAGAGCGACTGCTCGACGACCTCGTCGCGGCGGAAGCCCAGCAGCTCCGAGACGGCGTCGTTGGCCTCGAGGATCTTGCCTTCGAGGTCGGAGACGAACACCGGGTCGGGAGCGTTCTTGATCAGCGACTCGGCGTAGGCGCGGGCCTTGTCGAGCTCGCGCATGTCCCTGAGCACGCCGATCGCGCCGATCACGTTCCCGTCGCTGTCGCGCAGGGCCGACGCGTTGAGGGAGGTCGGGATCACCTCGCCCGTGGCCGAGCGCGGGTTGAGCCGCGCGTTACGGGTGACGCCGCGCTCGACGACCTCGCGGAGCGCCGCGGTGAACTCGCGCGTCTCCTCTTCGCTGATGAAGCGCGAGAGCGACTGCTCGACGACTTCGTCCTGCCGGAAGCCCAGCAGCTGCGAGACGGCGTCGTTGGCCTGGAGGATCTTGCCCTCGAGGTCGGAGACGAACACCGGGTCGGGGGCGTACTTGATGATGATGTCGGCAACGAGGACCTCGCGCGTAGCCGCGCCGTCGGCCTCTGCCGTCGAAGCGCCGTCCCGTCGAGTCTTGACCGGGGGGTTCATGACCTTCTTGGCCACAGCGTCCTCCAAGGGAATCGGGCGATGCCTGGAGATGCGCGCTCATTGTGCGCATTCCTGCACGATCAGGCAAGACCCGCGTCTACTTGACGACGACGCCGACGTAGCCGCCGCCGAGGGCCACGGCGACGGGCTCGCGGCCCAGCTGGAGCCTCTTGACCACCCGAAGGCGCGCCGGGCCGATGCGGACGAGCGTGTGGCCGCGCCAGTTCACCGCCCAGACCGAGCGCTTGCCGGCCGCAACGTCGATCGGGCCGGCTCCCGCGTTCACGCGCTGTGCCCGGCCGTCGGCAAAGCGCCAGACGAACCGCTGGGCATCGCCAGACCAGACTGCCCCAGCGCCGATCGAGATGCCGTCACCGGCAAGGGCGCGCCGGTAGGTCACCTGCAGTTGCGCGGGATCGACGCTGGCGACGGCGTGGTTGAGCGCGTCCGAGACCCAGAGCACGTGGTCCCCGATTGCGATCTTCGGCTCGTAGCCTTCGTAGGAGGTGGCAACGCCCTCGAGCGTCCCGGTCATCTCGAGCGTCGACGGGTCGAGCCGAAGCAGCGTGGCGTTCGCGTTCACGACCCAGACCGCGCCGAAGCCGTAGGCGATCGCCAGCTCGGGGCTGCCGAAGTCCCGCGAGCGCGTGACGGCGCCGGTCTCGAGGTCGACGCGCAGGATCCTCCGGCTGTCGTGATCCGCGACCCAGAGCGCTCCGCCGCCGGTTGCGGCATCGAACGGCTCCTGGCCGAGCTTGATCGCCCGGACCTTGCGGGTTCGCGGACTGACGCTGAACACGGTGCGCGCGCCGGGCGCGACGACCCAGAACTTCCCGTCGCCGAACGAGACCCGCAGCGGCTCCGCTCCCAGAGGAATGCGGGCGACAACGGCATTCCTCGCCGCATTGACGAGGACCAGCGAGTCGGGCCGCGCGTGCACACCGTCACTCCAGCCGACCAGGACGACCACCGCGAACGCTCCGAACAATCCCCTCACGTGAAGTGAGACGTCGAAGGCATGGCCGCGGTTTCCGGTTAGCCGAGGAGCGTCCGGTCGAAGAAGCCGACCACGCGCCGCTCGTACTCCCGCGGCCGAGCGGTGAGGCCGTGCGTGTGCGACGTGTCGATCTTCCAGATCTGCTTCGGCCCACGCGCTGCGGCGTAGTACTCGGGGTTGTTCTCCTCGCCGCCGGCCCCGTGCACGGCGTAGATGAAGAACACGGGCGTCGACGTGATGCGGCCGGAGAGCTCCTTCAGGTTGGGAGGCGGAAGCTGGTTGGAAAACAATGCGGTCCCGGCAGTGATGACCGAGGAAACAACGATCTCCGGCACTTTCCCGGACCTCATGTGGACGATGTCTTCGCGGACTGAGCGCGCCCCGGCGCCGTCGGAGACGACAGCCTTCAGATCTTTGGTTTCGGCGGCCGCCTGCAGAAGGGCTTCGCCGCCGACCGAGAGGCCAAGGCCTCCGATGCGGTTGGGCTCGATATCCGCACGGCGACGCAGGTATCCGATCGCGCCCTTCAGGTCGCGGTCGAAGGCCCAGCCCAAGGCGTTCGGGTCGCCCTCGCTCTCGCCTTCACCTCGACGGTCGAAGACGAGCACGCCGTACCCGTGTCGCACGAGCATACGCGCGTGCTTCTGCGTCCCCTTCTTCCCGGGATAGACGATCACGGCCGCGCCGTTCCGCGAGGGCACGAACCAGCCCTTGAGCGTCAACCCGTCGCTCGCCTGGAACGCGACAGCCTCGTACGGCGCGCCGAGATCCCCGTGCGCCGTGGTGGTGCGGGCGACATGGGTGAACCCATAGGAGAGCGAGAACGGAAACAGCACGAAGACCACCACTGCCGCGGCGCCGACAGCGATCAGTCCTCGCCGGATGTACCGTCGGTGGAGCGACTCGTCGAGCCGGCGGGCACGCCAGGCCGTGGCGAGACCCAGAGCCAGGAGGAGGACACCGCCGGCCGCGGCAAGCAGGGCGCTGTAGTCGTCGCCCGAGAGCCCTTCCTTCGGACCGTAGTACGCGGGCTCGACGGCGCCGATGACGATTCCGAGCAGACCTAGGACGACCAGGAGCCCAGCTCGCAGCCCCGCGCGCAGACGCGGACCGAGCAGCCCTACGGCGACCACGGCCGCGACGGGCACCAGGCCGCTGATCAGGTGATCCGCAACACCCGTTCCGGGCTCGCGCTGGATGAAGTTGTCGTCGAGAACATGCAGGCCAACCGCGAGCAGCCCGGCCGCGGCGAGCTTCGACTCGAGCCGCGCCGCGCGAATGCGCTCCAGGACGCCTTGTCGTTCGACGAGGTCACTCGCTGCGATTGTCACGGCTCCACGCTTCCATGCCGGCGAGCCTCCAGCTACGGGGTGTTCAGGTGGAGTGAGGTTCGGGTTACACACCAAAAGCTCGCTTTCCGCAGGGCGCGGCGCTAGGGTCGAAAGGCCAGGAGAAGGGAGGCAGGTGACCGCTTCCGCGTTCGCACCTCGATTAGACGCCGTCACCGCCCGTGTTCCACCGGGGCCATGGCTGTCATGGACGATCGCGATCTGCGGTGGGGTCGGCGCTGCAACGTCGTTCGCGCTCGCCGTAATCGGCGAGGGGGTCGGCGTCGAGATGGGCGAGCCCCTGGTCATCGCCGTGCTGACGGCCTTGATGACGCTCTCGTACGTGACATGCGGACTGTTCGCGTGGCGGCGGCGCCCCGACACCCGCTTCGGCCCGCTCATGATCACCGCCGGCTTCATGAACTTCCTGGCCACGCTCGTCTGGTCCAGGCACGCGGTTCCACACACGCTCGGACAGGCCCTCGACTTTCTGCCGCCCGTGCTTTTCCTGCACGTGTATTTGGCATTTCCGGACGGCCGCCTGAAGGCCCGCGCCGAGCGCGTCCTCCTCGGCATCGCGTACGTGACCGCGGTGACGCTGGAGCTGACGCGAATGTACTTCGGCGGGTTCGGTGCCAACAACCTGCTCGAGGGGCACACGGATCTGGCCGCGGGCGAGGTCGTTCGAAACGTTCAGCTGACGATCATCAGCGTTTGTTGTCTGGTCGGGGTCGGCCTGCTTGCCGCGCGCCGGTGGGAGGGTGGGCGGCCCCGACGCCGACCGGTCGTCCTGATCGTGGACGCGTTTGCGATCGCGCTCGTGATGATGGCGTTCCTCTTCCTCTCCGTCGCCTACGGAGGCCCCTGGACGGCGCAGATCCGGTGGGCGACGTTCGCGGCCGTAGCGCTAGGGCCGATCGTCTTCCTGACCGGGCTCCTGCACGCTCGTCTGGCGCGTTCCGCCCTCGCCGACCTGATGGTCGAGCTGCCCAGAGAGCTGGCGCCGGCAGATCTGCGGAACGCGCTCGCACGAACGCTCCGGGATCCGTCGCTGGAGCTCGTGTACTGGTTGCCCGAGTACGACACCTATGCGGATGTCGATGGGCAAGCCGTCCAAGTGGCTGAGCTGGGGCGTGGGCGAGCGACGACGGTGATCGAATGGGAGGGCAAGCGTGTCGGGGCGCTGCTGCACGACTCGTCGCTGAACGACGAGCAGGAGCTCCTCGGCGCAGTCACCGCGGCGGCGGGAATCGCAGTCGAGAACGCCCGGCTGCAGGCCGAGCTGCGCGCGGGCTTGAACGAGCTGCAGGGCTCGCGCGCACGCGTCATCGAAGCGGGCCAGAAGGAGCGGCAACGGCTCGAGCGCAACCTGCACGACGGCGCGCAACAGCGATTGATCGCACTGTCCCTCCGGCTCAGCTTGCTCGAGCGGAAGGTGGCGGACGACCCACACGTGACGGCCCAGCTGAATGCGGCTCGGCGGGAGATCGCACAGTCGCTCGAAGAGCTGCGGGACGTGGCGCGCGGCCTTCACCCGGCGGTGCTCAGCGGGCACGGCCTCACGGTCGCCGTAGAGTCTCTGGCCGCCAGGGCTCCGCTTCCGGTTCGCCTGCGCCTCGACGTCGGGCGGCTTCCCGACCTCGTGGAGGTGTCGGCCTACTACGTCGTGTCCGAGAGCCTGGCGAACGTCGCCAAGCATGCGCGGGCCAGCGTCGTGGACGTGTCTCTCGCCCGAACGGCGGGCGGCCTCGTCGTCGAGGTCGTGGACGACGGCGTGGGTGGCGCCGACACCGAGCAGGGCTCGGGCTTGCGCGGTCTCGCCGACCGCGTCGAGGCGCTCGGTGGCCGCCTGCGAGTGTGGACGCCTCTCGGCGGCGGCACGCGCGTGCAGGCGGAGATCCCGTGCGCGTAGCGATTGCCGAGGACAGCGTCCTGCTGCGCGAGGGCCTTGCGCGGCTCCTCGACGACGCAGGCATCGAGGTCGTCGCCCAGTGCTCCGATGCCGACGACCTGCTCCTGAAGGTGCACAGCTACTCACCGGACGTGGCGATCGTCGACATCCGCCTGCCCCCGACGCACAACGACGAGGGACTGCAAGCCGCGCTCGCGATCCGCGAGCGGCACCCAGGCGTCGCCGTCCTCGTGCTCTCGCAGTACGTCGAGCTCGGTCTCGCACTGACCCTCCTGGCGGACTCGGCCGAGGGCGTCGGCTACCTCCTCAAGGACCGGATCAGCGACGTCGACGAGTTCGTCGACGCGCTCAGACGCGTCGCCGACGGCGGCTCCGCGCTCGACCCGATCATCGTCTCGACCCTCGTTTCGAAGGAACGTCCCGACGATCCACTCGTCGAGCTGACGCCGCGAGAGCGCGAGGTGCTCGAGCTGATGGCGAGCGGCGCGTCGAACCAGGGCATCGCGAACAAGCTCGTCATCACCCTGCGCGCCGTGGAGAAGTACGTCTCGACCATCTTCACGAAGCTCGGCCTGCCGTCGACCGGCAGCGAGTCGCGCCGCGTCCTTGCGGTTCTGACGTTCCTCCGCAGCTAAGACACCAGAAACCCGCCCCCCGACTCACGCGTCTCCCGGCTTATGCCGCTCGCGGCCGCCTGAGACGGTCGTCTGGACAGCAAGACGAAGGGAGTCGAGATGAAAAGCCGGGTCATTCAGGACGGGCCGGAACCGCAGCCCTCCTCGCACCACAAGTCAATGGAGCTCTGCGAGAAGCAAATGCAGCGCGCGATGAACATCGCGGGCCGCATGGGCGGCTGGAGCGCGCGTCACTGGAAAACCGCCGTGTTCGGCTGGATCGCCTGCGTGGTCGTCTTCTTCGCGTTCGGGAACATGGTTGTCGGCTTCAAGCAGATCGACATCAATGACGCAGGCGTCGGCCAGTCGCACAGGGCCGACCAGATCCTCAAGAAGGCCTTTCCCGAGCGGCGGCCGCAGGAGGAGTTCGTGCTCGTCCAGAGCGCGAGCCAAACGGCCGACGACCCGGCCTTTCGGTCAACCGTGGCCGACGTGATCGCTTCGGTCAAGTCGAGCCCCACGATCAAACAGCTCGACTCCCCCTATGGCCCCAAGCGCGGGAGCCTGATCAGCGACGATCGGCACGCGGCGCTGGTTCAGTGGGAGATGAAGGGCGACGCCGACCTGGCCCAGGACAACATCGACGCGCTCTCGGCAGCCACCGACAAGGTGGGGAAGCAACATCCCGACTTCTTCGTGGGCCACGCCGGAGTCAGTTCCGACAAGGGGCTCAACCAGATGTTCCTCGATCAGCTCAAGCTGGCGGGTGAGCGTTCGATCCCGATCACGATCGGCGTCCTCCTGATCGTGCTGGGATCGCTGGTCGCGGTCGGGATCCCGGTCCTGCTCGCCCTGTCGGGGGTTCTCGGCACGATCGGCCTGGTGGCGGTCACGAGCCACCTCGTACCGGCCGACTCGAACGTCAACGCCGTCATCCTGTTGATCGGCCTCGCCGTGGGCGTCGACTACTCGCTCTTCTACATCAAGCGCTGGCGTGAGGAGCGTGCCGCCGGCCGCGAGCCGTCGGCCGCGCTCGCAGCAGCGGCCGCGACCTCGGGCCGGTCGGTGCTCATCTCCGGCTTCACGGTGCTGATTGCGATGGCCGGCCTGTTCTTCTCCGGCGACAAGACCTACCTCTCGTTCGGAATCGCGACGATGATCGTCGTGGGCGTTGCGATGCTCGGCTCGCTGACCGTGCTCCCGGCCCTGCTGTCGAAGCTCGGCCCGCGGGTGGACAAGGGGCGGATCCCGATCGTGCACCGCTTCCGAAATGATGCTGAGGGGAGCCGGGTCTGGAAGGCGATCCTCCGGCCGACCCTCGCGCATCCGCTTGCGGCAGCGGCGCTGGCAGGCGGGTTGCTGATCCTGCTCGCGCTGCCGGCGTTCCACCTACACACCGCGCAGAGCGGCCTGGAGGCGCTGCCGAAGAGCGCACCGACCGTCCCGACGATCCAGCGCATCGAGAGCAACTTCTCGAACGGCGTCGCCGCTCCCGCGATCGTGGCGATCGAGGCGAACACCGACTCGCCTGCGACTAAGCAAGCAATCGCGGAGCTCAGGACGCGAGCGCTGGCGACCGGACAGGCGCTGAAGCCGATCGAGGTCGACGTCAACCCGTCTCACGACGTCGCCCGCGTGACGATTCCGCTCGTCGGCAACGGTGTCGACGATGTCTCGAACACGGCACTCAAGACGTTGCGCGACGACATCCTGCCGGCCACGGTCGGCCAGGTTCCGGGCGCGACCTTCGCCGTAACCGGCAACACGGCGCAATCGGTGGATCAGAACTCGCTGCTGAAGAGCAAGGCGCCGATCGTGTTCGGGTTCGTCCTGATCTTCGCCTTCGGACTGCTCCTTGTCACGTTCCGCTCGATCGTGATTGCGCTGAAGGCGATCATGCTCAACCTGCTGTCAGTCGCGGCGGCGTACGGCGTGTTGATCGCCGTCTTCCAGTACGGCTGGGGCGAGAGCGTGTTCAACTTCACCTCCAACGGCGGCATCGCGTTTTGGCTGCCGATCTTCCTGTTCGTGATCCTGTTCGGGCTCTCGATGGACTACCACGTCTTCATCCTGACCCGCGTACGGGAGGCCCGCGACCGCGGCATGTCGACCGGGGAAGCGGTCGAGCACGGGATCAGCGCGACTGCGGGAGTCGTGACGAGCGCTGCGCTCGTGATGGTCGGCGTATTCGCGGTGTTCGCGCTGATGCCGATCCTCGACATGAAGGAGATGGGCATCGGTCTGGCGGCGGCCGTCCTGATCGACGCGACGATCATCCGCGCCGTGCTGCTGCCGGCTTCGATGAAGCTGCTCGGCGACTGGAACTGGTACCTGCCGACCTGGCTCGAGTGGCTGCCGCACCTCGAGCCACCTACGGAGGGCGAAGCTCGCCCGGAGCGCGTCGAAGCGCCGGCGGTTCCGGCCTCCTGACCTCACTCGTGGCGGG
>DATDFL010000173.1:0-2201 GCA_036522595.1 Gaiellaceae bacterium
GCTCGACGCGCTCTTCCGCCGGAACATCGTCGTGCCGGGGGTCGTGGGCGGCGGCCTCGTCTCGCCGGACGGGACGGTCACGTACTCGGCCCGCCACGAGCGGATCGGCGAGGCGGCCCGCCACCCCAAGGTCCTCGCCGCTGTGCTTCGCGGCGACGTCACGCGCCGGGTCACCTACACCGACACCTGGCGCGGCCAGAGGCACGTCAAGGTCCTGCAGATCCTCGTGCCGGTGCGTGCGACCTTCACGGGCAAGCCGATCGGCGTGATCGGCCTCGACCAGGACTACAACGCCGTGGCGGTCAGCACGGGCGACGCGCACCTGCGCCTGGCGCTCATCCTCGCGGTGACCCTGCTGGCGCTCTTCATCACGCTGCTCCCGATCATGAACCGCCTGACCCGGCAGCTCGAGACGCGGAACCGACGCCTGCGCGAGCTCGCGGAGGAGCGAGGGAAGCTGCTCGAGGGCGAGCGCGCCGCGCGCACCGAGGCGGAGGCCGTTCAGCAGCTGCTCTCCGCGCAGAACGAGCGGCTCCGCGAGCTCGACAAGCTGAAGGACGAGTTCGTGTCGCTGGTCTCCCACGAGCTGCGCACGCCGCTGACGTCGATTCGCGGCTACATCGAGCTGCTCCAGGACGACGCCGAGACGCCGAACGACGAGCAGCGCCGCCGGTACCTCGAGGTCGTCGACCGGAACTCCGAGCGGCTGCTGGAGCTCGTCAGCGACCTGCTCTTCCTCGCGCAGATCGAGGCGGGCAAGCTCCGCATCGAGCGCGGACAGGTCGACCTGAGCAAGATCGTCGACGAGTGCATCGAGACCTCCTCGCCGGTTGCCGACTCGCGCGGAGTGGAGCTGATCGCGAAGGTCGACCGCGTGGCGAGGCTAGAGGGCGACCGCGCCCGCCTCGCGCAGATGCTCGACAACCTCGTCTCGAACGGCCTCAAGTTCACGGAGAGCGGCGGGCGGGTCGAGGTGCGGCTGCGGGCGGAGAACGGGACGGCCGTGCTCGAGGTCGAGGACGACGGCGTGGGGATCCCCGCCGACGAGCAGGAGCATCTCTTCGAGCGGTTCTTCCGCAGCTCGACCGCGACGCATAACGCGATCCCGGGGACGGGCCTCGGACTGACGATCACGAAGGCGATCGTCGAGCGGCACGGGGGCCGGATCGAGATCGACAGCGCGGAGAACGCGGGCACGACGGTGCGCGTCTCGCTTCCGCTCGGGGCCCGGCAGGAAGCCGAAGTCCCGTCGCTCGCTGCGTAGCTAGCCCGCGCGGTACCTGTAGCCGAAACCGCGGACGGTCTCGATCGGGGACTCGCCGCCCGGCGGCTCGCCGAGCTTGCGGCGGAGGTAGCCGACGTAGAGCTTCACCTGGTCGCGCTCGGCGCTGCCGGCCCCGCCCCACGCCATCTCGACGAGCTGGTCATGTGACAGCAGCTGGTTCGGGTGGCGCACGAATGCCGTCAGCAGCCTGAACTCCAGCGGCGTCAGCGAGACCTCCTCCCCGCCGGCGCGGACCGCCCGCTGCGTGAAGTCGACCTCGACGAACGCGTCCGCGTAGTGCTGCGGCGCCTGCTGCCGGTCGCGGCCGCGCCGCAGGTGCGCCTCGACCCGGGCCAGCAGCTCCTGGCGGCCAAACGGCTTCGTCACGTAGTCGTCTGCGCCGGCGCGTAGGCCGCGGACCTTGTCGAGCTCTTCCGCGCGGGCCGTCAGCATGATCACCGGGACATCGCTCAGCTCGCGGATCCGATCGAGGACGCCCCAGCCGTCCAACCCCGGCATCTGCACGTCCAGGATGACGAGATCGGGCTGGTTGGCGTAGAACTGCTTCAGCGCCTCGTTTCCATCGGGCGCCTCGACCACGTCGTGACCCGCACGATGGAGCAGTTCGTGCAGGAGTCCGCGAATGTCGGATTCGTCGTCGACGACGAGGACGCAGGTCATCTCGAGCCCCCTGGCTGGCCGATTCTCTCCCCCCGAAGGGGGATTTTTGCAGTGCTCATACCCGTCTCATACCGGAACCTTCCCCGATTCCGGCGTTTGCCGCCGATGGTGCGTGCGTGGCGAGTTTCCGACTTCTGCGGCTTCTGCGGCCGCGCGCACTCTTCCTTCTGGCTATTGCCCTGACGACGGCTGCCGGCGCGGTCACGTTCGGCGACAAGATCTCCACCGGGCGCTCCCAGGATCACAAGGCCGGCGC
>DATDFL010000174.1:0-6235 GCA_036522595.1 Gaiellaceae bacterium
GGGGCGCGGCCGGCCGTTGAAGATGTCCCAGTCGGCCTTCTCGAGCGCCTCGAGCGCAGCGAGCCCGCCGCGCGCGAACACGGCGACCGCGCGTCCGACGCGCCCGCCGAGCCGGCGCCCGAGCTCCTCACCTGAGCCGAGCAGCGTGCGTGCGCGCTCGGCTTCGTACCAGAGCAGCCGCGTGAGCATCGGGCTCGGCTGGTCGAGCTTGACGACCCCGAAGCAGGCCCGGTCCTCGGCGGGCAGGTAGATCCGGCCCAGTGCCAGGTCGCGCGGCACGTCCTGGAGGAAGTTCACGAGCTGTAGGCCGGTGCAGACGTCGTCCGAGAGCGCGACGAGCTCCGGCTCGGAGCGGCCGAACACGCCGAGCACCAGCCGCCCGACCGGGTCGGCCGAATGGACGCAGTAGTGCTTCAGGTCGGCCCAGGTCGCGTACTGCGTGATCCGCTGATCCATCCGGTTCGCCTCGATCAGCCGCAGGAAGGGCTCCTTCGGGAGATCGCACGCGCGGATCGTCGGCTGGAGGACACGCATGACCGCCCAGGTGGGCTCGCCCTGGTAGCAGGCGTCGACCTCTCGTTCCAGCTCGTCCAGGATCTCGAGGCGATCTCCCACGACATCGCTTGTCGATGTCGTTTGAGAGGAGGTGCTGGCTTTGCCCGCGCCTCCGGCTAACGCACTGAGCCGGGATGCCGAACGTCTCGGGGCTTCGAGCCTTTCGCCTAGGAACTCGTCGCCGAGGATGTCCACGAGCCGTGCGAAGCCGTAGATCGCGCGGAGGTGCGGCCGGACAGCCCGAGGGAAGAGCAGCGACGCGACAGGGAAGTTCTCAGTGCGCGCCCGAGCCGCGACAGCGCTGACCGAGGCCGGATCCACCGCGAAACCATGGCCCGCGCGGGCCTCTCTAGTCAAACGCCAAGTAACAGACTGTTACTAAGGCGCCGACCTGGCGCCGACCAAAGAGGCCGTGCCCGGCCTCTAAGTCGGGCGGGCTGCGGGCTGCACGCCCGAGGCAGCCGTGCCCGTGCGCCAGACCTGGGTCAGCGAGGTGCCGGGGCGAATCCCGCGCCGGTTCGCCTCCCCGGCGCCGAGCTCGAGCACCGCCCGAGCGCCGCGACAGCCTGCGGTGCGCCACGGCACGAGCTCCGGAACGACCTTGAGCACCCGGAGATCGCGATCGAAGAACACCACGTCGATCGTGAACTTCATGAAGGCCGTGTGCACGGAGCCGGCAGGCCGGAGCAGCAGCCCCTCACCCGAGGAGAGGCCGCTGCGTCCGAGCAGGCCGCGCAGGCGAGCGAGCGAGGTCTCCGCCAGGAGACATCGCTCGCAGACGACGGTTCCGTCGTCGTTCGCCAGCGCAACTACGGGCAACTGACTCATCAGTACCCGACGTGAATGTGGTCGTAGTGGTTGGCGAGCGGGAACGAGGGCCCGCCGAGGCCGAGCAGGGAGATCACCTGCGCGGGCAGCATCCCGCCGGGAAGCAGGAGCAGAGCGCGCACGGCCTGCTCGGTGACGCCGCCCGGCTGCTGGTGTCCGAAGATCGACACCCCGCCGAGCGCGGCGATGTCGGCCGCGCGGCCGTAGATGTGCGCCGAGACGACGCCCGGCCGTGCGTACAGCCGGTGCCCGCTGAGCAGGCACGAGACCGTCACCTGGTGGAACGTGTCCGCCAGGTAGAGGATCGTGGCCAGAACACGGACGTCGATCTTGTGCGCCGCGATGTCGCTGCGACCGCCTGGATAGATCGTCACGCGCTGGTCGTGCAGGACACGGTCCTCGAGATCCCGCTTCTGCGAGAGGAGGCCGTGGACGAGGCTGGCCATCCCGACGGCGCGGTAGTAGTGGCGAAGCGCCACGACGCGATCGGCGAAGGTGGCCTGGCTCGAGACTGAGAGCGCCGCGGCCCACCCGTTCGCCCGGCCGCCGTACCGCGCGAGCCGAAGCGAGAGCGAGCGGAGCTCGTTGCGAGTTGCAGGCGAGCGCCCGTTGTTGCCGTCCGCGCGGAGCACCGCGAGGACGAGCGCCCAGTCGACGCCGGCCTGGCGTGAGTACGAGACGAGCTGGCGCGCGAACTGGATCCGCAGGCGAGCTGCCGGCGGAGTCGGATCGACGGCCGGGCCGTGGATCCAGACGGTCGCGCCAGGGAGGCTGGCCTCTGCGTCGAGCGGCTGCAACGGCGCCGAGCGCTTGGCAGGCGCCTTGTGCGTGCGCGTCGCGCGGTTGTTCACGCGCGCGACGGTCCGCTTCGCCGCGGACGGCGCCTGGCTGACCGCACGTGCGGTCGCGGTCGGCGTGTTCGAGACGACGACGCGCGTCGTCGCGGGCTTGGCCGTCGCCGCGGCGGGCGTCGAGGGCTTCGCCAGCGCCTGGGCCGACGGTGCAGCCTGCGCCTGAGCGGTCGCCTGCGCGGTGGCCTGCGCAGCCTTCGCCCCGGCCAGGCCGGTCGGGCCGGTAGCGCCCGTAGCGCCGGTGGCGGCGGGAGTGCCATCGTCGAGCAGGGCACGAACGGTGTTGCCGGCGCCTGCGGACAGCGCGAGGCCTGCGAAGAAGAGGATGCTGAACGAGAGAGTCGTCGCCATCCGCCGGCCATGACTGCGCTTGCGCGCGGGCTCGGCTGCGGGCGGCGTTTGCTGCTTCGGTGCGGTCTCGGGCTCCGGCTTCGCGTTCTTCTCGTCCCATTCGTCCCAGCCACGGCTGAAGACGGCCAGCATGCAACTCGCCAGCGAGACGAGGAAGAGATGGCGGAGGAGCCGCCTGGTCAGTGATCGTGGCATTGCCTTGTCGCTCCCATTTGATTCGGGCGCCGAGGCCGCCACTTCGGCGCGGATCTCTATTGAGGTCCGCTGTACGCCTTTACGGACTGGGAGCGATATCGGTCATCGCACCAGGCTGCTCTCCCCCGTTTGAGGGACGTCCCTAACAAATCCCCAACACGGGGGATACGCGCGGCCCGCAGAACGAACGATGTTCGCGGCATCTGAGCCAAAAGGGCGGCGCGGCCACGCCGAACGAATCCGGAGGTTTCTCCCGCGTGACCGCACGAACCGCTCGCAGCACCAACAGGCTCTTCGCAGGTCTAGGCACGTTCTTCCGCCCGACCATTCCCGTGGGTAGGTCGCACGCAGTGGCGTGCGCGTCGACACAAGAAGGGAGGTGACTCACATGCTGAAGCTGTTCACCTTCATCCAGACAAGCGCGGATTCTCTGCGCCGGCGCGAGGAGGGGCAGACGATGGCTGAGTACGGTGTCGTGCTCGCCGTGATCACGCTTGCCGTGATCGGTGCCATCACGCTCCTTTCGGACAACGTCCGGAGCGCCATTGAGAGCGTGGCCAACATCCTCCCGTAAAGGCGGATCCAAGCTCTTTCGGTAAGGGCCCCTTCTCCGGAAGGGGCCCATTCCCTCCAAAAACCGCAGCAGTAAGGAAACAACTCCCGTGAAACTCTGTCGCCGCAAAATCGAGATTCGATCCGAGCGTGGCCAGTCGCTGACCGAATTCGCGCTGGCTTTGCCGATCCTTGCGCTGTTGCTCTTTGCGGTGATCCAGTTCGGAATCGTCTTTAACAATTACGTCACGCTGACTGACGCGACTCGCGCCGGCGCTCGAAAGGGAGCCGTTGCGCGACGACTGCAGAACCCCACTTCCGCGGTGGTCACAGCCGTCCGCAACTCAGCGACCGACCTGACTCAATCGAATCTCAACGTGACGGTCACCTCGACCTGGCAACCCGCCGCCGACGTAAAGGTCACCGCGACCTATCCCTACCACATCAGTTTGCTGGGGATGGTCGTCAAGTCGGGTTCACTGTCGAGCACAACTACGGAGCGAGTCGAATGAGAATTGAGAACCAAAAAGGCCAATCAACGGTCATCACCCTTGTCTTTCTAGTCGTCCTGCTCGGGATGGCCGCACTTGTGCTGGACGTCGGCTCGTGGTACCGGGCAAAGCGGTCCACGCAGTCGACTGCTGACGCCGCCGCGCTCGCCGGAGCTCAGTCGCTACCGGACACCACCACCGCGAAGACGCTGGCGCAACAGTTCGCATCGAAGAACGGCGGCCTGGGAAGCGGCGCAATCACGTTCTCGACGTCCCAGTCGACCAACGACAGCATCACGGTGAAGGTCTCCCGACCCGCGCCGGGCTTCTTCTCGAAGCTCTTCGGCGTCCGGTCAGTCACAACCGGCGCCACTGCGACCGCGAAATCAGAGGTCATTGGACAGGCGCGGTACGTCGCGCCCATCACCGTCCACTACAAGCACCCGCTGCTGAATTGCAAGGGCTCCTCGATGAACCCGACGTGCAACCCCAGTTTCGGCGTCACCACGACTCTTGATCTCGAGGATCTGCACCAGGCGGGAGGCGGTAGCGGTTCCGGCGCCTTCGGGTTGATCAACCTGAACTACAGCGACCCGAACGGGAACGTCGGTGCCGGCACGCTCGCCGACTGGCTGCAGTACGGAGACGACCAGTATCTGCCGCTCGGCAGGTACTACTCCGCACCCTCGGCGAACTTCAACAACTCACAGTTCCTGAGCGCGCTCAATTCCGTGCTCGGGAAGGAAGTGTTGTTCCCCGTCTACCGGCTGCTGACCGGGCCGGGAGCGAACGCCCAGTACGACATCATCGGCTGGGTCGGCTTCGTCATAACCTCTTACAACACGAGCGGCAGCAGCGGCACACTGACCGGCTATTTCTCACGCTACATCGCCGACGGGGTCCAGGCCGGTGGAGGCAACCCCGGACCTGATTTCGGCGCGCACAAGGTCGAACTCGTCAACTAACCCAGAAGCACCGAACCAGAGAAAGAAAAGGAGCCATGGCATATCGAGCACGAAACATCCTGATCGCGGTCGCGCTGGCGGCCGTGGCCGCACTCCTCACGAGCTTCTACGTGACGAGCTACAAGCGGCACGTCCAGCGAGGCGAGGACCACGTGACGGTGCTCGTTGCCAAGCGGGACATCAGCCCAGGCACCACCGGAGAGGAGGCCGCGAAGCTGATGGTCTCCGAGGAGCTTCCGCGGAAGGCGCGTGAGCGCATCGCGGGGGCCATCACCAAGCCCGACCAGCTCGCCGGGCTGGTGGCGACCCAGAAGACGCTCCAGGGCCAGGTTGTGACGACCCGGAGCTTCGGCTCGCAGGCCGAGCTCGGCGTCCGCGCCCAGCTCAAGGGGACGATGCGGGGGTTCGAGCTGTGGGGCGACTCCACTCAGCTGCTGGCGGGCACGCTCAGGGCCGGCGACCACGTCGACTTCGTCGGCGTCATCCTCGGCAATAGCGGCGCCAGCCGTGTCTTTGTTCGCAACATCAAGGTCCTGCAGGCTCCTGCTGCGCCCGCAGTCGGCAGCAAGCTCACGAACAGCATCGGCCAGAAGTCCTGGGCGATGCTCGCGCTCACCGACAACCAGACGCAGAAGATCCAGTGGCTGCTCGGCGACGCGTCGAGCGACGACAACGGGCCGAAGCCGGACCGCTGGCACCTGACCCTCAGGCCGGTCGTCCATGACGCGGACAGCACCGACCACGTCGACACCTGGTACAGCGTCCTCACCGACGGGCTGACCTCGACCGAAAAGCGCGCGTTCCTCTTCGGCCAGAGCAAGAGCCCCAGCAATAACGGGGGGTGATCCAGATGACCATGACCAACGACACAACCCTCAAGACCAGCAAGGACGTCGTGCGCATCTACGTCACAGGCGACTGCGACGGGCTGCCGGACCTCCGGGATGCGTTCGCAGCGCATCCCGAGGTGGAGCTCGTCGGGTGGTCGTCCCAGGTGTCGGAGGCCGCTCCGACGCTCACCGGCGGGCACCTGCAGGTCGTCCTGCACGCGTCGCGCGCCTCGACCCTGCCCGTGAACGAGCTGGCGGCGATCCGCGAGCACACGCGGGCACCCGTCATCCTGCTCGCCTCGAACGGCTCGCCCGAGCTGCTCGAGGACGCGCTCGAGCACGACGTCGCCGACGTCCTGCTCCTGCCGCAGCTGACCGACAACGTCGTCTTCTCGATCCGCAAGGCCGGCCACGTCGGCAAGCGGCTCACCGGGCCGCAGCAGCGGCACGGCCGACTCGTGACGGTGTTCTCGCCCAAGGGCGGCACCGGCAAGACCGTGACCGCGACGAACCTCGGCGTCTCGCTCGCCAAGCACTGGGGCAAGCGGGCGCTGCTGCTCGACCTCGACCTGCAGTTCGGGGACGCAGCGATCATGCTCGGGATCGAGCCGGACAAG
>DATDFL010000175.1:0-7730 GCA_036522595.1 Gaiellaceae bacterium
GTCGATGACGGGCTCGTGAAGGTCGACCTTTCGTAGTGCTCGACGACCGCGCCCGCGCAGTGCTCGCACGCCTCGAGGAGGAGGACGCCCGGGAGCGGCAGGAAGGTGTGGCCCGCGCGCAGCGCGCCCGTCAGGTCGCCCGTACCACGGGGCAGTTCCTCTTCTCCCTCGTCGCTCCGCAGACCGACTGCGAGGTGCTCGAGATCGGCGGCTCTCGCGGCTATTCCACGATCTGGCTCGCGGCCGGCGTGCGCTACCTCGGCGGCCGCGTCCTCTCGCTCGAGAACGACCCTGCCAAGGTCGAGGCGTGGCGGCAGAACGTCGCCGAAGCGGGCCTCGAGGACTGGGCCGAGCTCCTTCCCGGCGACGCATTCGAGGCGCTGCCCGCGATCGACGACGTGTTCGACGTGGTTTTCCTGGACGCGGAGAAGGAGCAGTACGAGGAGCTCTTCCAGCTCGCGCGGACGAAGCTCGAGCCCGCTGCGGTCATCGTTGCCGACAACGTGCTCTCGCACGCCGACCCGCTCGCGGCGTACTCGCAGGCACGCCAGGCCGACCCCACCCTCGAGAGCGTCACCGTCCCGCTCGACCGCGGTCTCGAGCTCTCGGTGGTCCTCCGCGACCCCTCCTGAGCGTCGGCTACAGTGTGGGCAACCGCGGAAAGGAGGTGGTCCGAGAAGTGAAATCTTCAAGTACGGGCAGTGGAGGTACCAGCGGGTAGAGGTGCGTCCCCGAGACCTACGGGGAATCGCCTAGCCAGCGTAGGGGGCTCGCGAATCGCGCCGCCGGAGACCATAGGGCTCCGGCCGGAAGCGCCTCTACCACTTCAACGCTGGTAACCGGAATCAGGGGCCGCCTTCGCGCGGCCCCTGTTCTTTTCAGGAGGCGGCGCGGCGAAGCTGGTCGTCGAGCGGCACGAGCGGCAGCGCAAACGTTCGCACGGCTTCGTCGTTCGAGACCGTGTTGTCGCCGTGCTCGAGCATCGTCAGCAGATCGCGCGTCAGCGGGATGTCGCCCGGGAGCCGCTCGGTGAGCATCGCGTTCGCGCGCATCAGGGCCATCGGCATGTGCACGCTCGGCCGGCGCACTCCGAGCACGCGCTTCAGACGCTCCCAGAATTCGTTCCAGCTGACCGCGTCCGGGCCGCCGAGCTCGAAGATCCCCTCGGCGTCCGGCCGCTGGACGGCCTCCGCGAAGTAAGCGCTGACGTCGTCGATCCAGATCGGCTGGATCCGCTGCGTCCCCGAGCCGATGATCGGCGTCACGGGCGCGAGCCGCGCAAGTCGCCTGAAAGTCGGGAGGATTCCCCCGTCGCGACCGAAGATGAAGCTCGGCCGGAAGATCACGTGCTCGAGCCCCGACCCGGAGACGGTCTGCTCCATGTCCCACTTGGCGTGGTAGTAGGGCAGGAGGTCCTTCGTCTCCTCGCTCGTGCCCAGCGCGCTCATGAGGACGAAGCGCCGAGCTCCAGCTTCCTTCGCCGCCGAGACGAGGTCGCGAGTCGCCTGCTCCATGATGCGCTCGAACTTCTCCCGTGAGCCCTGGCGGATCGCGACGAGATGGACGACGACATCGCATCCCTCGGCTGCCCGTCGCAGGCTTGCGGCGTCCGTGACGTCGCCCTGAACGAGGTCGCAACCCCAGGCGCTCAGCGGCTCCGCTGCAGCGGACGACGGCTTCCGCACGAGGCACCGGACTGGGAGATCCCGCTCGCGCAGCGCGTGGACGACCTTCGGGCCGACGAACCCCGTTCCGCCCGTCACGAGGATCACCACTCGATTCTAGTGCCGACGTGTATTACGTTTCCGGCGGAGAAAGGACTGCGGAATAGGCAGGTGGCTCATTGCGGTGTGCGCTGCGGCGGCTTTGATCGTCGTCGCTTCGGCGACCTCACAGGTCGTCGTGGGCCGGACCGTGCTTCGCGCGGTCAAGGTTCCCGCCGGTGCGGCGAGGTCGGTGGCGGTCTCGTGCCCGGCCGGCTACTTCGCGGTGAGCGCGGGGCCGTCGAGGGCCGGTGAAGGGATCCGCGAGCTCGAGGCCCGGCCCCTGAGCTTCCGCAAGTTCGCGTTCACGCTCGCGAACGCGAGTGACGTCGACCAGCGCGTGACCGTGGCCGCCGCCTGCCGGCGGGTGCGGGCCGTCGGAAGCAACACGGCGTATTTGAAGCTCGCCGCGAAGCGCCGCGTGACGCTGAGGGTCGCGCCGTCGGGCCAGCGGCAGGCCCGCTTCACCTGCCCGAGCGGCACCGTTCCGGCCGCCGCCGGGTTCGACCTTGGACGCGGCCTCAGCGTCCGCCAGGAAACGCAGGACCTGCACGTCCTCACGTTCGCCGCCTCCAACACCGGCGCGGCGCCGCGAAACGCGTCCTTCTACGCAAGCTGCCTGACAGTCGTTCACCCGGCCGGGCACCCGGCGCAGCTTCAAGTCAGCCTGGCGACGGACGCGGTGCCCCTTCACAGCGGCAGCCAGGTCGTCATCCGGGTCTGCCCGAGCGGCTGGCTCGCGCTCGCGGCGGGCTATTCCTTGCCCGCTGGGGTCGAGCTCAACGGCGCAGCGGCTGTCGGGCGAACAGCGCGCTGGTCGCTCACGAGTCCCGTGCAGAAGCCCCTGCTGGCGCAGCTGCAGCTCGCCTGCGCCCGAGTTGCCTAGGTCTCGAAGTTCTGCCAGTAACGGCTCGGCGTGGGGCCCTGCTGGCCCTGGTACTTCGAGCCGAGCGCGTCCGACCCGTACGGCTGCTCTGCCGGCTCGCTGAGCTGCACGAACGAGAGCTGCCCGATCTTCATCCCGTAGTAGATCGTGATGGGCAGGTTCGCAACGTTCGAAAGCTCGAGCGTCACGTGCCCGTCCCAGCCCGGGTCGACGAAGCCGGCGGTCGAGTGGATCAGCAGCCCGAGCCTGCCGAGACTCGACTTCCCTTCCAACCGCGCGACGAGATCATCCGGAAGCTGAATCCGTTCGAGCGTCGAGCCGAGCACGAACTCGCCGGGGTGGAGGATGAACGGCCGCGCGTCGTCGATTTCCACGAGCTCCGTCAGCTCCTCCTGCGGCTCCTTGACGTCGATGTAGGGGTACCGCGCGTTGTGGAAGACCCGGAAGAAGCGGTCCACCCGCACATCCACGCTCGACGGCTGGAGCAGCGCCTCGTCGTACGGCTCGATCTCGATGCGCCCTTCGGCGAGCAGCCGCCTGATCGTTCGGTCGGAGAGGACCACGCGGCGATTCTAGGGACGCCATATGCTTGGAGCCGCTTCTGGTGGGAGAGCCAGATCCCAATGCGCGGTCTCGTGAGCGCCGACGCCAGCGACGCCGCCGTCAGATCCGTATCAGGCGCGCTGTCGCAGTCGGGGTGCTGCTCGTGCTCGCAGGCGGGATCGCGCTCGGTGCCCGCGCAGTCGGCGGGAGCGGCGGGCACAAGACGGCGGCCCCCGCGACGCACCCTCGCCGGGCCAAGCACAAGCACAAAGCCCTCGGGCGCGTCGCTCCGGACGAGATCCGCGGCGTCCACGTCACGATGGCCCTCGCCTCGCTCCCAGGGCGGCTCCAGCAGTACCTGAGCATCCCCGGCCTGAATGCGGTCGAGCTCGACGTCAAGGACGAGAGCGGCCACATCGGCCCGGGCGTCTACTACAACGCGAAGCGCGCGGCGCGGGACGTCCACGCCCACGGCGACTACCTGATCGGACGCGTTGTCACGTTCGAGGATCCGGTGCTCTCCGAGAGGCGCCCCGACCTCGCGATCCACAACAGCGACGGCTCGGTGTGGCACACGAACGCGGGCCTCGGCTGGACGAACCCGTACGACCACCGCGTGTGGGCTTACAACGTCGCGGTCGCCAGAGCCGCGGCCAAGGCCGGCTTCGACGAGATCCAGTTCGACTACGTCCGCTTCCCGAGTGACGGCGACCTCAGCCTCATCCGCTACCCCGGCCCGCATCCGCAGCCGATGCGGTGGACGATTCCCGCCTTCACGCAGTACGCCGTGCGCCGGTTGCACCCGCTCGGAGCAAAAGTCTCGGTCGACGTCTTCGGCCTCTCGGCGACCCGCGACCTCGGGATCGGCCAGCTGCCGCGCCGCGTCTCGAACTACGTCGACGCGGTCTACCCGATGGTCTACCCGTCGCACTACAACCCGGGCGAGTACGGCATCGACCAGCCTGACGATCGTCCGGGAGCCGTCGTGTCCCGCTCGCTCGCCGACTTCCGGCGCGCCCTCGAAGGACGCAAGACGAGGCTGACGCCCTGGCTTCAGGACTTCTCGCTCGGGCGCACCTACACCCTCCAGGACGTGGAGCTGCAGATCGCGGCAGCCAGGGCGCATCACACGAACGGCTTCCTGCTCTGGAACCCGGAGGGCGTCTACACGAACTCGGCGCTGGCGCCGTAGCTGTATGACAGTTATGCAGTTATGCATTCGGCCGCAGGCTGCGCTAAGGTCAGAGACATGGCGGTGACGAAGTCGATCGAGCTGCGCACGGAAATCCCGGGGCCGCGCTCGCGGGAGATCCTGGAGCGGAAGGAACGTGTCGTCGCCGCGCCGCTCTCCGTCTTCCTGCCGGTCGTCGTCGAGGAGGCGCACGGCGCCACGCTCACCGACGTCGACGGAAACACGTTCATCGACTTCACGGGCGGCGTCGGCTGCCTGAACGTGGGCCACTCCAACGCGCAGGTGGTCGCCGCGGCGCAGGAGCAGATGGCCCGCTTCTCGCACACGGACTTCACGATCGTCCCGTACGAGGTCTACGTGACGCTCGCCGAGCGGCTCTGCGCGCTCGCGCCGATCCAGCAGCCGACCAAGGCGGCGTTCTTCAACGCGGGCGCCGAGGCGGTCGAGAATGCCGTCAAATTCGCCCGCTCGTTCACAAAGCGGCCCGCGGTGATCGGCTTCGAGGGCGGCTTCCACGGACGGACGCTGCTGGCTATGAGCCTGACGTCGAAAACGCACCCGTACAAGGCTGGGCTGGGCCCGTTCGCGCCCGAGGTCTACCGTGTGCCGTTCCCCAACGCGTACCGCGGGCCGAGCTCGGAGGAAGCACTCGCCGCGCTGGAGCGCGCGCTCGTCACGCAGGTCGCGGCGGAGACGGTCGCGGCGATTGTGATCGAGCCGGTCCAGGGCGAGGGCGGCTTCATCGTGGCGCCGCCGGAGTTCCTCCAGGGCATCCGCCGCATCTGCGACGAGCACGGGATCGTCCTCGTCGTCGACGAGGTGCAGACGGGATTCGGACGCACCGGCCGGATGTGGGGCGTCGAGCACACCGGCGTCGAGCCCGACCTGGTGACGCTGGCGAAGTCGATCGCGGGCGGGCTGCCGCTCTCGGCGGTCGTCGGCAAGGCCGAGATCATGGACGCGCCCGGCGACTCGGCGATCGGCGGCACCTACGTCGGCAACCCGGTCGCACAGGCCGCGGCCCTCGCGGTCCTCGACGTGTTCGAGGAGGAGGACCTGACTGCGCGCGCGGCGGCGATCGGCGAGACCATCCGGTCGCGGATGGCCGCCTGGCAGGAACGTTGGCCAAGGATTGGCGACGTGCGCGGCCTCGGCGCGATGATGGCGATCGAGCTCGTCTCGGACGCCGGCTCGAAGGAGCCCGACGCCGACCTGGCGAGCGCAATCGTCGAAGCCGCTGCGGAGCGCGGGTTGCTGCTCCTCAAGTGCGGCATCTACTCGAATTGCATCCGGGTGCTCACGCCGCTCGTGATCTCCGATGCCGAGCTCGACGAGGCGCTCGGCGTCTGGGAAGAGGCGCTCGACGCCTCACTCGGTTAGACCGCGCCGCTACGGGCACAATCCAGGAATGGTCGGCGAGCTGATTGCTGACCGGTACGAGCTCGAAGAGCTCGTCGGCACCGGCGGCATGTCCAGCGTCTATCGCGCACACGACTCGCTCCTCGAGCGACACGTCGCGCTGAAGGTGATGCACGAGCAGCTCCTCGACGAGGGCGAGCACGTCGAACGCTTCCGTCGTGAGGCCCGTCTGGCGGCACAGCTCTCGCACCCGAACATCGTCACGGTCATCGACCGCGGCGAGCAGGAGGGCCGTCAGTTCATCGTCTTCGAGTACGTCGAGGGCGAGAACCTGAAGGCGCTGGTCGAGCGGGAGGCGCCGCTTGCGGAGCGGGAGGCGATCGAGCTCGCGCTGCAGGTCGCCGACGGCCTCGCCTTCGCGCACGCTCACGGGCTCGTCCATCGCGACGTGAAGCCGCAGAACGTGCTCCTGACCGAGGACGGCCGCGCCAAGGTCACCGACTTCGGGATCGCCCGCTCGATCGACGTCCAGCACGGGCTCACGCAAACCGGAACCGTCATGGGGACCAGCGACTACATCTCGCCCGAGCAGGCGCGCGGCGGGCCGGTCGACGCCTGCAGCGACATCTACTCGCTCGGCGCGGTGCTCTACGAGCTGCTCACGGGCGACGTCCCGTTCTCCGGCGAGAACTTCGTCTCGGTCGCGATGCAGCACATCAACGAGCCGCCGCCGAGCGTCCGGGAGCGCCGACCCGAGCTCTCGCCGCGTGTCGATGCGGCCGTCCGGAAGGCGATGGCCAAGGATCGGGACGACCGCTTCGGATCCATGGAGGAGTTCGCCGCCGAGCTGCGCGCCTGCCTCGCCGAGGGCGACGGCGCCTCCGTCGGGCCTTCCGACCAGACGCTCCTCGTGCCGGGCACGCAACGACGACCGCGCCGCGATCGTCGCCCGCGCCGCCAGCGCACGCCGATGGAGCGCCCGAGTGTCTGGCCGTTGATCCTGCTTCTGGCCGGCCTCGCCGTGCTCGCCGGGGTCTTCGCCGCCGTCTTCGCGTTGACCGGCTCGCCGACGAAGTTCTCGTCCGCCGTCCACAAGGCGACCGGTGGCACGGGCGCCAAAAGTGGTGGCCCGGTGCACCTCTCAGGCACGACCGGCTTCGACCCGCAAGGCGATGGAGGCGAGCACAACGAGTCCGCCCCGCTTGCAACCGACGGGCAGGCCTCGACTTACTGGCAGACCGAGCATTACGGCAGCAGCAGCTTCGGCGGGCTCAAGAACGGCGTCGGGCTCGTGCTCGATGCCGGCAAGTCGAGGAAGCTCACGAAGCTGACCGTCTCCTCCGACACACCTGGCTTCACGGCGAAGATCAGGTCCGGTCAATCGTCGAGCGGCCCGTTCACGCCGGTCTCGAGCTCGCAGACGGTCGGCTCGCGCACGGTCTTCTCGGTCAGCGGCTCCGCGGCCCGCTACTACGTGATCTGGATCACGGCGCTGCCCTCCGACGGCGTCGCGCATGTGAACGAAGTCACAGCCAAGAGCTGAGAGACAATTCGAGGCATGGACGTTTCGGAGCGCAAGCTCGCGACGGTGCTGTTCGCCGACCTGGTCGGCTCCACCGCTCTGGGCGGTTCGCAGGACCCTGAGCGGACGCGGGCGCTCCTCAACCGCTTCTACGACGCGATGACCGAGGAGATCGATCGCGCGGGCGGCACCGTCGAGAAGTTCGTATGCGATGCGGTGATGGCCGTCTTCGGCGCGCCGGCGGCGCTGGAGGACCACGCCGAGCGCGCGCTGCATGCAGCCCTGGCGATGATGCACCGGACGCACGAGCTCGACGAGCGGCTCGAGCTGCGCATCGGTGTGAACACCGGCGAGGTCGTCGTCGGTCGCGCACGCGAGGGAAGCTCGTACGTGAGCGGCGATCCGGTCAACGTTGCCGCTCGGCTCGAACAGGGCGCTGCCCCGGGAGAGATCCTCGTCGGCGGG
>DATDFL010000176.1:0-21549 GCA_036522595.1 Gaiellaceae bacterium
TAGCCGCTCCCGTCCCACCGCTCGTGGTGGTGAAGCACCCAGTCGGCAACCGGATCGACGCCGAGGCTCTCCAGCATCCGGAAGCCGATCTGCGGATGGCGCTCCAAGACGATGCGCTCTGGCTCAGTCAGCGGCCCCGGCTTGCGCAAGATCTCCTCCGGGATCGCGAGCTTGCCGAGGTCGTGCAGGCTGCCCGCGAGCCGCGTCAGCTCCACTTCCTCGTCAGGGAGGCCGAGGCGGCGTGCGGTGCGGGCCGCCAGGTCGGCCACGCGCTGCGAATGACTGCCGGTGTAGACATCGCGCGCGTCGACTGCGCGGGCCAGGCTCGCGGCGGCCCGGAAGCGGGCGGCGCGATCCGGGCCGCTGGCCAGGCGCTTGAGCTCCGCGAGCTCGATCACGTCCGGCCGGTAGGCGCGGGCGCGGTTCTTGCCGTACTCCTTCGCCCAGTAGAGCGCGCTGTCGGCGAGGCGGACCAGCTCGTCCCGGTCGGCCGCGTGGTGGGGCGAGGTCGCGACGCCTGCGCTGACGGTGACGGAGCCAATGTCGTCGAGAGTGAGCATCCCGATCCGCTCGACCACGGAGTACGCGGCGGTGAGCGCGGCGCTCTCGTCGTAGCCCGGGAGCAGCAGCGCGAACTCGTCGCCGCCGAGCCGGAAGGCCTCGCCGGTCTGGCGGAGGCGCGCGGCGAGCTGCGAGAGGACGCGGTCGCCTGCCGGGTGGCCGAAGCGGTCGTTGATCCGCTTGAAGTCGTCCACGTCGACGAGGCAGAGGGTCAGCGGCAGGGCTCGGTCATTGGCCTGAGCGAGCTCGCGCTCGAGCCGCTCGTGGAAGTGGCGATGGTTCCCGAGCCCGGTGAGCGGATCGGTGAGGGCGAGGCGCATCGCGCGCAGCGCACGGACGATCGCGCGCTGGTAGAGCTGGATCGCGAGCAGCGGGCCGACCAGCACGACGGACAGGAACGGCGAGCGCTGCCAGAGCACGACCAGCATCAGCGCGGCCGACGCCATCAGCGAGAACGGCACGATCGTCCAGCGGAGGTTCGAGCGCGCCAGCGAGAACAGCGAGCGGCGCGAGCTGACGGCGACGACCGCGGTGATCAGGACGAGGTTGACCGTGTACTGCGCCGAAGCGGCGGCGCCCACGCGTGCGAGGACGCCACTCGCCCCGGCGTCGTGGCCAAGAGGGGCGGAGAGCGCGCCGGCCGCTGTGGCCGCCAGCGCGACGACCGAGACGTTGTACCCGATGCGAATCTGCGGCCGGTGCTCCAAAAGCTGTGTGACGGCTGGCGCGAGGACGACGACGAGCAGTCCTGCGGCCCAGCCGAAGAGAACGATCGACGCGACGCCGAAGACGAACGAGAGCGAGACGCCTGGCGGCCCGACGCCCTCGACCGGAACCGGGAAGCGGTCGGCCAGGGTCGAGGCGGTGACCAGCGCCGCGAGCCCGAGGATCGTCGTCGTCATGTGCGGCGTGATCGCAAACGACACGATCGCCGCGCAGGTCACACCGAGGCCCGCCAGGCAGACGGGCAAGACCACCGCGAACAGGCGCGGGGACGGGAAGGCGGGCTGCCTCACCGCTCCGCTACCAGTACAGGTTCAGCCAGTCCTCGAAGCCGGCGCCCGCCAGCGCGACGAGAAGCAGCGCGACCACGGCGGCAACGGCAACGAGGCGAGGGTTCCACTGCAGCATCCTTGACCTCCCCACGGGTAGGAACACAACGGCGAGATTCTTCCCTGAGCGGTGTTCGCGCACATCCCCCGGATGGGGGAGTTGCCGTTGAGGCGGGCTGAGGCGCCTAGCCCGCGATCAGGCCGACTTCGGCCAGCGGGCGCCGGCCCCAGGCGAACGACTGGCGGTACCAGCCGGTCAAGGGCACGACGGCGACGCCCTGTCCCGAGGAGTGGATCATCCAGCCCGCGCCGAGGTAGATCCCGGTGTGGCCGATCGTCTTCGGCTTCGAGCGCGGTCCGTTCGGCCCGAAGAAGAGGACGTCTCCGGCCGCGAGCTTCGCGAAGCTGATTCGCTCCGAGCGCGGGACTTCGCCGCTCATGTCGTACGTGGTGCGGCCCTTGATCGCGGCGTTCAGCGCCGCGCCGCCGGGATACGTCTGGAGCTTGTAGACGCGCCAGACGAAGCCCGAGCAATCGAAGCCGCCGCGGGCCTGGACGCCGAACGGCGCCTCGGCCTTCTCGCTCGTTCCGCCCCAGACGTACGGAAAGCCGACGAAGCGGACGGCGGTGTTGAGCACGCGCTTCTGCCAGGCCGTCAGCGCCGGGAGCAGGAAGGTCGTCGCCGAATCCTCGACGTACTGCTGCTCCCAGCCTCCGAAGCGCAGAATCTTGGCCACGGAGTAGGCGGTCTCGGCGCGGGTCACCGGGTCGCTGGGAAGGAGCTCGAGGTCGTCGTCCTTGGCCGGGTGGTTCGTGCGCAGACCGAGCAGGCGTGCGACGGTCTCCGTGCCAAAACGGGACGGCACGCTCAACCCGGCTGCGCGAACAGCGCTACGGAGCGTGGAGGCGGCGTCGGAAAGCTGCAATGCCTTGACGAGCCGCGTATCGAGCTGCATCACGGTCACAGGCGCGGCCGGGTCCGCGGGAACCTCCGGGGCCTGCTCGGTCAGGTCGGCGACGAGCGTCGCGAGCTCGCCCTGTGTGAGCACGTCGTTCGCGCGAAAGGAAGCGACGCTGTGCGCCATGAGCCCGTGGTTGACCACGAGGCGGATCTCGGCTTTGTCCCACGACTTCGGCGGCACGACCGAGCCCTGGCTGCGGGACGCGAGGGCAACGGGCGCGGCCAGGAGAAGACCGCAGGCGGCAAGGAGGACTGGGCGGCGCATCCGCTCGTCGTATCGTCCGAAAGGGTGATGGGCTTTAGGCTGCTGCCCATGGAGTCGGAGATCAGGCCCGAGCCGACTCCGGAGGAGCGGGCGGTGATCCTAGCCGCGCTCGAACGGCTCCTTCCGGTGGATTTACGCCCGCCTGCCTATCGGAGTGCCTGGCGCGACGCGGGAATCCGCGAGAACCTGGACGAATCGGCCGAAGAGGGCGTCTAGGGCGCGATCGCGCGGCCGCGCAGGAGCCCGGGCGCGACGCGTGCGTCGTCGAGCCCCGAGAGCCAGGTCAGGACGAGCGCGACCACGAGCGGCACCGCGGCAACCCGAGCGAGCGTCAGCTGGTCGGCCAGGCCCATGGACAGGGAGAATACGGGCCGTGGCGCCCTTCTCGAAAGTGCTCGTGGCGAACCGCGGCGAGATCGCCGTGCGCATCTTCCGAACGCTGCGCGAGCTCGGGATCGGAACGGTCGCCGTCTACTCGGAGGTCGACCGGGGCTCGCTGCACGTCGCGGCGGCCGAGGAGGCTTACTTGCTCGGCCCCGGGCCCGCCGCCCAGAGCTACCTCAACCAGGAGCGCATCCTCGACGCGGCTGCCCGCGCCGGGGCCGAGGCTGTCCATCCTGGATACGGCTTCCTTGCCGAGAACGCGGGGTTTGCCCGGGCGGTGGCGCGGGCCGGCCTCGTCTGGATCGGACCGCCAGCGGACGCGATCGAGACCATGGGCTCGAAGACCGCCGCGCGGGAGCAGATGCAGGCGGCCGGCGTACCGGTCGTCCCCGGGACGACCGCGCCGGTCGAATCGCCCGACGAGGTGATCCGGCTCGGCGAGGAGCTCGGCTGGCCGCTCGCGATCAAGGCGGCCGCGGGTGGCGGCGGCAAGGGCCTCAAGGTCGTGTCGGGCCCGGAAGAGGCCGAGCGGGCGCTCGAGTCCGCGCGCCGCGAGGGCGAAGCGTACTTCTCGGACCCGACCGTCTACGTCGAGCGGTATCTCGAGGATCCGCGCCACGTGGAGGTCCAGGTCCTTGCAGACGCTCACGGGAACGTGATCCACCTCGGCGAGCGCGACTGCACGATCCAGCGCCGGCACCAGAAGCTCGTGGAGGAGACGCCTTCGCCGGCGGTCGACGACGAGCTCCGCGAGCGGATCGGCGCCATCGCCGTCGAGGCGGCCCGCGCGGTGCGCTACCGGAGCGCCGGCACCATCGAGGGCTTGCTCTCGCGCGAGGGCGAGTACTTCTTCCTCGAAATGAACACGCGGATCCAGGTCGAGCACACCGTCACGGAGCTCGTTACCGGCCTCGATCTCGTTCGCGAGCAGGTTCTCATCGCGGCCGGAGAGCCGCTATGGCTGCGCCAGGAGGACGTCCGGCTGACCGGGCACGCGATCGAGTGCCGGATCAACGCGGAGGACCCCTCCAACGGCTTCCTGCCCAGCCCGGGGCGGATCACGGCCTATCGGGAGCCCGCGGGGCCGGGCGTACGGGTCGACTCGGGGGTCGCCGCGGGCTCGGAGATCCCTGAGCTGTACGACCCCCTGGTCGCAAAGCTCGTCGCCCAGGGTGTCGACCGCGACCACGCGCGCAGGCGGATGCTGCGCGCCCTTTCGGAGTTCGAGATCGGCGGAATCACGACGCTCCTCGGCTTCCACCGCGCGCTGCTCGACCACCCGTGCTTCGTCGCAGGGGAGACGTGCCACGGCGTCGTCGAGTCGGAGCAGCTTGCGCAGGAAGCGGAGACGTTGTCTCATCGGACAACAACGGTACAGGCAGTGTCGGACGGCAGGCTCCGGGAGCGCGTCACGGAGGTCGAGCTCGACGGCCGCCGGTTCGAGGTGACCGCGCTCGTTCCCGAGCCGCCTTACGCGGAGCTCGTCCGAAGGCGCCGCGAGCGTACTGCCGCGGGCGCGCACGGAGCCGCACGAGACGCCGTTGTCACGCCCATGCAGGGAACGGTCCTCGCCGTGAACGTGCAGGAGGGCGAGGAGGTCCGGGCCGGCGACGTCATCTGCGTCGTCGAAGCGATGAAGATGGAGAACGAGATCGCCTCTCACCGCGATGGAGCGGTCACCGAGCTGTCAATCGCGCCCGGTCAGCCCGTGAAGGCCGGCCAGGTCGTCTGCATCGTCAGCCAGGAGGAAACCGACTAGAGCTGCCGCTGGTACACGCGGAACGTCCAGGTCGCGAAGCCGGCAGTCGCCACCGTCAGCCCCGCAAGCAGCGCGAGATGCAGCCCGACCGAGCTCCAGTCTGCGCCCGGAAGCACGACCTCGCGCGCCGCGACGACGCCCCAGTTCACCGGGTTGAACTTGCCGAGCTCCTGCATCCAGTTCGGCATCTGGCGGAACGAGATCAGCGTCGACGAGAGGAAGAAGAGCGGCAGGCCGATGAAGTTGGCGATCGCGATCATCGTCGCCTCCTTCCGGGTCAGCAGCGCGAGCCCCTGCGAGATTCCGGCGAACGCGCTGTTCATCAGCATCGCCGCGACGAGCACGACGATCCAACCGAGCGCGCCGGCGTGCACGCGCACACCCAGCGCGAGCGACACGAGCAGGATCACGATCCCCTGGATCAGCGCGGTCAGCGCGGAGCGGACGATCTGCGACACGACCAGAGACACCCGGCTCACCGGCGTCGCCAGGAAGCGCGGAATCACGTCCCGGTCGAGGTCGCTGACCATCGCCATCCCGCTCCAGGTCGCTCCGAAGAAGGCGTTCATGATCACGATCGCCGGCGCCAGGAACTCGATGTAGGACGTCGTCCCGAAGCCGCCGCCCGGGAGGTGCGTGACCCGCTTGAAGAGCTGCCCGTAGAGCAGCAGCCAGATCATCGGCTGGACGAGCAGGAGCACGATCCAGATCGGCTCTCGCATCAGGTTGCGGGCCTGTCGCCCGACCATGAACCACGTGTGCACCGCCGCAGCCCTCATTCTCCCTCACCGTCGCCGCCGGCCTCGTCCTCGGAGCGGAAGTCGCGGCCCGTGTAATGGAGGTAGACGTCGTCGAGGGACGGCCGGTGCATCGTGACCGACTCGACTGCGATCCCGCGCCCGTCGAGCGCGGCGAGAATGGTCGGCACCGCGCGGGCACCGTTTGCGACGCGGCTCCGCACGAGCCGCCCGTCCGTGCTCACCTCGCGCACTTCTCCCAGACCACGCACGACAGCGGCGGCGTCCTCGACCGTCCCGTCGGCCAGCTCCACCACCACGGCCTCGCCCTGCAGGCTGCCCTTGAGCTCCTCTGCCGTCCCTTCCACGACCACGCGTCCCCGGCTAACGATTGCGAGCCGGTGCGTGAGCGCGTCGGCCTCCTCGAGGTAGTGCGTCGTCAAGAGGATCGTCAACAGCTCCTCGCGCGCGAGCACCGCGAGCTCGTCCCACATCGCGGCGCGCGCCTCCGGGTCGAGCCCCGTCGTGGGCTCGTCGAGGAACAGCACCTGCGGCCCGTGGACGAGGCCGAGGCCGACGTCGAGCCGGCGCTTCATCCCGCCCGAGTAGCCGCGAACCACGCGATCGGCCGCGTCGGCCAGGCCGAGCAGCTCGAGGAGGTGCTGAACGCGCTCCTTCAGCCTGCGGCCTGCCATGCCCTGGACATGTCCCTGGAGCATCAGGTTCTCGCGTCCGGTGGCGTCGCGGTCGACGCCGGAGCTCTGCGGGACATAGCCGATCGAGCGGCGCACGGCATCGGGCTCGCGGACGACGTCGTGGCCGGCAACCTCGGCCCGTCCGCTATTCGGCGTCGTCAGAGTCGTAAGCACCTTGACGGTCGTGGACTTGCCCGCGCCGTTCGGCCCGAGCAGGCCGAAAACCTCACCCGCGCGGACGGCGAACGAGACGCCGGCGAGCGCCTGGACGTCCTGGTAGCGCTTCTCGAGCCCCTCCGCGACGATCGCGTCCACGGGGTTCGAGTGTAGTCACGCGTGGGCGCAGGTCTTGGCGCCCAGGCGGCGGGCGAGCTTCCGCGAGTACTCCCGGGCAGAGTGGAGCCGCTGCACGCCGACCGACGGGTCGTTGCCGCTGCGCAGCTCTCCGACGATCCAGACCTCGAGCTTGACCTCGTACTCGCGCCACGCGACGTAGTTCCTCTGCGCTCGCGTTCTCGAGTCGAGGCGCTTCAGCGCCGCGACGGCGTCCTCGGCGATCAGCGTCTGCCGCTCGAAAGCCTTGAATGATCCGCGCTCACGCTGTGCGGCGAGACTGGCCTGCTCTCGTGCGCAGATGCGATTGGCGGCCCGGGCCCAGCGATGGTTCTGGCCGATCGCCCAGACCGTGGCGACGACCGCGAGCGCGACGACGCCCACTAGCGCGAGCGCCAGCGAGCGCACCAGGCGGCGGCGCACGCGGCTCCCCGGGCGGAAGAACGCCTGGCCGGGCATCTGGACGGCGACCTCGGGTAGCGCGAATTCCGTCATTACCTCTGCGTTCGCCGCGCGCCCGGCCGTGACGCGCTTCCGGAGGCGAGGGGCCCGCAGCCGCAGAAACGTGAAGCCGACGAGCGAGAAGAGCAGCACCGCCGGGTGCCAGCCCCCGGTGAGCACGAGCTCGAGGAGGATCAGCACGAGCAGCAGAAAGTGAAGCGGCCGGAAGCGCCGCTTCCAGGAGAGCCACTCGAGCGTCGCGTCGGCGAAGCCCACGGCGTAGGGCGCGTCGCGCGGGTCCTCGACGGCGCGGCCCTTTCGCACCGCGCGGGCGACGCGGCGACGTCGGACGCGTTCGAGCTCGAGCCACTTCACCGTTTCGGCCACCCCTCTCGGATCGGCCGCGCCTAGCGTCCGCTTGAACCGGTCTCGGCGGCTAGAGTCAGGCGCCGGTGGACCTCTACGAGTACCAGGGCAAGGAGCTCTTCCGGCGCTTCGGGATTCCGGTCTCGGAAGGCCGGCTGGCGACGACGCCGGCAGAGGCGCGCGCCGCCGCAGAAGAGATCGGCGGCCAGGTCGTCGTCAAGGCGCAGGTGCTCACCGGCGGCCGCGGCAAGGCAGGCGGCGTCAAGCTCGCCGACGACCCGGCAGACGCCGAGCAGAAGGCCGAAGACATCCTCGGCCTCGACATCAACGGCCACGTCGTGCGCAAGGTCTGGATCGAGAGCGCCTCCGAGATCGCGAAGGAGTACTACCTCTCGGTCACGTTCGATCGCGGCGCGAAGAAGGTGCTCTTCATGCTCACGACGGAGGGCGGCGTCGAGATCGAAGAGGTCGCCGCGCACTCTCCGGACGCCCTGGCGCGCCTGCACGTCGATCCGCTCGAAGGCTTCCAGCCCTACCAGGCCCGGCGCGTCATCTACGGCGCCGGCATCGACGACCCGGGCGAGCAGAAGCAGATCATGTCGATCGTCGAGAAGCTCTACCGCTGCTTCGTCGCGAGCGACGCGATGCTCTGCGAGATCAACCCGCTGATCGTCACGCCCGAAGGCGAGGTGCGAGCGCTCGACTCGAAGTTCACCGTCGACGACAACGCGCTCTACAAGCACGAGGACGTCGCCGCGATGCGCGATCCCGAGGCATATCCGCCCGAGGAGCGCGCGGCGCGGGAGAAGGGCGTCACCTACGTGAAGCTCGACGGCGACGTCGGGATTCTCGGCAACGGCGCCGGACTGGTCATGTCGACCCTCGACGTGATCGCGCTCGTCGGCGGACGGCCGGCGAACTTCTGCGACCTCGGCGGCGGCGGCGACGCGCAGGGCGTCGTCGACGCGCTCGAGGTGATCTCGGCCGACCCGCAGGTGAAGTCGATCCTGTTCAACATCTTCGCGGGGATCACGCGCTGCGACGAGGTGGCGCGCGGGATCCTCGAGGCGCTCTCGCAGATGACCATCGAGCACCCGATCGTTGTCCGCTTCGACGGCACGAACGCGGAGGAGGGGCGCGAGATTCTCGCCGAGGCCGCCCCGCCGAACCTCCACGTCGAGCCGACGATGCTCGAGGCGGCGCGGCGCGCAGTGGAGCTGGCCGCGTGACCGACGTCTGGTCGGAGCGGGCGGAGGCGTACCGCCAGAGCGAGGCGCACCGGCAGGGTCGCGATCTCGAGCTGTTCTCCGAGTGGGCCGCGGGCAAGACGGTTCTCGATGTCGCCACCGGCGGCGGCCATGTTGCTGCGCGGCTCCGGGAGGCAGGCTGCCAGGTCGTGACCTGCGACTCGGCGCCGGGAATGAAGCCCGACGTGATCTGCCGCGCCGAGGATTTGCCATTCGCGGATTCGAGCTTCGACGTCGTGACCTGCCGCGTGGCGGCGCACCATTTCGAGGACCCGGCGGCGGCCGTGCGCGAATTCGCTCGCGCGAGCGGCGGCCTGGTGCTCGTCGCCGACAACCTCTACCTCGGCGAGGCCGGCGAGGAAGCCGACCGGCTCCGAGACCCGACGCACGTGCGCAACTACTCCGAGGACGAGTGGCGCGCCTTCTTCGAGGGCGCCGGGCTCGAGGTCGATGCCTTCGAGCGCGAGGAGAAGCAGATCGAGGTCGAGCCGTGGCTGGAACGCGCCGGCTGCGTCGGCGACGAGGCCGGGCGCGTCAAGCAGCTGCTGGCCGACCGGATCGCCGACGGGCGCGTCAGGGTCGACCGCGGGATCTTCAAGGCGGTGAAGCGCTAGTGGCGGTCATCGTCGACGGCGACACGCGCCTCGTCGTGCAGGGCCTGACCGGTCGAGAAGGCCGTTTCCACGGCTTGCGCAACCGCGACTACGGGACGAACGTCGTCGCAGGCGTGACTCCCGGCAAGGGCGGCCAGGACGCGGACGGCGTGCCGATCTACGACACCGTCGCCGAAGCCGTGGAAGAGACCGGCGCCAACACGACGATGGTGTTCGTGCCGGCCCGCTTCGCCGGAGATGCGATCTACGAGGCGGTCGACGCCGGCGTCCACACCGTCATCTGCATCGCCGAGGGGCTGCCGGCGCACGAGATGCTCGGGATCTACAACTACATCCGCCCGCGCGGGATCACGATGCTCGGCCCGAACTGCCCGGGCGCGCTCTCGCCGGGCAAGGCGAACGTCGGGATCATCCCGGCCGAGATCTTCCGCGAGGGCGCCGTCGGCGTCGTCTCGCGATCGGGGACGCTCACCTACCAGATCGGCCACGAGCTGACTCAGCGGGGGCTCGGCAACTCGACGATCGTCGGGATCGGCGGCGACCCGGTCGTGGGGTCGTCCTTCATCGACATCCTCAAGCGGTTCGAGGAGGACGACCAGACGGAGATGATCGTCTTCGTCGGCGAGATCGGCGGGGACGAGGAGGAGAAGGCCGCCGCCTTCATCGAGTCCGAGGTGACGAAGCCGGTGATCGCCTACATCGCGGGCTTCACCGCGCCGCCCGGCAAGACGATGGGCCACGCGGGCGCGATCATCTCGGGCTCCTCGGGCACCGCCCAGGCGAAGAAGGAAGCGCTCGAAGCGCGCGGAGTCCAGGTCGGCACGACGCCCACCGAGGTAGCCGACCTCGCGGCGGCGACTGCCGGCGTCGGCGCGTGACGATCTCGCTGGCACGCGGCATTCCGTCGCCGGAGTGCCTGCCGATCGGCGAGCTTGCCGACTGTGCGCGCGAGGCGCTGCGCCGGGACGGCGAGACCGTCCTCTCCTACGGCAGCACGCTCGGGTACGAGCCGCTGCGCGAGTGGATCGGCGAACGGCACGGAGTCGAGCCTGAGCGCGTCGTCGTCACGAACGGCTCGCTCCAGGCGTTTCACCTCGTGCTTTCCGCACTCGGCCCCGGGCGGGTGCTCCTCGAGCGGCCGACCTACGACCGGCCGCGGAAGATCCTTCTCGACGAGGGCCGCGAGCTCGGCGAGGTCGCCGTCGACGAGGAGGGGCTCGACGTGGATGCCGTCGACCCCGAAGGGGCCACGCTGCTCTACACGATTCCGACCTTCCAGAACCCGATGGGGGTCACGCTCTCGGAAGCGCGCCGTCGCCGCCTTGCCGAGCTCGTTCGCGAGCACGGGCTGCCGGTGCTCGAGGACGATCCGTACGGGCTCGTCCGCTTCGAAGGGGGGCCGCTGCCGAGCCTGTTCGAGCTCGAGGGCGGAGAACGCGCGCTCTACAGCTCGTCGTTCTCGAAGACCGTCGCCCCGGGCCTGCGCGTCGGCTACCTGATCGTCCCGGCCGCGCTCTCCGCCGAGCTTCAGCCGCTCGCCGCATCTACCTACATCACGCCGGCGCTCGTCGCGCAGGCGACCCTGCACGAGTTCCTGGCGCGGGGGCTCTTCGAGCCCAACTTGCAACGCGTCTCCGGCCTGCTGCGAAAACGGCGTGACGCGATGCTCGAGGCGCTCGAGGACGGCTTCGAGGGCCGCGCGCGCTGGAGCCGGCCCGAGGGCGGCTACTTCCTCTGGCTCGAGCTTCCTGACGAGGTCGACGCGTCGGAGCTGCTCGTGCGCGCGTCGGAGGCGGGTGTCACTTTCGTCCCGGGCGCGGACTTCGGCGGCGAGCCGAACACGCTGCGGCTCGCGTTCAGCTACGTCTCGGTCGACGAGATCGTCGAGGGGATCGGCCGGCTCGCGAAGCTAGTCTCGTCGGCGGCGGCGCCGGTATAGCTGCGGGAGTAGCCTGCCGCCGATCACCCCGAGCGCGATGCTGAGCAGGATCAGCCAGATCAGCGAGACCCGGGCCGTACCGAACACGAAGTGGACGTTGACCTGCTTGTGGTTCTCGAGCACAAACGCGACCGCGTAGGCGACGACCACGAGCAGCACCACAAGCCTCGCGAAAACCTTGCGCTCGCCGGGCGCTCGTTCGACCCCTCCCTCTTCGGGCGCGGCGGGCTCCTCGTCGGAGCGGCGCAGAGAGCGCATCCGGGGATCCTAGGCTGCGCGGAAGGCGCCCGTCAGCGGGCGCGGCACCAGGCGAGGCTGGCGTGGCGGGACCAGCGAGCCTCGGCTGTGGAGGCGGAACGTCGGGCACGGAGCTTCCGGCGAGAGGGCGCACAACCCGGCCCGCCGGAAATAGCAATCTTCGCAGGTTGCTTTAGTCTGTTTGCTCATCTTCCTGCCCACTCCTCTTGTAACGCCGCCTGGGACAAGGCAGGACTATAGGGGGCCTGGGAACGGTTTCAAGGCTTGCCTGTGGAGAAAACATTGCAATTTCCGGCGGTTTCAAGCGGGCCAAAATTACGCGTTCTTCACGTTTTCGGACCTAGCGTTGCCAGCGCCCGCAACGCCTGTTGAACATTTTCCACAGGGATGATTCGCAGTCCGTCCGCGTAGCGTCGCGCCTCGCGGGCGTTGTCCCCGGCTGGCACAAGGAAAGCGTCCACATGGGCGCGGCGGGCGCCGAGCGTCTTCTGCTTGACGCCGCCGATCGGGAGCACCCGGCCGTTGAGCGCGAGCTCGCCCGTCGCCGCGATCTTCTTGCCATGCGCGACGTTCCGGCCGAGGTCTTGGAGGATCTCGAGCGCGAAGGCGAGGCCGGCTGACGGCCCGCCGATGCCCTGCGAGTCGATCGTCACCGAGACCGGCAGATGAACCTGGAGGTTGTCGGAGGCGAAGATCCCGAGCAGGGCCTGCTTCGGGCTGCCGCTCGACGCGACGGTCGCGACGGTCGCCTCCCGCGTCTTGCCCGCTCTGCCGAAGCGAATGCGCACGTGGTCGCCGGGCTGCTTCGTGGCCAGGGCGGCGCGAAGCTCCGCAACTGTGTGGACGGCTTTGCCGTCGAGCGCGAGGATCACGTCGTTCGGCTCGAGCACCTTCGCCGCCGGCGCGCTCTTCTCGACCTGCAGGATGCCGACCCCGGCACTGCGTGCGCTGACGCGGTAACCCAGGAGCTTGAGCGCGACGTACGGGGCGATCTTCTGAGAGTCGACCATCTCGACTTGCCCGAGGCGCAGGTCGAGCGACGAGCTGATCGGCGGCGAGCGGACGAGCGACGAGCCGTCCGCACGGGACCACGGCAGGAGCCGCTCGATCAGCCGCGCCGGCCGTTCGCGGACGTCGACGAAGTAGATCGCCCCGGGGCCTCTCGACGGCTTGCCCTTGACGTGAACGAGCGGAGCCACGGGATGCGCCGGGTCGACGAGCTGCAGCTGGTAGCCGTCGGCCGGTGCGATCCAGAGCACGACTGCGGCGATCAGGAGGAGCAGGCCGCCCGTGGCCGCGATTCGGCCCGGCGTGAGCCAGGAGACGCGTGTGCGGGGCGGTGGGGCCGGGGCGTCCGTCAAAGGAGGCCGTGCGTCAGGCCGCCGTCGACAGGGATGACGGTGCCCGTCACGTAACCGGCCGCGTCCGAGGCGAGGAAGCAGACGACCTGCGCGACCTCGCTCGGCGCGCCGAAGCGGCGCAGCGGGATCGCCTCGAGGTCCTCGGCGCGCGGTTTTCCGGCGTAGACCTCGGCCAGGCGCTCGGTCTCGATGCGGCCGGGCGCGATCGAGTTCACGGTGATCTTCTTGGGGCCGACCTCTCTCGCCAGCGTCTTTGCCCAGCCGATGACGCCCGGCCGGACCGAGTTCGAGAGGGCGAGGTTGTCGATCGGCTCGCGGACCGAGCTGGAGGTGATGTTGATCACGCGGCCGTTGCCGCTGCGCTCGAGGTGAGGCAAGCAGAGCCCGGTCAGGCGGACCGCCGAGAGGAGCAGCAGCTCGACGGCCTGTTCGACCTGCTCGTCGGTGAGCCCGACTGCGGCCGTGCGGGGCGGGCCGCCGCCGTTGTTGACGAGGATGTCGATTCCGCCGAACGCCTTGAGCGTGCGGTCGACGAGGCGCTTGAGGTCGGCGGGGTTCGTGACGTCGCCGCGCACGGAGAGGGCGCCTAGGCGTTCGGCTTCGCGCTCGAGCAGCTCACGGCGGCGCGCGAACATCGCGACGTTCGCGCCTTCGGCGGCCAGCGTTTCGGCGATCGCGAGACCCATGCCGGAGGACGCACCGCAGACGATCGCGGTGCGGCCGCTCAGCCCGAGTTCCATGCCCTCGACTCCGTCAGCGTCGCGCCCCCTGCGGCCGTGCGCGCGTATAGATGTTCACGCGCGCGCGCATCCCCACCCTCAAAGGGTGGTGATGAAGGTTCCACCCGCCGCCCGCTTCGAGCGTACTCCGCAACCCGTGCCCTGTCTGTGCCGGGGTCGTGCCGAATTCGTGCCAATTTCTGCACTACGACGCGGCGGCGCCGAGCACGCCCACGACTTCGCGAACTGCGGCGGCCGAAGCGTCCAGTGCGCTCCGCTCGTCGTCGCTCAGGTCGAGCTCGACGATCTCTTCGATGCCGTCCGCGCCCAGCTTCACCGGCACGCCCATGTAGAGGCCGTCGATCCCGTATTCGCCCTCGAGGTACGCCGTGCACGGCAGCACGCGGTGCTGGTCGAGCATCACGGAGTCGACCATCTGCGCCGCCGCGGCGCCCGGCGCGTACCAGGCAGAAGTCCCGAGCAGCTCGACGATCTCGCCGCCGCCCTTCGCGGTCCGCTCGACCATCGCCGCGATCCGCTCCTCGGAGACGAGCTTCCGCAAAGGAATCCCACCGACGGTCGTTGCGGACACGACGGGCACCATCTGGTCGCCGTGCCCGCCTAGCACCATCGCCGTCACGTCCTTCACCGACGCTCCCGTCTCCCAGGCGATGAACGTCGAGAAGCGCGACGTGTCGAGGATCCCCGCCATCCCGAAGACGCGCTCCTTCGGCCAGCCGGAGGCCCTCAAGGCAACGTGGCACATCGCGTCCAGAGGATTCGAGACGATGATCAGGATCGCGTCCGGCGACTGCTCGACCACCTGCTCGGTCACCGAACCCACGATCTTCTCGTTCGTCGTCACGAGGTCGTCGCGGCTCATGCCCGGCTTGCGCGGAACGCCGGCGGTGATCACGACGACGTCCGAGCCGGCGCTTTCCTCATATCCGTTGGACCCAACGACGGCGGGCTCGTAGCCGAGCACCGCGCCCATCTGGTTGATGTCGAGCGCCTTGCCTTGCGGCAGGTTCTCGACGATGTCGACGAGCACGACGTCGCAATAGTCGCGCGTCGCGAGCACCTGCGCGCAGGTCGCACCGACGTTCCCGCCGCCGACGACCGTGACCTTTCGCCGGGTCAGACCCGCGCTCCCATCGAGTCGATGATCGCGTCGGCGACCTCGCTCGTCCCGACCGCCGAGGGGTCGTCCCGCGTCGGCTTCATGTCGTAGGTGACGCTGTTGCTCTCGCGGATCACCTCTGCGATCGCGTTCTCGAGCCGGTCGGCTGCGTCGCCCTCGTCGAGGTGTCGCAACATCAAGACTCCCGAGAGCATCATCGCCATCGGATTGACCTTGTTCTGGCCCGCGTACTTCGGCGCGGAGCCATGCGTCGGCTCGAACAGCGCGGCGTGCGTGCCGAAGTTCGCCCCAGGAGCAAGCCCGAGCCCGCCGACGAGCCCCGCAGCGAGGTCGGAGACGATGTCGCCGTAGAGGTTCGGGAGCACGAGCACGTCGTACTCCTCGGGCCGCTGGACGAGCTGCATGCAGAGGTTGTCCACGATCCGGTCCTCGAACTCGAGGTCGGAGTTCTCCTCGGCCACCTCGCGCGCGACGCGCAGGAAGAGCCCGTCCGAGAACTTCATGATGTTCGCCTTGTGCACGGCCGTAACCTTGCGGCGGCCGTTGCGACGCGCGTAGTCGAACGCGAACTCGACGATGCGGCGGCTGCCGCCGACGGAAAGCGGCTTGATCGAGATCCCCGACTGCTCCGGCACGTGGCCGCCGCGCGCCTCGATCCACTCTGCGAGCTCGTTCGAATGCGACGACCCCTCCTCGTACTCGATCCCCGCGTAGAGATCCTCGGTCGCCTCGCGGACGATGATCAAATCGACGTGCTCGTAGCGCGAGCGGACGCCCGGGTAGCTCTTGCACGGCCGCACCTGGCCGTAGAGGTCGAGCGTCTTTCGCAAGGTCACGTTCACCGACCGGAAGCCGCCGCCGACCGGAGTCGTGATCGGCCCCTTCAGCGCGACTCCCGTGCGCTTGATCGAGTCGAGCACCTGGTCTGGCAGCGGATTGCCGCCGTAGCGCTCCATCACGTCAGCGCCGGCCTCCTGGACATCCCATTCGAAGGCGACCCCGGTAGCTTCGAGGACCCGGCGTGTGGCCTCCGTCAGCTCCGGCCCGGTCCCGTCACCGGGGATAAGCGTCACCTCGTGTGCCACGGCGCGTGACTCTAGCTGAGCTATATAGATTTCCCGTCGCATGAACGACTTCAAGCCTGGGCTCGAAGGAGTCGTCGCCGTCCAGACCGAGATCGCAGAGCCGGATCGCGAGGGCGGCTCGCTGCGCTACCGCGGCGTCGACATCGAGGAGCTGGTCGGCCACGTGCCGTACGAGAAGGTCTGGGGCCTGCTCGTCGACGACGACATCAACTCGGCGATGCCGGATCCCGAGCCGTACGAGCCGGCCGGGCTGTCCGGAAACGCGCCCTCCGACCTGCAGACCGAGACCGCACGCCTCTCCGGCTTCTGGAAGCTCGGCAAGCTGAACGAGGTCTCGGACGAGCAGGCGCGCGAGGACCTTGGCCGCCTCTCGGCGCAGATGATGGAGATCGTCGCCCGCTCGGCCGCAAAGGCCGACGGCCGCGAGCCGGCGGCGGACGACGTCGTGGCCCAGGGCGACACCGCGGCGGAGCGCTTCTTGCTGCGCTGGCGCGGCGAGGCCGATCCCAAGCACGTGAAGGCGATCGACACCTACTGGATCTGCACGGCCGAGCACGGGCTGAACGCGTCGACGTTCACGGCACGAGTCGTCGCTTCGACCGGCGCGGACTGCGGCGCCGCGCTCTCGGCGGCCGTCGGCGCTCTTTCGGGCCCGCTGCACGGCGGCGCGCCCGCCTACGTGAAGCCGATGCTCGAAGAGGTTCAGCAGATGGGAGACCCGGAGCGCTGGGTTCGCGAGGCGCTGGCAAGCGGCAAGCGGATCATGGGTTTCGGCCACCGGATCTACCGCGCCGAGGATCCGCGCTCCAGGATTCTCAAGCAGACCGCGAAGGAGCTCGGCTCGCCGCAGGTCGGGGTCGCGGAAGAGCTCGAGCAGGTGGCGCTCAAGGCGCTGCAGGAGAGGCATCCCGAGCGCGTGCTCGCGACGAACGTGGAGTACTACTCGGCCATCGTGCTCGACGTCGCCGAGATCCCGCCACCGCTCGCGCCCGCGATGTTCGCCTGCTCGCGCGTGGCCGGCTGGTCGGCGCACATCCTGGAGCAGAAGCGGACTGGCCGGCTCTTCAGGCCTTCTGCCGTCTACGTCGGCCCTTCGGAGCGATCGCTGGCATCGGTGTGACGCTCGCGGAGGCAGCGGCCCGCGCGGACGAGCTGGCAAAGGGAGGGAACGAGCGAGAGCTTGCCGACCTGCGGCGTGAGTGGGCCGACGAGCTGGACTTCGCGGCCCGGTCGGCCGACTACCGGGAGCGCGCAGCCGCGTACCGCGCGGTCGGCCAGTTCCGGTTCCGCCAGAAGACCGACCTGCTGCGGCGCGGGCTCGAAGACGAGAGCCCTGCAGTTCGCGGCTCGGCGTTGCTCTCGCTCGAGCTGCTTTCCCGCGACGCGCCGCGGGAGATCAACGCCGTGCGGCCGCTCCTGCACTCGATGGCCAACGCGGACGAGAACCCCGCGGTTCGGCGGCTCGCGATGATCTCGTTGCGGAACGGCTCGCCCCAGCGCGACACGGTCGTCCTGCTCCAGGGAATCGCCGAAGAGGACGAGCTCGAACGGGACCTGCGGGAAACCGCAGCGAAAGTAGCCGCAGGGCTGGAGAAGAAGGCGAGAGCCCGCTAACTAGCGGCAGGCACAGACATTCGCGCGGAGCTCGCGGCCGCAGGAGGGGCAGATCCGCCGCCGCTGGCGCCATTCGAGGCCGTTCTTCCGGAGCCCCGCGATCGACATCATCAGGCCGGCTGCAGTGGTCGAGAGGAGCAGCACGGCGACGTGCGGATCGAGGCTCATGGTCTTTGGTTCCCGCAGGGTCACTTGCCCGAAACTTCGGGTCTGCGGCGCGCGTGCGGATGGCTCTTGAAATAGACGTCGCGCCGCCGTCTGTCGCTCACGTGCGTGTAGAGCTCGGTCGTGCCGAGATCGGCGTGGCCGAGCATCTCCTGGACGCTGCGGAGGTCGGCGCCCCCTTCGAGGAGATGGGTCGCGAAGGAATGGCGGAGCAGGTGTGGGTGAACGCGTTCCGGCTCGAGGCCCGCTCGCTCCGCGAGCTTCCGCAGGATCAGGAACGCACCCGCTCGCGTGAGGGCGCCTCCCTGCGCGTTGAGGAAGAGCTCTGGCCGGTGGCGGCGATCGAGATACGGCCGTCCGTGGGCCAGGTAGCGCCGAAGCGCCTCGATTGCGTGCCGACCGACCGGCACGACTCGTTCCTTGTCGCCCTTCCCGGTGCAGGCGATGAGTCGCCGCTCGAGGTCGACGTCGGTCTTGCCGAGGCCGACCGCTTCGCTGACGCGGAGCCCCGCGCCGTAAAGGAGCTCGACGAGGGCTCGATCGCGGAGCGAGCGCGGCGTCGTTCCGGGCGCGGCCTCGATCAGGCGCTGCGCTTCGGCCGCGGAGAGCGTTCGAGGCAGGCGCCGCCGGCGGCGCGGGAGCTCGAGCGCCGCGGCCGGGCTGTCGGTTCGCGCGCCGAGCAGGATCAGGTGCCGGAAGAACGAGCGCACCGCGGCGACCCTGCGGGCGATCGTCGCGGGGGAGAGGCCGGCCGCTCGCAGATCGGCGAGCCAACGTTCGAGGTCCTCGGAGGTCGCCTTCGACGGCGGCCCGCCCAACCAGTCTTCGAGCGCGCGGAGGTCGCGCTTGTACGCGTCGACGGTCTTGGGCGCCCGCCGAGCCGCGAGCAGGGCGAGAAAGCCCTCGACCTCGGGATCGTTGGCCATCGGACCTTCTTGGTTCGGCCTGCGGCTTTAGAGTTCCTGCGTGCCCGAAGGCCTGGAAGAGGCCGCGCGTCTCTACGACGCAGCAGCCGAGGAGCTCGAGCAAGCCGCGAAGCACTGCCGCACGGCCGCAGGTCACTTCCGCGACCATGAGGTCCCCCGCGGCGCGGCGCACGCCTGGGCTGCGCACGGCCACATCCGCGCCGCGGAGGACTCGCTCGACGAGCAGGCCCGCGCGCACGCGCGCAAGTCGAACCCGGTCTAGTCGCTCGGTGGAGGGACCACCTCGCCTCGCTCGATCCAGGCGATGAGCTGTTCCTTGAACGTCTCCAGCGAGCCGTGCCACTCGATGCCCTGCGCCATCTCGTCCGAGATCGGGCCGAAGGCGCTGAAGTCGTGCCGGAGGACGGTGCCGTCGGCGTCCTCGTCGAACTCGTACCGGTGGGTGAGCGTGATCCCGCCGCCGAGCATCTGGCTCGTCTGCGAGTAGCCGGCCGGCGGATCCCACCAGCCGATCGTCCCGTAGAGCTTGCCGGTCCCGCTGCCCCAGTCCTCGTAGATCTGGCCACCCACGCGGCGGTCGTTGACGAGGCGCAAGAGGCGGTCCTCGCCGTAGCTGACCTGGAACCACTTCTGCGTGTCCAGGAAGGCCTCGAAGACCTCGTCGCGAGGCTTCGCGAAGCGCAGCTCGTTCGTGAACGTGATCTGCCTAACGGGGTTCTCCATCACTCCTCCTTCAGGTGGCGCTCGAACGCCAGCAGTTGGGAGGCGGACGCCTGCTGGAAGCTGGTGAGCCAGCGCTCGAGCTCGCGCTGGATCGGGACGGCGTTCAGCTGGTTCCAGCGCTCGCGGCCCTCGCGGCGGGCGAGCACGATGCCCGCCCGCTCGAGCACGCCGAGGTGCTGCATCACGGCGAAGCGCGAGAGCCTGGGCAGCACCTCGCAGAGAGCGGTCGTGGTCATCGGCCCGTCACGCAGAGCGTCGAGCAGCGCGCGCCGGTGCGGTGAGCTGAGCGCCTTCCAGACTCGGGCGTCTTCCTCCATTGCGTGATAAAAATATCACATAAAGAGAGCCCAGACCAGATCGGCGAGTTGTCGCCAGACGTTCTCCGAGACGAAGCCCTGGTTGACCATCACGACGCCCTGTCTTCGACCGTCGCGCGTCGCCAGCGCTACGACCGTGTGCCCGAGGCCGAAGCCGAGATGGCCCCAGAAGGGCTCGTAAGGAGAAGCCGAGACGTCGAGGAGTGAAGAGACCTGCTCGATGCCGAGGCCATAGCGGTCGGACTCGACCCAGTCCGACTCGACGCCGTCAAGCATCTCGTCGAGCAACTCCGAAGGAAGAAGCTCGCCTCGGAGGAGCGAACCCAGAAAGCGCGCGACATCCTCGGCCGTCGAGATGACCGACGGCCAAGCCCAGGACGAGCCGAATCGCGCTACATTGATGAGCTCGGTGCCGGTCGACGGCAGAAGCGGATTGGAAGGTTCGAGGTATCCGCGCGCCTCGCCACCGTGTGCGAGAGCGGTGCTTTCCAAACCGAGCGGCTCGGCAACTCGAGCCCGGAGTGCGTGCTCAACGGGCCTCTCGGTCAGGGCCTCGATGAGGAGCCCGAGGACGACGTAGTTCGTGTTCGAGTAACTCCATGCCCCTGGCGCCCCTCGCGGGGTGCCGTTGGACAGCGCAACGAGATCGGTGGGTTTCCACTGATGCTCGGGCTCTTCGCGAAGCCGGGTCAGCAGCGGGGGCACGTAGTCGGGGAGGCCGCTCGTGTGGTTGAGGAGCTGACGGATCGCGATTTCGCCGTCGTCCGGGACGAGCCCCGGAAGATGCTTGCCGAGCGGATCGTCGAGACGGAGGCGATCCTCGGCGGCGAGTTGCAGAACAACGCAGGCGACGAACGTCTTCGAGACGCTCCCGACCGGGAACCGGTGCGACGCGGTGAGCGGCGTGCCCTGGTCGCGGTCGGCTACTCCCGCTGCGGCCGTCGTGATTGTCTGGTCACGGCCGGCGGCGACGACTGTGCCGGGGACGCCGGTTGTGACGAGGCGCGCCAGCCGGTCGTCGAGGCTCAAGAGCGTGGGTGCGACTTGTCGTAGACGCGCCGAAGGCGGGCAGCGTCGACGTGGCTGTACATCTGCGTCGTCGAGAGCGAGCTGTGGCCGAGCAGCTCCTGGATCGTCCTGAGATCGGCGCCACCCTCGAGGAGGTGGGTCGCAAAGGCGTGGCGCAGGCGATGCGGGTGCGGGAGCAGCCGGCGCAGCGTGCTCGTGTCGAGCCTCCGGCCGCGCGCGGAGAGGAAGAGCGCGTTCTCGGCGCCGCGCGCGAGCTGCGGCCGCGCATGGCGTAGATAGCGCGCCAGCCGGTGCGAGGCCTCCTCACCCAGCGGCACGACGCGCTCCTTGTCGCCCTTGCCGCGCACATGGACGAGCTCCTGTTCGAAATCGACGTCCGCGAGGTCGAGGTCGACCGCCTCCTGCGAGCGGAGGCCGGCCGAGTACACGAGCTCGACGAGCGCGCGGTTCCGGAAGGCGAGCGGTGAGGCGCCGTCTAGCGCAGAGAGCTCGCCGTCGACCTCCTCGGGACGCGGCGCGTCCGGCAGGCGGCGCGGCCTACGGGGCGCGAAGGACGCATCGGGAACGCGCTCCGGCCCGAGCGCGTGGCGCAGGAAGGCGCGAACCGCCGCGAGCTTTCGCCCGATCGTCGTCGGAGCAAGCTTCCGCGGACGAGCGCGTCCGAGCTCGGCGGCGTAGTCGGCAAGCACGCGCACGTCGACGTCCTCGAGGCGCGTCCCGCGTTGCTCGAGCCACCGCGCGAACTCACGGACGTCGACGCCGTAGGCCCGCCGCGTCGAGTCCGACAGCGCCGGGCTCGCGAGAAAGCGCTCGACCTCGGACTGCATGTCGATCCCTTCGCCGCGCCGGTTCCGATT
>DATDFL010000177.1:0-12518 GCA_036522595.1 Gaiellaceae bacterium
AGGCGGCCGCGGCGCGCGCCGCGCGCGCCGATGGAGCGCCCGAGCATCTGGCCGCTGATCTTGTTGCTCGCCGGCCTCGCCGTGTTGGACGAACTTCGTCGCTGACCGGGTCACCGACGAAGTTCGTCCCCGCTGTCCGTAAGGCCACGGGCGGAAGCAACGGCGGCAGCGGCGGCGGCCCGGTGCACCTCTCGGGCGCGACCGGCTTCGACCCGCAAGGCGACGGTGGCGAGCACAACGAGTCCGCTTCGCTCGCCACCGACGGGCAGGCCTCGACCTACTGGCAGACCGAGCACTATGGGAGTAGCAGCTTCGGAGGCCTCAAGAGCGGCGTCGGACTCGTGCTCGACGCCGGCAAGGCGAAGAAGCTCACGAAGCTCACCGTCTCCTCCGACACGCCCGGCTTCACTGCGAAGATCAGGTCTGGTCAGTCGTCGAGCGGCCCGTTCACGCCGGTCTCGAGCTCGCAGACGGTCGGCTCGCGCACGGTCTTCTCGGTCAGCGGCGCTGCCGCCCGCTACTACGTGATCTGGATCACGGCGCTGCCGTCCGACGGCGTCGCGCACGTCAACGAAGTCACCGCCAGGTCCTAGAGAATCAGGGCATGGACGTCTCCGAGCGAAAGCTCGCGACGATCGTGTTCGCAGATCTCGTCGGCTCCACTGCTCTCGCGGGCTCGCAGGACCCGGAGCGGACGCGCGCGCTCCTTGAGCGCTTCTACGACGCGATGGCCGAGGAGATCGAGCGCGCGGGCGGCACTGTCGAGAAGTTCGCCGGCGACGCGGTAATGGCCGTCTTCGGCGCTCCCGCGGCGCTCGAGGATCATGCCGAGCGGGCGCTCCATGCCGCGCTGGCGCTGCTGCGCCGCACGCGTGAGCTCGACGAGCGGCTCGAGCTCCGCATCGGCGTGAACACCGGCGAGGTCGTCGTGGGCCGCCCGCGCGAGGGGAGCTCGTACGTCAGCGGCGATCCGGTCAATGTCGCCGCCCGGCTCGAGCAGGGCGCAGCGGCGGGCGAAATCCTGGTCGGCAACCGCACGGTGACCGCGGCCCGCGGCGCGTTCGAGTTCGAGGACGAGCAGACGATCGAGGCGAAAGGGAAGCCAGATGGCCTCCGGTGCAGGCGCCTCGTTCGGGCGCTCTCCCTAATGCGTCCTCGCGGAGTCGGTGCGCTTCGGCGCGCGTTCGTGGGCCGCGAGGCGCAGCTTGATCGGCTTGTCCGCGCGTACAACGAAGCCGTCGAAGAGCGCCGCCCACGCCTTGTGACGGTGCTGGGCGACGCGGGAGTCGGCAAGACGAGGTTGCTCCGCGAGCTCTGGGAGCAGCTTGCCGCGCAGGAGCCAGAGCCGCTCCGGCGCACCGGACGGTGTCTGTCCTACGGAACGGGGATCGCGTACTGGGCGCTCGGCGAGGTCCTCCGGGAGCACTTCGGGCTGCTCGAGGGCGATCCGCCGGAGCGGGTGCTGGAACGGCTCGGCGACCGCCACATCCTTGGCCTGGCACTCGGGCTCGACGTCGGCGGGGACCTCCATCCGCTGGCCGTGCGCGACCGCTTCCAGGATGCCTGGAGCGAGTTCCTCGCTGAAGCGGCCGCGGAGCGCCCTACCGTCCTGCTCGTCGAGGACATCCACTGGGCCGAAGACCAGCTCCTCGACCTGCTCGAGCACGCGCTGTCGAGCGCGGACGGCCCGCTGCTGGTGGTCGTGACGGCCAGGCCGGAGCTGCTCGAGATCCGACCGGGCTGGGGCACGCGCTCGAATGGTGAGCGGCTCGAGCTGGAGCCGCTGTCGCAGGACGAGTCCGCCTTGATGCTCGGCGAGCTGCTGGCCGGTGGGCTTCCTGATGACCTGCGGGAGCTCGTCGTCCAGCGGGCCGAGGGCAACCCGTTCTTCGTCGAAGAGCTGCTGGGGATGCTGATCGACGGGGGCTTGCTGCGCCGAGACAACGGAGGCTGGACACTCGCTGACGTGCCGCCGGACTTCGCGGTCCCAGACTCGGTGCACGCCGTGCTTGCCGCCCGGATCGACCTGCTCGAGCCGGCCGAGAAGGCAGCGCTTCAGGCCGCGGCGGTGATCGGAAGAGTCTTCTGGGCGGGGCCGATCTACGAGCTCGTCGAGGCTGAGCCCGACCTCCGTGTGCTCGAGGAGCGAGATCTCATCCGGCGCCGTGGCGGCTCGAGCATGTCGGGTGAGCGCGAGTACGCGATCAAGCATGCGCTCACGCGCGAGGTCGCCTATGGGTCGGTTCCCAAGGCTCGGCGCGCCCGTCTCCACGCGGCCTTCGCCGACTGGCTTGAGCGGCTGGGCGAACGCGGCGAGGTCGCCTCGTTCCTCGCGTACCACTACGCCGAAGCGGTGCGGCCCGAGGATGCCGATCTCGCCTGGGGCGGCGAGGAGGCCGAGCGGGAGCGCCTCCGCGAGAAGGCGCTCTTCTGGCTCGAGCGAGCCGCGGAGCTGGCGATCGGCCGGTTCGAGCTCGAGGACGCCCTCGCCCTTCTCCATCGCGCGCTCGCGCTCGAGCCTACGACGGAGGCCCAGGCACGACTCTGGCGGATGGCCGGGAAGGCCAATGCGCTGAAGTTCGACGGTGAGTCGTTCCTGGAAGCGATGCAGCACGCACTCGACGCTTCTTCGGATCCCGTTCTCGAGGCCGACACCTACGGAGAGCTCGCGTTTCAGTCATCCCTTCGAGGCGGCATGTGGCGCCGTCTTCCGGAGCCGGAGGTCGTCGACGGATGGGTCGAGCGCGCGCTCGAATCGTCCGGCTCGGATGTCACGCGGGCGAAAGCGCTGATCGCCCGCGCCATCTGGCTGATGCGTCCGGGGCCTGAGGTTGCGGAAGAGGCCATGGAGATCGCCGAGCGCCTTGGCGACCGAGAGCTACTCGGGTACGCCTGGGCGGGCCAGTGCATGGCGGCGTTCAGGCGGGCCGACTTCGATGCCGCCTTCGACTGGGCGCAGAAGCGACTCGCGGTGATGGACGAGATCAGCGATCCCGACCACGTTGCGGATATCTACGAGTTCGCCATCTCCACCCACTGCGCGACGGGCCGGTTCGAGGAGGCCCGCCGGCTGTCGCTGGCGCATGAAGCCGTCGTGGAACCGCTGTCCATCCACCACCGCCTCCACGGGGCGGCGGTCCAGCTCGAAGTCTTCGAGACACAGGGGACGTGGGACGGAGCCCTCGAGATCGCGGCCGAGACCGAAGCCCGCGTCGACGCCAACCTCGCCACGCCGTGCGTCCGCAACGCGCGCTCGCTATTCATCCTCGCCGTTGCCGCCGAGTCGTCCGGCGACTCGGAAGGGGCTCGACGGTACGAGCAACGGGCTCGGGAGGTTGCTCCGGAGGGCTACGAGGCCATGCTTGCCGCGCCACGCGCACGCCTCGCGCTGCTGCGCCGAGAGGTCGACGACATCGACTCGCTCGTTGGGCCGCTCGATCTCGGGGAAGGCCGGATCTGGTTCGCGCTCCAGAGTGCCTCCGCACGGCTGGACGCCCTCGCCGCGGCCCGGGAGCGTGAAAAGGTCGAGCGCGAAGCGGCACCGTTCCTCGGCCGGCGGAGCTACCTCCAGCCGTTCGCACTTCGAGCCGTGGGGATCGTTCGCGAGGACCAGGAGATGGTCCGGCAAGCGCGCGCCGTATTCGAGTCGATGGGCCTCGACTGGTTCGCTAGTACCTGAGGCGTGCGCGCCGCTCGTGGCGCTCCAGGGCGAGCTGGACGAGGCGGTCGACGAGCTCGGGGTAGGGGATCCCGGACGCTTCGAAGAGCTTCGCGTAGACGCTTGTCGCCGTGAAGCCGGGGATCGTGTTCAGCTCGTTGAGCAGTACTTCGCCGTCGTCGCGGACGAAGAAGTCGACGCGCGCCATGCCCTCGCACTCGCCCGCCACGAAGGAGCGCACGGCGAGATCCTGGATCCGCTCGATCGTCGCCTGCGGCAGGCGCGGCGGCACGAGCAGGTCCATGCCGCCCTCGTCGTACTTCGCCGAGAAGTCGTACCAGTCCGCGCCCTGGAAGCCGTGCGAGACGATCTCGCCTGGCAGCGAGGCGAGCGGCTTCTCGTTTCCGAGCACGCCGCACTCGACCTCGACCCCGGAGACGAACTCCTCGACGAGCACCTTCTCGTCGTGGCGGAAAGCGACCTCGACCGCGGGCGCCAGCTCGTCTTCGGAGCTCACCTTCGAGATCCCGACCGAGGAGCCGAGCCGCGCCGGCTTGACGAAGACCGGGTAGCCGAACGGGTTCTCCGGCGCCTGGCCCTGACGCAGCGTGATGTTGCGCGTGACCGGAATCCCGCGGTCGCGCATCACGGCCTTGAAGACGTCTTTGTCCATCGCGAGCGCCGAGCCGAGCACCCCCGCGCCGACGTAGGGGACTCCAGCGAGCTCGAGCAGCCCCTGGACGGTGCCGTCCTCGCCGAAGGGGCCGTGCAGCACTGGGAAGACGACGTCGACCTCGCCTAGCGTCGCCGGAACCTTCGAGGTCGGAACCGGAAGCGTCTCTGCGACGGAGCCGTCGTCCGAGCCGGTGCCGAGCTCCCAGCGCCCGTCGCGCCCGATCTCGACAGTCACCGTCTCGTAGTGCTCCGGGTCTAGCGCTTCGAGCACCGAGCGGGCCGACTCGAGCGAGATCTCGTGCTCCGACGAGCGCCCGCCGAGGAGCACGGCGACGCGGAGGCGCCTGCTCACTGGCCGGGTTGGACGATGCGGCCGACGGTGATCGTCACCGTCGAGCCGTGATCGGCCTTCGTGCCGCCGGTTGGATTCTGCGAAAGGACGATCCCGTCGAGGCCGGGGTCTTGCACGTCCTGGTGCTCGACCGTGACCTGGAACCCCGCCGCTTGGAGCGTCGAGGTCGCCGAGTCCTCGTCCTGGTTCGTCACATCAGGCACCGTCGACTGTTTCGGGCCCTTCGAGACGCTGAGCGTGATCGTCGCTCCCGGAGCTGCCGAGCCGGTCGGGTTCTGATCGATGACCGTGTTCCTCGGCTGGTCGCTGTCGACGTTCTTCCGCGCCACCGCGAAGCCCGCGCTCTGCAGCTGCGCGCTTGCCTGGTCGAACGAGATCCCGACCACGTAGGGAACGCTGACCGGCTGCGGGCCGCTCGAGACGTTGATTCGCACGCGCGCGCCCTTGGTGACCTTCTTGCCGCCCGCCGGATCCTGGCCGGTGACCGTGTTCGGCGGCCTGCTCGAGTGCACGGTGAAGACCTTGGGCTGCAGCCCCGCGTCGCTCAGGGTCGCCACTGCGTCGTCGCGGCTCTTGCCGATCACGTTGGGCACGGTGACCGGCGGTGGGCCCCGCGACACAGTGATGTCGACCGTGCTGTTCTTGACCACACGGGCACCGGCGTTCGGGTTCTGGCTGATGACGAGGCCCTTCTTGACGTTCTCGTCGTAGTCGCGGATGACGTTCGGTGTCAGGTTCGCGTTGGTGATCTTCTGGATCGCGAGGCTCTCCTGCAGCGGGACGACGTTCGGCACCGCTACCGGCTTGCTGTTGTTCAGCTGATCCTGGATCTTGGTGTACGCGAACCAGGCCGCCGCGCCCGCCGCCGCGAGCAGCAGGATCGAGAGGATCCACGGCCAGATGGGCCGCCGGCGCCGCGGCGGGCCCTCGTAACCGTAGTAGCCGGCCGGCGGGGTTCCCCCGGGCGGTCCGGGCCGCGGCGTCACCGCAGGGGTCGGCCGCGTGATCACCGAAGTCGGTGCCGCCGCGATCAGGCCCGAGCCGGAGAGCACGGCCGTCGCGGCGTCGGCGGTCTCCGCTCCCACGGGCATGCCCGAGAGCACGCGCTCGAGATCGGCGTCCATCTCCTCGGCGGTCTGGTAGCGCTCGGATGGATCCTTGGCGAGCGCGCGCAGCACCACGAGATCGAGGTCGTGTGGAACTTCGGGCCTGAGCTCGGAAGGCGGCTTCGGCACCTCGGAGAGGTGCTTCATCGCGATCTCGAGCGGCGTCTCGCCCGTGAACGGCACCTGGCCGGTCAAAAGCTCGTAAAGGACGACTCCGACCGAGTAGACATCGGATGTCTGGTCGACCGGCGCCCCGCGCGCCTGCTCGGGGGAGAGGTACTGCGCGGTGCCGATGATCGAGCCGACCTCCGTCATCTGGCTCGCCCCGGAGCGCGCGATGCCGAAGTCGGTCACCTTGAGGCGTCCCTCCGGCCCGACCAGGACGTTGTGTGGCTTGATGTCCCGGTGGACGATCCCGTGGCGGTGCGCGAAGCCGACCGCCGCAAGGACCTGGCGCGCGTACTCGACAGCGGTCTTCACCGGAGCCGGGCCGCGGCTGACGATGAGCTCCTTCAGCGACCGCCCGTCGAGGTACTCCATCGCGATGTAGTAGGTGCCCTCAGCGGTGCCGCGGTCGTAGACGGAGACGATGTTCGGGTGCGACAGCCCCGCCGCGTTCTTCGCCTCGCGACGGAAGCGCTCGACGAAGGAGTCATCCGCTGCGTGGCGGTCGTTGAGGATCTTGATCGCGACGCGCCGGCCGAGCTCCTGGTCCTCGGCGAGATAGACGTCCGCCATCCCGCCGGTGCCCAGCTTCCGGACGATCCGGTAGCGCCCGTCGAAAACCGTGCCGATCAGGGTGTCTGAAACGGCCATAGCCTCAGGTTAGGTGCCAGTCCTGCCTGCGAGCAGGGATTCCATGATTACCTTCGCAATCGGAGCGGCCGTCGTCCCACCGGCGCCGCTCTGGTTCTGGAGCACGACCGCGACTGCGACCCGCGGTGCGTCCGCCGGAGCGAACGCGATGAACCACGTCGTGTTCAGCGGCCCGCCGGTCTCCGCCGTGCCCGTCTTGCCCGCGACCTTGATCCCCGAGATCTGAGCCGCGGTCCCCGTGCCGCCGGTGACGACCGCCTGCATCATCTGGTTCAGCGCGTCCGCGGTGGTGGTCTTCATCGCCCGCTTGTACTTGTGCGGCTTCACGCGCGTGAGGATCCCGCCGCCCGGTGTCGTGATCCGGTCGATCAGGTGCGGGCGCATGACCACGCCGTGATCGGCCACTGCGCCGGCGACCATGGCCATCTGCAGCGGCGTCACGAGCATCCGCTCCTGCCCGAACGCCAGCCTGCCCGGGTCGGTTTGCGTGTCCGGATGCGGCGGGTCGAACAGCTTGCCGTGGTCGTACAGCCCACTCGGAGACCGCTCGTTGCTGGGGATCTCGAGCGGGGGGTCCTTGTAGAAGCCGAAACGCTTGGATGCGTTGAGGATCGCTCCGGGCCCGATCGCCTTGCCGATGTCGCAAAAGACGGCGTTGATCGAGTGCTGGAGCGCCTGCAGGAAGTTGACTCTGCCGAAACGCTCTACGTTCCCCTGGTCGGCGAAGTTGTGGACCTGCTTCCCGTACTCGATGCAGTAGCCCGGATCGTCGAAGCTCGAGTCGATCGTGTAGCGCCCCGAGTCGAGCGCAGCGGCGGCTGTGATGACCTTGAAGCTCGAGCCTGGAATGAAGAGGCCGGCCGTCGCGCGGTTCTCGAGGCGGGATGCCGGCCGGCACGGGGCTCCCGCGCGCAGGATCGCATTGAAGTTGGACTCGACGAGGTTCGGGTTGAAGGTCGGCTGCGAGGCCATGGCGAGCACCGCGCCGGTGCGCGGATCGAGGGCGACCGCTGCGCCGCACTTCCCCGCGAGCTGCGCCATCGCGGCGCGCTGGGCCCGGGGCTTGATCGTCAGCCAGAGGTTGTTGCCCTTGATCGTCGCGCCGCGGAGCTGCGTGAGCGTCTTGTCGAGAATCGTCTTGAGGTTCGTGTTCGAGCCCGTCAGGTAGTCGTTTTCCGAGGCCTCGACCCCGGTGCGCGCGCGGGACACCGTCGAGTAGCCGACGACGTTCGCGAAGAGGCCGGCCTTGGGGTAGCGGCGGAAGTAGACGGTCTGCCCGGACTTCGTCTTCTTCTTCCGGTTCGTGGCGAGGATCTCGCCGTCGGCGGCGCGGATCACGCCGCGCTTGATCGAGAATTGCGCGACGAGCTTGATCGCGTTGTCCTGCCGGTCTGCGAGTCCCGCCGCCGCCCAGGTCTGCCAGTAGGTCGTGCCGACGATCAGCGCCCCGATCAGCGCGAGCCCGAGCAGGGCGAGCTGGGCGATCTGGCGGTTCACCGGCCCACCGCGTTCGAACGGTTCGAGATCAGCAGCAGCCCCCCGAGCAGGACGAAGTTCGCGACGACGCTCGACCCGCCGTAACTGACGAACGGGAGCGTCACGCCCGTCAGCGGGATCATCCGGAGGATCCCGCCCACGATGATGAAGGTCTGCAGCGCGAAGGAGAACGTCAGCCCCGCGGCGAGGAGCTTCGAGAAGCCATCGTCGGCGAGCATCGCGACCTTCATCCCACGCGCGATGAAGAGCATGAAGACGAGCAGCAACGCGGCGGCGCCGATCAGGCCGAGCTCCTGCGCGATCGCCGAGTAGATGAAGTCGGTGTTCGCGGAGGGAATCAGCGTCGCGCCGGCGGTCGTCGTGAACGTGCCCTTGCCGAGGCCGGCGCCCCCGAAGCCCCCGTTCGAGATCGAGTAGAGCGACTGCGTGATCTGGTAGCCCGAGGTGTGGATGTGCGGCCACGGGTCGAGCCAGATCTCGACGCGCGTGCGGACATGCGAGATCAGCTTGTACGCGGCCGCCGCGCCGCCGACGAAGAGGACGGCGCCGATCAGGATGTAAGTCAGCCGGCCGGTGGCCACGTAGAGCATCGACAGAAAGATCCCGAAGTAGAGGAGCGCCGACCCGAGATCGTTCGTCTCGACGAGGACGAGCATCGCGCCGCCCCAGATCACGAGCAGCGGGCCGAAGTCCTTCAGGCGTCCCTGGGCCAGCACCTCGCGCTTCTCGCGCAGATAGCCGGCGAGGAACACGATCAGCAGCACCTTGGCGAGCTCGCCGGGCTGGAACTGCAGCGAGCCGAAGTGGATCCAGAGACGCGCGCCGTTGACCTCCTGGCCGATCACCGGCAGCGCAGGCAGCACGAGCAGCACGATCGACCCGAGCCCGAAGAGGTACTTGTAGCTCTCGAGCCGCCGGTAGTCGCGGTGCAGGAAGAACAGCGTCGCGGCCAGCGCGCCCACGGCGACGACGATCCAGAGCCCCTGGCGGAAAGCGTCGGTCGGGTCGAGCCGGTAGATCTCGGTGAGGCCGACCGCGGTCAGCAGCGCGGCCATCGGTAGCAGGTACGGGTCCGCGTTCGGCACCGTCAGCCGGCCGACGAGGTGCGCCGCCAGGTAGAGCGCGAAGAAGAAGCCCGCGTAGGCCAGGGAGCCGGTCGAGACGACCGCCTGCCGCGCGATGTAGACGCTTGCGAAGCCGATCGCGGTCAGCGCCCCGACGACGATCAGGTTCGCGAGCTCGCGGTTACGGAGACTCACGTGCGCCTCTCCTGGCGGACATCGTGTCGACTGGTCATTTCAGACGGCCGACCGGGCAAAGCCCGCTCGACCTGAGATCGACATCGCAAGCGACGTCTCATTTGCCGAGCTGGTCCTCGTACGTGCGCACTTCGCCGAGCGCGGAGGATTTGCTGCGCAGGCTGTGGTCGAACAGCTTCTTGCGCTCGGAGCGGCTCAGCTGCGAGGCGAGCAGCGGGCTCTCGTAAACCGTGCGGTAGAGGTGGAGGTTGCCCGCGACGTTCCAGGGGACTCCCTGGTAGACGGCGACGTGGCCGTTCGACTCGGCCCCGACGAAGTGCGATCGCCACAGGCCCCAGCCGCCGAGCGCGGCGGCGATCAGGACGAGGACGAGCAGCAGCGTGACGAAGATGATGCGACGGCGCACGGGGTGCTCCTTGCGCTCCCGCCGCGCCCGCACGACCGGGACGGCGTCGACCTCGTCCAGCGTGTCGGCGTCGTCGTCGTCCTCCTGGTCTGCCGCCGCCGGCATCGTCATCGTGCGCTCGCCGGCGTCCTCGTCCCCCTGGATCTCGAAGAAGACGACGGTGATGTTGTCCTCGCCGCCGCCCCGGTTGGCCGCACGCACGAGGCCCTTGGCGGTCGCGCGGAGGTCGGCCCGGCGCTTGTCGATCTCCTCGAGGATCCCGTCGTCGCTCACCATCGAGGTCAGCCCGTCCGAGCAGAGCATGAAGAGGTCGCCGGGCTTGGCGTCGATCGAGAACGTGTCGACGTCGACGTCCGGGTCGGTGCCGAGCGCGCGCGTCACGACCGAGCGCTGCGGGTGCGTCTCCGCTTCCTCGGGCGCGAGCCTGCCGCTGCGGACCAGCTCCGCGACAAGGGAGTGGTCTTCGGTGAGCTGCTCGAGCTTGCCTTCGCGCACGAGGTAGGCCCTCGAGTCGCCGACGTGCCCGATCCAGACGTGGCCCTCGTCGACGAGGGCGACCGTCATCGTCGTGCCCATGCCCGAGAGCGCCGCATCCTCCGACTGCCGCTGGTAGACGCGCCGGTTCGCTTCCTGGATCAGCTCGTCGACCCGCTGGCGCCCGTCCCCGTGGCCGTCGCGCGAGTTGTCGAGAACCGCCTCTGCCGCGAGGCTCGAGGCCAGCTCTCCTGCCTGGGCGCCGCCGATCCCGTCTGCAACCGCGAACAGGGGCGGCTCGCAGACGTACGAGTCCTCGTTGTGCCGCCGCCGGCGGCCCGGATCGGTTGCCGCTGCGGTCTGGCCCAGCTTCATGCCCGTGGCTCCTGGAGCATCGCGCATCGACCGGTCATTTCAGACGGACGGGCCTCCGGCAGCACCGGCAGAGCCGCCGTGACCCGCGGCGCGTCCTGACACCGACATCGCAAGCGACGTCTCATTCTGATTCGTACCTCAGCTCAGTCTCCCCGATGCGAACGATGTCGCCGGAGGTGAGCCGCTTCGGGCGGGTGAGGCGGATGCCGTTCAGGTACGTGCCGTTCGTCGATCCGATGTCCTCGAGCCAGACGCCGTCTCGGCGCGGCTCGAAGCGCGCGTGCGAGGAAGAGGCATACTCGTCGCGCTTCAGCTGGATGTCGTTCTGCGAGCTGCGCCCAAACGTGAGCGGCGAGGAGTCGAGCTCCCACTCGTCGCCCTCGCTCAGAGCCGGGCTCTTGACGACCACGAGCCTGCCGGCCTCGACGCGCGGCGCGTCGCCGCCGAGCCCGGGGATCGAGCCGGGAGCGAGCACGAAGCTCTCCTGCGGCAGGCGCAGGTCGCGCGCAGCCGTGCGCACGATCCGCCAGATGAACAGATAGAGCAGCACGAGGAAGGCGATCTTCAGGAGGAGCAGCGCCTCCTCGACGGCGATCGAGCCCGGGATCGCGCTCACTCCGTCTCCCGCTTGAACACGAGCTCCGTCGAGCCGAGCGTGATGCGGTCGCCCTGCCTCAGCTTGGCCCGCTTCTGGCGCCGCCCGTTCACCTCCATCCCGTTCGTCGAGTCGAGGTCGATCACCCAGTAGGCGGCGCCCTCCTGCCGAACCTCCGCGTGCTTGCGCGAGACGTTCGGGTCGGGAAGCTGGATGTCGCACTCCTTCGAACGGCCGATCGTGGCCTGGCCTCCGTCGAGCTCGTGCTTCGTGCCGTTGATGGTCAGGCTGACGATCTCGCGGCCCAGGCCGAGCTCCTCGGCTGAGACGGCTTCGGTCTCGACGGGCGGCTTGCGGTAGACCATCGTCGCGCCGGGCTCGGGCTGCGGGGCCGGGGCGTCGGGTTGCGCGGGGGCGGCTCCCTGGGCCATCCGCGTAGCGATGCCGAACTCGCCCATCTCGAGGTCGTCGTCGGTCTCGAACTTGACGATCGGGTCCGAGAGCAGCTCGTAGCGCTCGCGCCGTGCGTTCTCGGCCAGGTACTGCTGCAGCTCGCTGCGCAGCGAGTCCTCGTAGTTCGCGAACTGCTCGCGGTCGGTCGGCGAGAGGTAGACCGTGTACTCGTTCGGCGCGTACACGCGCGAGACGGAGACGACGCGGTGGTCCTCCATCTCCTTGACGAGCTTGCGCGCGAGCTCGACCGGTTGCACATGCGTGCGGAAGGCGCGGCCGAAGACACCCTCGAAGAGGCCTTCGATCTTGTGCTCGATGTTCCGCAGGACGCTCATCTGGGCGGGGTTATGCCCCTCCCCGGAATGCTAACCCCGGGCCTTCAGCGCCAGTACGGTGCAGGTAGTCCAGGCGGCCAGGACGAGCGGCACCGCGGCGACCGAGGGAGCCGGGAGCAGCGTCACGGCGATGAGCCCGGCGCCGAGGCCGCCGATTCCCCAGAGACCGCGCTCCCGCGCGAACGGAACCACGACCGCGGCCGCGGCAAGGGTGAGCGCTTCGAGCAGCAGCCACGGCCTCGCGGTGAGCGCGCGCCAGAGGGCAGCGGCGACCGCGAATGGGTCGTCGCTGCCCGCGATCCCGAGGCCCTTGGGCGCCGCCGCGCTCGTGAACGGCAGCGGCGTGTGGCGGAGGCCTGCGACGAGCGCGGCCAGCAGCACTGCGGCTCCCACCTGCAGCGCGCGTCTCGGGAGGCTCTTGACTCCCTGGGCGGCAAGCGGCAGCAGGCCGAGCGCGGCGATCGGGGCAAGCAGCGGCCCCAGCGCGAGGAAGAGCCCTTCGCGCGGGGCGCGCCAC
>DATDFL010000178.1:0-8731 GCA_036522595.1 Gaiellaceae bacterium
CGCGATGAAGAACGCGCAGAGGATCGCGATCCCGCCGAGGCCGAGCAGGACGCCGCGCCGCTCCAGGCGCCGGTGCCGCTGGTGCACCGTCGACGTGCGGCGCGCGACCACTGGCTCACGCGGCTCGTCCTCCCCCACCGAGTAGCGCGAGTTGTACTCGTCGACGTAGAGCTGCCCGTCGAGGCCGAGGTAGTCCGCGTACGTGCGCAGGAAGCCCTTGACGTAGGTCTGGGCCGGAAGCGCGTCGAAGCTCTCCTCCTCGAGCGCCTGCAGGTAGCGGGCCCGGATCTTGGTCGCCAGCTCGACTTCGGAGAGCTCCAGCTGCTGGCGGTAGCGCGCCTCGCGCAGGCTGTTGCCGATCTCAAACACGGGAGAAGCGCGATTGTAGCCCCGTCTACCCGAAGTAGTTCAAGAGCGCGTAGAAACCGAGCGCCAGAGCCGCTGTCAGCCCGATGCACAGGGAAAGCAGGCCCAGCAGCTTGCCGACCCGAGCGAGCCGGGCGCCGCCGACACGGCCGAGCGTCCGCTCGATCGTGAACTGCGCCTTTCGGGCGAGCAGGATTGCCAGGAGGCCCAGCAAGGCCGAGCCGCAGGTCGCCTCCGTCCCCTGGACGATCGTCACGTCCTTCAGCTGGCGCGCGGCGACGTACCCCCCGACCGGGACGAGGAGGCCGAGGAGCGCGCACGCGAGCGAGGCTCTCGCCGCGTCGTTCCTCGCGCGGGCGCTACTGCTTCTTATAAGGGCGTCCAACGGCGGCGGGTGGAATCGTACGGCCGATCACGCCTGCCACGGCGATCAGCGTCAGGACGTACGGCAGCGCCTGGAAGAGCGTCGCCGCGTTGTTCGAGTAGGTCGGCAGCCGGAACGCGAGCGCTGTGGAGAGGCCGAACAGGAGCGCAGCGGCGAAGGCTCCGTACGGCCTCCAGTTCCCGAAGATCAGCGCCGCGAGCGCGATGAAGCCACGGCCGGCGGTGACGTTCTCGTTGAATGTGTTCAGGTAGCCAACCGTCAGGTACGCGCCCCCGAGCGCCGCCAGGATGCCGGAGAGAACGACCGCCCCGTAACGGACGAGGTAGACGTTGATCCCGACGGTGTCGGCTGCCCGCGGATGCTCCCCGCACGCGCGGATGCGCAGCCCGATCGGCGTCTTGAACATGACGACGTACGAGATCGGGACGAGCAGGATCGCCGCCCAGATCATGTAGTTCAGGCTCCCGAACGAGTTCCCGAAGAACGAGTGGTTCGAGTCCTTCGTCAGGTGCAGCTCGGGGATCTGCGAGATGCCGGTCGGGACGTTCTGGCCGTGGTAGAGCTGCACGAAGAAGTAGCCCGTTATCCCCAGCGCCAGGAAGTTGACAGCCGTCCCGCCGACGATCTGATCGGCTCGGAGATGGATCGCGAAGAAGGCGTGCACCAGGGCCAGCAGCCCGCCGGCCGCCGCTGCAACTGCCAGCCCCCACACCCAGCTGCCGAACTTGTCGGCGCCCCAGATCCCCCAGAACGCGCCCATCAGCATCATCCCTTCGAGGCCGATGTTCACGACGCCCGAGCGCTCGGAGAACATCCCGCCGATCGCGGCGAACGTCAGCGGAGTCGCGAAGACGAGCGTCTGGGCGATCAGGCTCGCGCTCCAGACCTGGTTGAGATTCGCCTCGCTCGAGCGGGTCGCGAGCTCGGCCAGGGCAGTGCCGATGACCGCGGCCGCGATCGCGCCGTAACCGGGCTTCAGGGCGCCGCGCGAAACGGCTACGACGCCGCAGACCGCTGCGAGGATGCCGACCACGAGCGACCACGTGAGCGAGCGCGCTCCGATCGGCGGGGCGGCAAGCCAGAACGCCAGGTTGCCGAGCACGATCCCGAGCACGCCGACCGACTTGGCGTCGAACAGCCGCGAGCGCAGGACCCGGTCGATGCTTCCCGCGTAGGTGCTCACGGGCCCGCCTCGGCCGCTGCGGTCTTCGGGGGACGAGTACGCCGACGAACCTTCCGGCGTGCGTTCCACACGGCGAGGATCAGGACGTCCGCGCCGACGAAGAGCACGACGAGGCCCTGGATGATCTCCGTCAAGTGGCCGGCGAGGCTCGGGTCGATCGCGCCCGACTGGAGCCCGTGCGTCGTCCCGTAGACGAGCCCGCCGAAGAGGAGCGCTGCGAGCCCCGTGCCGAGGGCCGTGTTGCGCCCGAGCAGCGCGACGGCGATCCCGAGGAAGCCGATCGAGGTCGCCTGGACGTCGATGGTGCCGTAGTGGTGCAGGTAGCCGAGCATGTCGATCCCGCCCGCGAGCCCGGCGAAGCCGCCAGAGATCGCCATCGCGCGCAGGTAGTTCGTGCGCACCTTGATGCCGCCGTACGCGGCCGCAGCCGGGTTGTAGCCGACGGCACGCACCTCGTAGCCGAGCGTCGTGCGGTTCAGGACGATCCAGAAGACGACGAGCATCGCGAGCGCGATGAAGAAGCCGATGTGGAGGCCCTGCAGGGCCGGGATCCCCCAGAAGACCGGCAGCTGCGCGCTATGGGCGACATCCGCCGAGATCGGGATGTCCAGCTGGACGTTCTTCGGCGCTTGCAACGGACCACCTTGCTGGAAGACGTAGTTGCCGATCCAGTAGGCGATCCAGTTGAGCATGATCGTCGTGATCACCTCGTGCGCGCCGACGGTTGCCTTCAGGAAGCCCGCGATCCCCGCCCAGGCGGCACCCGCGGCGGCGGCGACCACGACCCCGAGCAGGATGTGCGCCGGCCGCGCCATGTTCACGAACGAGACGCCGACCCAGTTCGCGCAGATCAGGCCGACGAGGTACTGGCCGTTGCCGCCGATGTTGAACAGGCCGCAGCGGAACGCGAACGCCACTGCGAGCCCGCAGAGGATCAGCGTCGTCGTCTGCAGCAGCGTCTGGCTGAAGTTGTACGGAGCCGTATGCGCGATGTCGGTGACCCAGGGGTGTGCGAGCCAGTTGAACCCCGCGCCCTTGACGATGTCCCAGTAGGCCTGGAAAGGGTTGTGTCCCGTCACGGCGATCACCACGCCGCCGATCAGGAACGCGACCACCCCGGTGATAACCGGCACAAGGATGCCGCCGGCGCGCTGCATCAGGTCGAAGCGGGACGCGACGGTCGCCGGAGGAGCTTCGGCGATGTCTTCGGGCTCCTGGCCGTGCTGCGGCGCCAGCGGCTCGCTCACGCCACCTGCTCCTTGCGGCGCCCGCCGAGCATCTCGATCCCGATCTCGTCCTCGGTCGCGCCGCTCTCGTGCTCGGCGACGATCTGGCCCTCGTACATGACCAGGATCCGGTCTGAGAGCGAGAGCACCTCGTCGAGCTCGAGCGAGAGCAAAAGGATCGCGCGGCCCTCGTCGCGCTCCTCGACCAGGCGGCGGTGGAGGTACTCGATCGCTCCCACGTCGAGCCCCCGGGTCGGCTGCGCCGCGACGAGCACCTTCGGGTCGCGCGCCACCTCGCGGGCGGCCACGAGCTTCTGCTGGTTGCCGCCCGAAAGAGCGGCGGCACGGGTGTTGGGCCCGCCGCCGCGCACGTCGAACTCCTTGATGAGGGCGCGGGCCCGCTGGACGAGGCGGCGCGGGAAGAGCCAGCCGAACCGGGAGTCGGGCGCCTTGTTGTAGTCGTGCAGCGCGATGTTCTCGGCGATCGAGAACTCGAGGACGAGCCCGCGACGCTGGCGGTCCTCCGGGATGTGGCCGACGCCGGCGTCGAGCATCTGGCGCGCGCTGCCGTTGGTGACCGTGCGGCCGGCGACGACGATCTCGCCGCTCTCGGGATGGCGCAGGCCGGTGATCGCCTCGATCAGCTCGGACTGTCCGTTGCCTTCGACCCCCGCGATGCCGACGATCTCGCCGGCCCTGACCTGCAGCGAGACATTCCGGACGGCAGGTAGCCCGCGTTCGTCGTTGACGCTCAGATCCTTGACCTCGAGCAGCGTGTCGCCGGGGTTCGCCGCCTGCTTCTCGACCCGCAGCAGAACCTCGCGCCCGACCATCATCGTCGCAAGCCCCTGCTCCGTGGCTCCCTCGCGCGGGATCGTGTCGATCCGCTTGCCCCGCCTCAGCACGGTCACGCGGTCGGCGATCTCGAGCACCTCGTTCAGCTTGTGGCTGATGAAGATCACCGACATGCCCTCGCGGACGAGCGTGCGCAGGATCCCGAAGAGCTCACCTGCCTCCTGTGGCGTCAGCACCGCCGTCGGCTCGTCGAGAATCAGGATGTCCGCCCGCCGGTAGAGCGCCTTCAGGATCTCGACCCGCTGCTGCTGGCCGACGCTGATGTTCTCGACGCGCGCGTCGGGGTTGATCGCGAAGTTGAACGTCCGGGAAAGGTGGCTCACGCGCTCGCGGGCCGCGTCGAAGTCGAGGAGGACGCCTCCCTGCGTCGGCTCCTGGGCGAGCACGATGTTCTCGGCGACGGTCATCACCGGAATGAGCATGAAGTGCTGGTGCACCATCCCGATGCCCTCGTCGATGGCGTCCTTGGCGGAGCCGAACGAGACCCGCTTCCCTTTGACGTAGATGTCCCCTTCGTCCGGCTTGTAGAGGCCGTAGAGGACGTTCATGAGGGTCGACTTGCCCGCGCCGTTCTCGCCCAGGAGCGCGTGCACCTCGCCGCGCTGCAGGTCGAAGTCGACGTTGTCGTCCGCAACCACGCCGGGGAACCGCTTCGTGATGCCCCTCATCTCGAGGACGGGCGAGGCTTCCACAGCGGGTGATTCTACGGCGGGCTACCGGAGGGCGTTACTGGATGGTGGTCGGGACCTTGATCTGGCCCGAGATGATCTTCTGCTTGATCCCGTTCATCTTGTCGATCAGCGCCTTGGGCACCGCGGGGTTGATCTTGCCGAGGCCCATGCCGCCGTTCGCAAGGGTGAACTGGAGGTCCTGGTTGCCCTTGAAGTTGCCGTCCATCGTCGCCTTGATCACGTTGAAGACGCCGAGGTCGACCTTCTTGACGCCGCTGATCATGACGCGCTTCGCGTCGTTGTACTGATCCTTGTCGACGCCGATCCCCCAGATGTGGTGCTGCGCCGCCGCGGTCAGCGTGCCGAGGCCGCAGCCGCCTGCCACCTGGAAGAGGACCTGCGCGCCCTGCGCGATCTGGTTCTCCGCCACGGTCTTGCAGAGGTCCGACTTGACGAAGTCGCCCGAGTAGCCCACGAGCACCTTGATGCTCGGGTTGAAGAGCCGCGCACAGTACTTGTAGCCCGCGATCCAGATGTCCACGGGCGGAATGTGCAGGCCGCCGACCGCGCCGATCACCTGCTTGCCGCCCTGCTTCTTCGTCATCTCCGCGGCGAGGTAGCCCACGAGGCAGCCCGACTGATTCGCCGCGTAGTCGAGGCCCATCACGTTCGGGTGGTTGGCCTTGAGGACGCTTCCGGTGATGCAGGTCTTCGCGGCGCCCTTCGCGCAGTAGTCGGTGATCGCGAACTTCGCATTCGGGAACTGCGTCGCGATCTGCTCGAGCGTGTCGGCGAGCAGGAAGCCCGCGGCGATCGTGATGTTCGCGTGCTTGCGCGCCGCGGAGCTGAAGTTGGGCGTGTAGTCGGACGTGGAGTTCGACTGCAGGGGCAGCGTCTTGATGCCAAGCTCGCTCTGCGCGCGTTTCAGTCCCTCGAGCTGCGACTGGTTGAACGAGCGGTCGTTGAACTTGCCGATGTCGCTGACGAGGGCGGCCGTGAAATTCGAGTTGTTGCCGCCGCCCGAGGTGGACGTGCTGGTGGCCTTCTTGCCGCTGGAGCCGCCGCAGCCCGCGGCCAGGAGCACGAGCACCGCCACCGCCACCACACTCAGAAACCCCGTCCGCACGATGACGTTCTACCAAAGACGAAGCGGGCCTTGCGGCCCGCTTCATCGTTCCCTAACAAGCGCGAAGACTAGGTCAACTTGACGGGGATCTTCAGCTTCCCCTTGATGATCCTCGTCTTGATCTTGTTCATCGCGGTGATGAACTTCTTCGGCACGGCCGGGTTGATCTTGCCGACGCTCATGCCGCCGTTGGCGAGCGTGAACTGCAAGTCGCGGTTGCCCTTGAACTTGCCGCTCTTGCTGGCCTTGATCACGTTGAACACCCCGAGGCCGACCTTCTTGACCCCGCTCGTCAGGACGCGCTTCGCGTCCTTGTACTGGTCCTTGTCGACCCCGATGCCCCAGATGTGGTGCTGGGCTGCGGCGGTCAGCGTGCCGAGGCCGCAGCCGCCGGCAACCTGGAAGAGGACCTTTGCGCCCTGCGAGATCTGGTTCTCCGCGACCGTCTTGCAGAGGTCCGACTTGACGAAGTCGCCGGAGTAGCCCACGAGCACCTTGATGTGCTTGTTGTAGAGCTTCGCGCAGAACTTGTAACCGGCGATCCAGATGTCCACCGGCGGAATGTGCAGGCCGCCGACGGCGCCGATGACCTGCTTGCCGCCCTGCTTCTTGACCATCTCGGCCGCGAGGTAGCCGACGAGGCAGCCTGACTGGTTGGCTGCGTAGTCGAGCCCCATCACGTTCGGGTGATCCCTGGTCAGGACGCTCCCCGTGATGCACTTCTTCGCCGCGCCCTTGGCGCAGTAGTCGGTGATCGCGAACTTCGACTGTGGGAACTGGTCGGCGACCGTCTCCAACGTGTCCGCGAGCAGGAAACCGGCCGCAATCGTGATGTTTGCGTGGCTCCGCACCGCCGTGTTGAAGTTCGGCGTGTAGTCGGAGGTCGAGTTCGACTGCAGCGGCAGAGTCTTGATGTGCAGCTGCTTCTTCGCCCGGTTCAGACCCTCCAGCTGCGACTGGTTGAACGATCGGTCGTTGAACTTGCCGATGTCGCTGACCAGCGCTGCAAGAAACGTGGCGTTGCCAGCCTTCGGCGACGCCTGGCTCGTCCCGCTCCCCGCGAGCGCTGCCAGCCCTGCCAGCAACACCACGACAACGGCCGCAGCGACGAGTGATGTACGTCGTGAAACCTTCACGTGCCCTCCCTAAGAGTGATTCGAAAGAACTTGTAGTCCCTCGTGTTGGACGCCCGATGCTAACCCGAGTTAGGAAAGATGGGAAGGTCCAGACCGAGGTCTAGACGGCGTCCGACAGGTGTGCGAGCGCGCTTTCGTCCACGAGGACGCGCCTCGGCTTCGAGCCTTCGTAGCCGGAGATGATGCCGCGGCGCTCGAGCATGTCGATCAGGCGCCCCGCGCGCGTGTAGCCGACCCGCAGGCGGCGCTGGATGAGCGACACCGACGCGGTCTGCGTCTGGACGACGATCTCGATCGCCTTGTCCAGCAGCGGGTCCTCGTCGGGGTCGAACTCGCCGTCGACCTCCGCGTCGTCCGCGACCGCTTCCGGCGCCTCGAGCAGCGACTCGTCCAGATCCTGCTCGCGCTGGCCGCGGGTCTGCTCGACGATCAGCGCGATCTCTTCCTCGGTCACGAAGGCGCCCTGGAGACGCTGCAGGCGCGAGGTGCCGAGCGGCTTGAAGAGCATGTCGCCCTGGCCGAGGAGGCTCTCCGCGCCGGCGGAGTCGAGGATGACGCGCGAATCGGTCTGGCTCGAGACCGCGAAGGCGATCCGGCTCGGGACGTTGGCCTTGATCATCCCGGTGATCACGTCGACCGAGGGCCGCTGCGTGGCGAGCACCAGGTGGATGCCGACCGCGCGGGACTTCTGGGCCAGGCGGATGACGCAGTCCTCGACCTCCTGCGGCGAGATCATCATCAGGTCGGCGAGCTCGTCGATCACGACCAGCAGGTACGGCAGCTGCTGCTCCCCGCGGGAGCGGAAGGCGCGGTTCGCCTCGGGCAGGCTGCGGGCGCGCACCCGAGAGAGCTGCTCGTAGCGCCGCTCCATCTCGGCGACAACGTTGCGCAGCACCGCCGCGGCCTCCTTCGGGCTCGAGACGACCGGCGTGAGCAGGTGCGGGATCGACTCGTAGTAGCCGAGCTCGATGCGCTTCGGGTCGATCAGGATCATCCGCACGTCGTCCGGGCTCGAGCGCAGCAGCACCGAGGTCAGGATCGTGTTGATGCAGCCCGACTTGCCCGAGCCGGTGGTGCCGGCGATCAGGATGTGCGGCATCCGCGCGAGGTCGGTCCAGACGGCCTGGCCGGAGATGTCCTTGCCGAGCCAGACCGAGAGCGGGCTCGAGCTCTGCGGGAGGTCCTCGAAGACGTCGCCGAGGGTGACCAGGTTCGGGCTCGTGTTCGGGAGCTCGACGCCGACGGCCTGCTTGCCCGGGATCGGCGCGAGGATGCGGATCTCCGTCGTGGCCAGCGCGTAGGAGAGATCGTCCTTCAGCGCCGCGACCTTGGAGACCTTGGTCCCCGGGGCGAGCTGGAGCTCGTATCTCGTCACGCGTGGGCCCGAGATCTGGCCGATCACGTTCGCGTCGACGCCGAAGTTGGCAAGTGTCTGGACGAGTGCTTCCGCCACCCGCGCGGTGTGTTCGCCGTTCGGGCCGGCGCCGGGTGCGGACTTGCGCAGGAGGTCTCGATCCGGCAGGCGGTAGTCGGCCGCGGGCTCCGCGGTGATGTCGAAAAGGCTCTCCTGATCGGGCTCCTCCGGCGGCGGCTGCACGAGCAGCGGCGGCGGCTCGCCGTCGGACACCAGGTCCGGAAACTCGTTGACGACGTCGAGCGGCGGCGCCTGCGGCTTCGCGGGCGGCAGGGCGCGGTCGCCCTCGATCACCCGCAGCGGCGGCGCAGCGCGCTGGAACGAGCGCCTCGCGGCATGGTGCACGACGCTGCCCGACCTGCGGATGAT
>DATDFL010000179.1:0-5011 GCA_036522595.1 Gaiellaceae bacterium
CGTCGACGAGCGCGACCCCTACACCTACCGACACTCGATCCGCGTGGCCGCCCACGTCGACGCCCTCGCACGCGCGCTCGGCTACCCGTACTCGGACATCGACCGCCTGCGCTGGGCGGCGCGCCTCCACGACCTCGGCAAGGTTGCGGTGGACTCGTCGGTGCTGGCCAAGGTCGGCAAGCTCACTCCGGCCCAGTGGGACACGGTTTGGAGGGCGCCGCGGCTTTCCGCGCGGCTGCTGCGCCGCTTCGAGCTTTCGGCGGCCGAGGCCCGGGTGGTCGAATTCCACCGCGAGCGCTTCGATGGACGCGGCTACTACGGCATTGCGCCCGAGGACCAGCCGCTCGCCGCGCACTTTCTGATCGTGGCAGACGCATTCGACGCGATGACCAGCGACCGGCCCTACCGGCCTGGGCTGCGCAAGGAGGAGGCTCTGGCCGAGCTCGAGGGGAACATCGGGACGCAGTTCCACCCTGCGGTCACCAAGGCGTTCATCGCGGTGCAACGCGGGATGAACCCGTACGACGCGCTGACTCCCGAGGAGGGGCAGGAGCTGCGGAGCGCCGCGGCGCCGCACCGCGTCCCCACACTGCCAGGGGCGGGCGATCTCAAGGAGCGTCCGGAGCTGGTCGCGCTCGGCGGGCTCATCGGCATCCTCGGCGGGATCGGGCTCGAGCAGCCCCTCGTCGCGGTGCTCGGAGCCGGGGTTGCCGCGACGGGTCTCGTCGTGCACGCCTGGGTGCGCCTGCGTTCGAACCGGTTGCGGCGCGCGATCGCGAGCGCGCTGGACTCCGACCGGCGAGACGTGGTCTTCGAGGGGCTGAGCCGCGTGCTCGACTCGGCGACGCGCTGCGACTGGACGGCACTCGTCTCGTGGCAGGAGGACGGCCTCAGCGGTGAGATCGAGCTCTCCCGCGGCAACGGCCCGAACGAGCACGCGCTGATGAGCTGGCTCGTCCGGGAGGCGGAGTCGCGCGACGAGATTCTGATCGCGCCCCACGTGGAGCTCGACGCCGCCGGTGCGTATGCGGCGCTGCCGCTTCGGCGCGAGAACAGCGCCCTGGCCGGCTTCTTCGTCCTGCGGGCGCCTCGTCTTCTGCCCCGGCACGCACGCGGTGCGCTCGCCTCCTCCCTCGACTCGATCGGCCTGGCGCTCGCCGAGCGCCCTGCGACCGCCGCCGGCGAGCTCGCCGAGGTCGCGGCGCTCTAGACCCGGGCGGGCTCGAGCAGCTTCAGCCGCTCGAGGCATGAGCGGATCCGGGCCTTCTCGTCCTCGTCGGCCTCGACGAGCGGGAGGCGCAAGCCGCCGACGTCGTGGCCGAGCAGGTTCAGCGCGGCCTTGATCTGGATCGGGCCGGTGACGACGCCGATCAGCTCGATCGCGGGCTTGAGCTCCTGGTCGAGCTCGCGCGCGCCGTCGAGGTCGCCCTCGCGGGCCCGGCGGATCATCTCCTTCACCGGCGACCCGACGATGTGCGTGTGGACGCAGATCCCGCCGCGCCCACCGAGCTCGACGAACGGCAGCACGAGGTCGTCGTCGCCCGCGTATAGGTCGAGGCCGAGCTCGACGATGTGCCGCGCCTGGTCAAGATCCGCGTTCGATTGCTTGACGGCCTTCACGTTCGGGATCTCGGCGAGCTGCGTCATCGTCTCGGGCTCGATGTTGATCACGACGCGGCCCGGGATGTTGTACGCGATCACGGGCCGGTCGGTGGCCGCCGCGACGGCCTTGAAGTGCTCGACGATCCCGCGCGGCGGCGGCTTGTTGTAGTACGGCGTGACGACGAGCACGCCGTGGGCGCCGGCCTCGTGCGCCTGCTCGGTCAGGTGGACCGAATGGGCGGTGTTGTTCGTGCCGGTGCCGGCGATGACGGTCGCGCGGTCGCCGATGGCATCGAGCGCCGCGCGGATCAGCTCGAGCCGCTCGTCCTCGGAGAGCGTCGCCGACTCGCCCGTCGTGCCGTTGACGACCACCCCGTCGGAGCCGTTGTCCACGACGAACGTGCAAAGCTCGGCGTACTTGTCGGCGTCGACCTTGCCGTCCGAGTCGAACGGCGCCACGGTCGCGGTTAACACCTCGCCGAGCACGAAAGCATTCTACGCCGCGCTCGCGCGTTCGCCTCCCTGCCCCGAACCACCCCCAAGGGGTCCCCGATGACCCCCTGGTGGGACCGTACCGGCGAAATCGTCACGCGTGTGTGACGTGGTTGTGACGAAAGTGCGCCGAGGCGCGGCGGCTCAGTCCAGCAGCGCGTCGAGGCCCAGCGTCAGACCGGGCGGCAGCGACGGCAGCTTGTCCAGCGCGAGCAGTACCCCGGGGACATAGGCCTCGCGCGAGTACGCGTCGTGCCGGATCGTCAGCAGCTGGCCCTCGCCGCCGAAGAGGACCGCCTGGTGCGCCACGAGCCCCGGCAGCCGCACGGAGTGGATCGGCACCTCGCCGCCCAGGAGCTCCGCGGTCGCCTTCGCGGTCCCGGACGGGGCGTCCTTCTTGGCCTCGCCGTGCAGCTCCACGATCTCCACCCGCGGCAGGTAGCTCGCCGCCTCGGCCGCGAGCCGCATCATCACGACCGCGCCCAGCGCGAAGTTCGGCGCCACGAACAGCGCCACCCCCCGCTCCGCGGCGAGCTCGCCCAGCGGGCCCGGATCCCAGCCGCTCGTGCCGACCAGGCAGGGCACGTCGGCCTCCAGAGCCGAGCGCACGTTCCCCTCGACGGCGTCCGGCGCCGTGAAGTCGACCATCGCCTCCGCGGAGCCCAGCTCGACGAGCTCGTGCCCCGCCGCTTCGAGCGCCGGCGCGAGCACGGAGCCAACGCGACCGCCGCGCCCGAAGAGGCAGATCTTCACGCTGCTTTTGCGAGACCCGGGTTGACGTGCTCGACCGCGGTCAGGAAGCGGCTCTCGTCCGGCCCGATCCCCGCCGCCGAGAGCTTCTCCGGCGCGAGCAGCACCCCGGCGAGCTCGGCGATCGCGTCGGCCTCGACGGCCTCGATCTCCGCCACGATCCGCTCGATCGACAGCAGCTCCGTGTCGGTGATCAGCGACTTCCCGAGCCGGCTCATCCGGTTCGCGGTCGACTCCATCGAGAGCATGATCCGCCCCTTAAGGTTCTCCTTCGCGCGCTCCAGCTCGTCGGGCCGGATCCTTCCGGCCGCGATGTCGCCGATCTGCTCGCTCGCGATCTCGAGGCACGCCGAGAGGTTGTCCTCGCGCGTCCCGATGTAGATCCCGACCTGGCCGGTGTCCGTGTACTGCGACGCGAAGCTGTAGACCGCGTACGCCATTCCGCGCTTCTCGCGGATCTCCTGGAAGAGACGCGACGAGGCCGACCCGCCCAGGATCCCGTCGAGCAGCGACGCCGCGAACCGCCGCTTGTCCGAGCGCGCGATTCCGGGAGCGGCGATGCAGACGTGGTACTGCTCCGTGTCCTTGCGCTGGAACCGGAGGCTCGGCGCCGGCGGCTTGACGAGCGCCGGCCGCACCTTCGGCCCTTTCCGCGCGGCCTCGACGGCCTTCCGCTGCGCCTTGACCAGCAGCGGTTGCAGCTCCTCGTGCTTGAGGTTCCCTGCGGCCGAGACGACGACGTTGCCCGGCAGGTACATCGACCGGTGGTACGCGGCGAGGGTGCGCCGCGTCACCGTCGAGATCACCTCCGCCCGGCCGATGACGGGCCGCCCCAGCGGATGGTTCCCGAACGTCGCCTCCGAGATCAGGTCGTGGACGAGCTCCTGCGGCTGGTCCTCGTACATCGCGATTTCCTCGAGCACGACCTCCCGCTCGGCGTTGAGCTCGGCGAACGACGGCGCGAAGACCATCTCCCCCATGACGTCGAGCGCCGTCTCGAGCCGGTCATCCGGAACGCGCGCGTACACGACGGTGTGCTCGCGGGAGGTCGCCGCGTTCAGCTCCCCGCCGAGCGCGTCGAAGATCTCGGCGATCTCCTGCGCCGTGTAGCTCGCGGTGCCCTTGAATAGGAGGTGCTCGAGGAAGTGCGAGACACCGGCCTTCGCCTCGGTCTCGTCTCGAGAGCCCGCGCCGATCCAGAAGCCGATCGCAACCGAGCGCACATGCGCGAGCCGCTCCGAGATGACCCGCTCGCCCGAGTCGAGCTCGGTGAGGACGTACCGCTGCACCCACGGATCGTACTCGTGGCTAACCTCGGCTCGATGGACGAAGACTTCGAGGAGATCGTCGACGCCGCGATCGACGACCTGCCGGACGAGCTGCGCGAGGCGATGTCCAACGTCGAGGTCGTCGTCGAGGACGAGCCGCCTCCCGGGCAGCCGCTGTTCGGGCTCTACCAGGGCGTTCCGCTCACGCGGCGGACGAGCGCCTACGCGGCGCTGCCCGACAAGATCTCTATCTACCGCGGCCCGCTCGAGCGGCGCTACGGCGAGGAGCCGGAGCTCCTACGCCAGATGATCCGCCGCGTCGTGCTGCACGAGATCGCGCATCACTTCGGCATCAGCGACGAGCGCCTGCACGAGCTCGACCGCTACTGAGAACGAACACCGGGCGGGCCGTTACGGGCCCGCCCGGTGTTTCGCGTCAACTGCTAGTGGCAGTCCGAAGACGCGTTGAAGTTCTCGATCGTGGTCTCGAGGGCGGACGCTGCGTCCGTCGAGAGCCCCGACGACAGCCGGATCTGGTTGCCCGACAGCGTCACCGTGATCGCAGAGTTCGTCGAAGCGATCGCGGATTGAACGGTGGAGGATGGGCCTGAGCCGCGCGCCGCGTTCAGCTCCGCGGTGATCAGCTGCTGAACGAGGTTCAGGAGCAGATTGCTCGTGAACGTGACGTTGCTCGCCTGTCCCGGCGTGGTGTTCAGCACGTTGTAGGCCTGCGCGGCGGTCAGGTTCACCGAGCCGACCTGGATGGTGTTGCCCATGCCGGTGACCACGTTCTCCACCGTGCGCGGATGGTTGCGGTAGAAGCCCTTCGTGTAGGTGCACGCGAGGGGCGGTGGCGGCGGAGGCGGAGGTGGAGGTGGTGGAGGTGGTGGAGGCGGTGG
>DATDFL010000180.1:0-2630 GCA_036522595.1 Gaiellaceae bacterium
ACCTGGAACGGCTTCATCGGCTGGGACTTCATCCACGCCGGCCAGTTCTACGGCGACGACATCGGCGGCACCGGCCGCTTCGTCCAGTCGCACAGCGGCATCCCCGGCGAGAAGTTCTACATCGCCGCCGACCAGGGAAACCTCGCGTACTACGTCTGGGGCACGCCCGAGATCTGGATGCAGCGGCTGCAGCTCTTCGCGCGCGAGGACAGCCAGATCGGCGGCGTGGTCGACCCGAGCCTCCTCCCCCGGTTCAACGTCGAGCCGCCGTTCATTATCTTCATGCGACCGGAGCTCTGGCACCGCGTGAAGAACGCATTCGTACACCGATACCCACACGTCGGCATCCACGAGGTCACGCCCGACGGGCTGCACCTCGCGGTGGGCGTGCGCCGCGCGTGAGACCGATCGTCGGCATCACGAGCGACATCCAGATGACCACGTTCGGGGCGTGGACCGAGCAGGCTGCGCTCGTCCCGACGGACTACACGCGGGCCGTCGAGCGGGCCGGCGGCCGCGCGCTGCTCGTACCGCCGAGCAACGACGGGATCGAGGAGACGCTGGACGTGCTCGACGGGCTCGTGTTCTCCGGGGGCTCGGACCTCGATCCAGCCAGCTACGGCCAGAAGGCGCATCCCGAGACGAAGGGCGTGATCGAGGAACGCGACCGGGCGGAGCTGGCCCTGCTCAAGGCGGCGCTCGAGCGCGACATGCCGGTGCTCGCGGTGTGCCGCGGCAGCCAGATCCTCAACGTCGGGCTCGGCGGCGACCTGGTCCAGCACCTTCCGGAGGTCGTCGGGCACGAAGACCACAAGCACACTCCCGGCGAGTACGGCGACCACGACGTGTCGCTCGAGCCAGGCACGCAGCTCGGAGCGCTGCTGGGTGACCGCGCGCCCGTCAAGTCTCACCACCACCAGGGATTCGGCCGCATCGGCTCGGGCCTGCGCGAGGCCGCGCGCGCCGAGGACGGCACCGTCGAGGCGCTCGAGGATCCGTCGCGCCGGTTCGCCCTCGGCGTGCTCTGGCACCCCGAGGCCGGCGAGGACGCTCGCCTTTTCGAAGCGTTCGTCGAAGAGGCTCGCCGCTACCGCGAAGGACGCCGCAGCTAGGAAACAGGCGGCCCCGAAATCCGTCTAGAGGTCATGGCGGCGCTCTATACGGATCCGGACAGGGGCGATATACCTTGGCGATGAACGTCGACGTTGCGGTCGGCTCGACGTTGGCAGGCTTCCGCGTGGAGCGGCTCCTGGGCCGCGGCGCGATGGGCGCCGTCTACCTCACGGAGGATGTCCATCTGCACCGCAAGGCTGCGGTGAAGGTCCTCGGGCAGGAGCTCGCCGACGACGACCGCTTCCGGCACCGCTTCCTTCTCGAGTCGCAGCTCGCAGCGAGCCTCGAGCACCCGCACATCGTCCCGATCTACGCGGCCGGCGAGGAGGGCGACGTCCTTTTCCTCGCGATGAAGTACGTCGAGGGCTACGACCTGCGCGAGCTGATCGACGCGACCGACCGGGTCGGCGACGAGCGGGCCATGAGGATCCTCGGCCAGGTCGCGGATGCACTCGATACCGCACACGGGCTCGGCCTCGTGCACCGCGACGTCAAGCCGGCGAACATCCTCATCGGCGCGGGTGAGGCGGAGCACGCCTACCTCTGCGACTTCGGCCTCGCGCGACACGCCTCAACGGTCGCCAGCCTCACCGGGAATGCGTTCGTGGGAACGATCGCCTACGTCGCGCCCGAGCAGATCGAGAGCGGAGCCGTCGACGCCCGGGCTGACGTCTACGCGCTCGGCTGCGTCCTCTTCGAGTGCCTGACCGGCGCGGCGCCGTTCGAGCGGGACGGCGATCTCCAGGTCATCTTCGCGCACCTCAAGGAGCCCCCGCCGCTCGTCACGGGCCTGCGGCCCGACCTGCACGAGGGCATCGACGCTGTGGTGCAGAAGGCGCTGGCGAAGGCGCCCGACGATCGCTACTCGACCTGCGGCGAGCTGATCGCAGCGGCCGGCGAAGCGCTGTCCGTCGAGCCGCCGGAGATCGCGCGTTCGACGCGCCGGACGATCCCCGGCGTCCGCACGTTCCTGATCGCCGACGTCCGCGGCTACACGAGCTACACGGCGGAGCACGGCGACGAGGCTGCCGCGGAGCTCGCCGGGGCGTTCGCGGAGATCGTCCGCGCGGTCGTCGAGGAGCGCGAAGGGCGCCTGATCGAGCTGCGGGGCGACGAAGCGCTGGTTGTCTTCGAGTCCGCGCGCCAGGCGCTCCGGTCGGCGATCGAAATTCAGGCAGGCGTCGCCGCGGCCAATTTGCCGCGCGGTGTCGGCGTCGGCCTCGACGCGGGCGAGGCGGTGCCGGTCGCGGATGGCTACCGCGGCGGCGCGCTCAACCTCGCGGCCCGGCTCTGCTCCCTGGCGACGGCCGGAGAGGTGCTGGCGAGCGAGACCGTGCAACAACTCGCGCGCGCCGTCGAGGGAATCAAGTACGGCGAGCGCCGCCAGGAGCGGCTCAAGGGGCTGGCGAAGCCGGTCGCCCTCGTGGAGGTGCTGCCCGCGGACCGGGCGGTTCGCCGCTGGGACCGTCGCCGGCTGCGGCGCTCGGCGAAGCGCGTGCTCGGGCAGCGGCGCGTGC
>DATDFL010000181.1:0-16036 GCA_036522595.1 Gaiellaceae bacterium
TGCAGGCCCGGCAGCCCCGCGTCACTGGTCTCGCGCCGCCAGACCTCGACCGTACGTGCGGGATCGGGCAGGGCATGCGCCTGGTAGACGATGAAGACGGGCTTCCCGTCGACCTTCACCGCGCGCGGATCGGTGAGCGCCCGCATCAGCCACCGGATGTGGTCGAGATCGTCCTCCTCGCTGTACGACTGCGGCTGGAGCACGTCCTCGCCCCGACCGTCCCAGCGCCGGGACCACGGTTCGTTCGCCCAGCAAAGGCAGAAGGGAAAATCGGGCCGGCCGGACTCGAGCACTTCATTGAAGGGCCGCTCGAGCAGGCGCTTTCCGTCAAACCAGTAGTGGTAGTAGCAAAAGGCCTCGATCCCCGCCTGGCGCGCCAGCTCAGCTTGCGCTTGCCGCGTCGCCCCGATCCGAAGATCGTAGAAGCCGAGATCAGCAGGTACGTGCGGCTGGTAATGGCCCGGGAAGAGCGGCCTCGCCCTCGCGACATTCGTCCACTCGGTGAAGCCTTCGCCCCACCATGCGTCGTTCTCCGGAATCGGGTGGAACTGCGGAAGGTAAAAAGCAACCAGGCGCGCCGACCGCTCGCCCGCGTACGCCGAGCGCGCATCCGCCTTCGTCACCGGTCGTCGCTCGGCGGCGATCTCCCGGAGGTCGAAGATCGTCCACTCGGCGGTGCGGTGCTCTTGGCTTCGTGAGCCCAGCAGTTCGATCAACTCCGGGTAGAAGCTGAGCCACCACGGCATCACGTTCGGCACGATCAAGAAGTCGGCCCCTCGGTCGATCTCATGCTCGAGGAAAGCGATTGCCTGCTGGGAATCCGACGGCTCGATCTGGGATCCCCCGCGTCCGGTGGGTGGGAAATGCCGCGCCGCGCGGCAGCTGAGCTGGAGCAGTTCCGCGTTTCCCTCGGAGAGCACAAGCACCTCGCTCTCGGGAGGCACGATCGTCTGCATGAACTCGCGCAGGCCCGGCACGGCTTTCATGTACCACTGGTAGCGCGACCGCCCCTCGAAGGCTGCGCGGGACGATTCCGGCAGCATTGACGGCTTGCGGGCCTTCTGTACCGCTGCATCGATCGCCCCGAAAAACTGCGCGCGGACCGCATCAGGCGCGTGCCGATCGGCGACGTGTGTCCGCCCTTGCTCGGCGAGCCGGCTCCAAAGCGTGTCTTCTTCGATGAGCCGGACGACCGCTTCGGCGAAATCCGCCGGGGCGTCGGCAACCAGCAGGTGCTCGCCGGAGACTACGGCGAGACCCTCCGCCCCGATGCTAGTCGTGACGGTCGGGGTTCCGACCGTCAGCGCCTGAATCACCTTGCGCTTCGTGCCTGCCCCATAGCGCAGCGGCACAACGGAAACGCGCGCGCGCTCGAGGTAGGGAAGCAGCGAGGGAGTCCAGCCGACAAGGCGCACGTTCGCCGTGTCGATCGCGACCCTCGACATCGCCTCCTCGAGGCCGTCCCCGACGATCGAGACTGGATGAAGCTCGAGCAGCGAGTCGGGCAATAACGGGAGAATCTCGTCGCAGAAGAACGTGAGGGCATCCACATTCGGTTGATGGTGGAAGCTCCCGACGAAGACGATGCCCTGCCGGTCCCTCGCGGGTATCGGCGAAAGGGCGAACTCTTCGGCATCGGGCACCCAGTGAGCGAGCTCAGGCTCGGAGACGAGGCTGTTCAGGAGCCCGGCCTCCTCGGCCGAAACGGCAAGGACGCCATCCGCCGCCGCGTAGACGTTCAACTCCGCGGCGACTTGACGGGCATACCCGTCGTCGAGCAGCCGCCTATCCCCGTTGCGGCTGGGCTCGCGGAAGATCCGCCGCGCCTCGCGAACGAACTCCAGGTCCACCGAGTCGACGAGAACACATGTGCCGGGCGATCTTTCGCGGATGAGTGGCACGTAGAGCTCGGCTACTTGCCAGAACGAGCAGAGCGCGAGATCGAAACGCCCACGCTCGACGATCTCGTCGAGCCGAGCGTTGGCCCCGTCGTGCACGCGGATACCCAGTCGCTGGAGATCGCGGAGGTAGCGAGACTCGCGCTCCAACGCGTTGGCCGCCAGGAAGCTGAGCTCCCAACCCGCTTCACGTAGGAACTCGATGAAGTGCCAGAGGCGCCGCGACCCGCTGTCCCGGTCATGACGCGGAGGGCCATAACTGCAGATCAGCGCCCGGCGGCTCACCGTCGCGACTCTCGTCGCGGGGCCGCAAGCTCGTAGAGCGCCTCGGGGCTGAGTACCTTCGGGCGTTGCGGTTGGTGCTCGAGCGTGGCCTTCCACTTTTCAGCGAACTTCTTCCCATTCACGACCTGGTAGCGCTTCGGGCCGCGCTTGAGATCCGTCCCCGCGGTGGCTCCCTCGACATGGACGATCGTGCTCTCGGGCTGGTAGTAGACGTGCAGGCCCCGTTCACGCAATGCGAAGCAGTAGTCGGTGTCCTCGTAAAACCCTGGGGCGTAGCGGATATCGAAGCCGCCGACCTCCTCGAACACCGCTCGTCGGGTGGCGAGGAGGCAACCTGAGCAGTAGTCCACCTCGCGTAGGTAGCTATAGAGGGAAGCTTCGGGATCAGGATCGCCGTAGCCAAACTTCGCGGCCGAGCCGTCGGCGAAGACGAGACCTCCCGCCTCCTGAAGAACACCGTCCGGGTAGACGAGGCGGCCGCCCACGGCTCCGGCGTGCGCGCGCGCATCGAAGACCTCGAGCAAGGGCTGCAGCCAGCCGGGGAGCAGAATCGTGTCGTTGTTGAGGAAGACCAGAATCTCGCCGATCGCCACTTCGGCGCCGCGGTTGACTGAGTGGAGGAAGCCCAGATTCGCGTCGTTCGTCAGGACTTTGAAGCGGTCGTCGACTGCGACGACCTGGGCCAGATAATCGGCGGTCCCGTCGCTCGAGGCGTCGTCGATGACCAACAGCTCGCCTCGAAACTTCCGCGGAAGAGTTTCGCGCAGGCTTTCGATGCACACCTGCGTATGTTCGATCCCGTCATGGCAGGGGATGACGATCGAAACGGTCGGGAGCTCGGCAGGATGCTCGAGCTTCCAGCGTATGTCGAATCCCCTTCGCTTCTCGCCGTTGGAGGAGAGAACGGCGATAGCCGCAGCCGCTACCCGGTCTGCCTCTTCGATCGATGCCGCGTCGGCCTCTCCGACTGCAACGACGTCGATGCTCGCGTCTGCATATGGAAGAGAGCGGTCGTTGACGGATGGAGAGAAGACGACATGCTCCGGAAACTTGCCCTCGAGATCGAGCCCGGTGTGCCAGTTCAGAACGGCCGGGTCGCGGCCGAAGGAGATTCGGTACTCGTCGAAGAGCTCGGAGAGCGTTCCCTTCCACGAAGACTGCTCGTCGGAAGGCCGAAGCGCGAAGATCGCGCACTCCTCGTCGCTTCGAACGAGGCAGGTGTAGCGCTCCTCAAGATGCCACCGGAAGCCCGGATAGTGGTCGAGCCACCAGTAGGCGGTTGACGGCAGCAGAAAATGGTCGGCACCCCGCGCCCGGAGGGCCTCGAGATGGGCGATCGCAGAGAGGCTGCACTCCGGGTGGTAACCGGCGTAGAGGCCGCTCTCGGCACGGGGGAAGTGCCAGGCTTCGCGACCGTCGAGCTCGAGGAGATGGTCGTCACCCTTACTGACGACCAGTACCGTGGCTTCCCGCGGAACGTGTCGCCGAACGAGCTGCTTTAGTCGGCGCACGAGCTTCGGATAGTCCTCCCCGCCCGAGCCGGCTGTTGCGTGCAGGTCATAGACGGATGCCTGTAACTCCTCGACCTCGATCCGCAGCCGCTCGAGTTCCCCGGACAGGAGCTGCCAGCGCTCGGCTTCGACGTGTTCGGCCCGCTCCGCGGCGGCGGTGGCGCGGCCAAGCTCCTGATCGCGCACCGCGAGCTCACGCTCACGGGAGCGAAGCGTGGCCTCCAGCTGCTTCTGCTCCACCCGCGCGGTATGCCGGTCCGCCTCGCGGCCGTCCTTGACGTACCCGAGTTCGAGCTCGCGCACGGCCACGATCGACTCCAGTGCCTTCACGCGCTGACGGAGAGCGGTCATGTCCAGCGCGTTGGTGTCGACGACTGGCCCCGTCTGGGCGGCCTCCTTCGTCGGCGGCTTGGCAAACCATCGCTTGGCCGGATCGCGCAGCCCAGCCTCGCGCCGCAAGAGGAGGTAGAGCTCGACGATGTCGGGCGCGACCTCGGCATCGAGCAAATCCTGGACCGTGAAGCTGCTGTGCCGCAGGTGGACATTCACCGCTTCCCCGGCCTGATCGAACGTCGAACCGGAAGCAGGTAGCCCCACGAAGCCGAAAAGCCGCTTCAGCTCGACGCGCGAGCGGGAGAAGTAGCTCTCGTAATCAGTGACGATCCGACTCCCGTCGGCGGTTGCGTCGAGCAGCCGACGGTAGTACGTCTCCCACAGTTCGAGTGAGTTCGGGTACGAGAACATCGCCCGCCGCCGGAGCGAAATCGCCACGTCGAGCGGATTCCGGATGCACACAACGAGGGAGAGGTCGGGCACAACCTCCGCCCAGAGGTTGACCGTCAGGCTGTTTCGCGGATCCTTCCAGGCCCACGGTTCCCTGCCATCGAATTCGCGAACGAGCCGCTTCGCCCTGCTCGAGAAGCCGCTCAGCCGCTTGTCGTCGCGAAAGCGGCGCGGTACAAGCGGCGGTTTATCCCATCCGCCGCCCAGCTGGGCGAGGATCTCGTCGTTGAGCCCGACGAAGTCGACGTGCTCCCAGTAGCCATCCGGATTTTCCTCTGTCGGTTCGAAGAGGTCCTGTAGGTCGCCGAAGTAGACGCCGCCGAGCTTGAGCACATGCGCGACCATCGACGTGCCCGACCTGTGCATGCCGGCGATCGCGATCGGCATCAGCTTCCTCCCGCAGGCACATGCAGCTCGGTTGCATCGGACCCCTTTTGCGGGAGTGCCGACACCTGCGCGTCGACGTCGAAACTCTCACCCCCGAGTCCCCCGCCCTTCTCGATGCCGACAAAGTTCCCGTAGACGGTCACCGTCGGTATCACGTGCGCGCCTGTCAGTCGTAGCAGGTCGGTGACGAGCCCGACGGCGCCGTCTGCCGAGGCCCACGGATGGTCGGGCGACCGAAACTGAGCCATCAACTCCCAATTCCAGTCTTCGATTACGTAAAAGCCTCCCGGACGAAGGAGGGGATAGAGCATCTCGAAGCTGCTCTTCGTTTCCTCCAACATGTGCGATCCGTCATCGATCACGAGGTCGAGGGGTTCATCGAACTCGTTCCCGACGATCTCGGGGAGCCTCACGGAGTCTTTCTGGTCGACACCCCAGTAGGTCTTCACACGGCCGGAGAGTCCGTGGGACTCGACGTAGGTTCGGAAGTACTCGCTGTCCTCCCGATCCAAGCGATCGATAGCAACGATCTTCTGCGGTTTGAAGTACTCGAACCAGTACGCCGTGCTTCCCCCGTCCCAGATCCCGATCTCGAAGATGTTTCGAGGTCGGAACTCACGCCTAGAAGAAAAGAACTGGTCATAACGTTCGAGCAGCGCCCGGCCCTTGAACATGAGGAAGCAGTCGTCCGGAGCTGACCTCCACTCGTCGTACGCGAAGTCAGCGCCCAGCCGGAACACGAGATCGCCGATATCGAGCTCGCGCTCCTTGAAGACGAAGTGCTTATCCATCTCGTCCATCGCCGGTTTCGAGTGCGAAGACGAGGCAGTCGTCGTCACGCGCCACCTCCGAGTAGCGCCGCCGGAGGTGCTCCGCGAACTCCTCGTAATGGTCAAGCCACCAGAGTGACGTCTGCGGGAAGAGCAGGTACTCCGCGCCTTCCTGCCGCACGCGCTCGAGTTGGTCGATCGCTTCGGAGCTATCCGCCGGGTAGTGCCCCGCGTAGACGCCGCCGGCCAGCTGAGGGAAGTGGCCGCCGCGACGCCCTTCGAGCTCCAGGAGGTGGTCGTCGCCCCGGGAGACAACGAGTATTCGCGCCCCGTCGGGCACTGCCTCCTGTACGCGAGCCTGGATCCTCGCCACCAGCTCCGAATACGGCTCGCTCGGGCGGCGGTGATGTCCCGTCCACTGGACCCCCCACTTCTCCTCGAACCGCCGGCGGTTTGCGCGCAGGAGTGAGTCGCGCGCGCCATTCGCAAAGAAGTGGCCGAATGACGCCTCGCCGAAGTGATGGACGAGCACATCCTCGGCGCAAGCCAGTTCGTAGCCGGCGCGTTTCAGGCGCTCAGCGTAGTCGTCGTCCTCGAACATCCCAAGCTCGAAACGCTCGTCGAGCGGGCCGATCCGCTCGACGACGTCCCGGCGAGTTGCGAGGCAGAACATCGCCAGCATCTGGACGCCCCGGCGCTCACTCGAGCGCCGCTCGGCGATCTCCGCCGCACAATCCAGGAAATCGCCGTAGGTCGTGTATTCGACATCGATCTCGGCGTCGGTGCCGATCCGGTTCGTAACTGGGCCGACCGCGCCAATTCGCTCGTGTAGTAGATGGCGTTCGAGGCGGGTCAGCCAGCCGCGCGGGACGACAGCGTCGTTGTTGAGCAGAACGAGCGTCTCGCCGCGGGCGGCCGCGAGTCCCTGGTTGACTGCGCGCACGAAACCTCGGTTCTCGTCGTTCCGGATGACACGCACGCGGCCGTCGAGGTCCACTAGTCGCTCGAGATACTCACGCGTCCCGTCGCTCGAGCCGTTGTCGACGACGATCAACTCGAACGGGGGCGCTTCCGTCTGCTCGAGGACGCTCTCGACGGAGAGTCGGGTGAACGGAAGACCGTCGATCGCGACGACAATGATGCTCGCCTTCGGCTCCGGCAGGTCCACCGGCCCCCGTTGCACCGGCCGCGAGAGAACGGCTTCAACGGTCCCTGCCGAGAGTCGAGTGGGGCGGCGAGACACAGGCACGAGCGAGTGAGGCCGGGGGTCCAAGCCGACCTCGGCCAATAGGCGCGTGAGCACTTTCTCCGCGTCGAAGTAGTCACGCGCGATCTCGCGCGCCGCGGTGGAATGCCGCTCGTAGTCCGAGTTGATCTCCTCGACCGCGGCCAGGATCTCGTCCATGGTCGAGAACCCAAACAGGCCCTCGCCCGTTGGGAGCGTCTTGCTGAACCCGGTCTCTTGGGTGACGACCGGCCGGCCGGCGGCAAGGTAGGTCGCGGACCGGTCGCTGAACCAGCCGCTGCGCAGCCGCACGTTCTGGTCTTTCGCCACGGTGAACTCCGCGCGTGAATCGACGATGTAATTCCGGTATACGTCGAGGTCGGCCGAGAGCTCGGCAGCGGGGCGGACTCGCCAACCGTGCTCCTCGAGCAACCGCTGCGCCTGGTCGCCGCAGCTCGCGAGCGCGAGTTCGAAGTGCTGCTCGACGAGGCCCGGAAGGTCGAGGAACTTCAAGAACTCGTGGTGCTTGCTCCAGCGATAGACCTCGCCGCGAAGCTCGAGGTCATCCTTGTCCTGCTGCCAGTTCCCAATCGTGGTGAAAAGAGGACCAGGGGGCGTGGGCCCCGAGGCCCAGAGCTCCAGTAGAACGGGCTCTCTCGTCGGACGGAAGTGGAAGCCGGCCGGAATCGGTACCCCGCAGTCGTCCTGGCCGAGGTTCTCGCCCCAGCTGAAATGCGCGGTGTGCGCGTCGAGAAACTCGATGACCTCCGCATCGCCCCGCGACGCACGGATCTGAAGGCCGACCGGATCGCTGTCAATCAGGACCAATCGGTCGTCGTCGGCAAGCTCCTCCGGTGGATACGTGCCGCCGTGGAGATTGAGGAACAGATCCGCGCTCGCGTACAGCCGACGCAGCTCGCCTGAGCTCATGCCGTAGCAGCTGCCGTCGCTGTGCCGCGCGTGGAATGCCCACCGTCCACCGAAGCGGAAGTGGCGGGCCACGCGCTCGATGTAGGCGGCTGCCTCGCGCGAGCCGTCGCTCGCGGTGTCGCTTGGGTCCTGGAGCTGCGTCGGCCAGGATCCGTGCGCTTCCACGTAGTAGGCCTGGTAGCCGAGGCGCTCGAGCCCGACCATGTACGGCATCGTCAAGTGCGCGATGCCGGCGACGGCCTTGTTGGTCATCATCCCGAAGAGAACGATCCTCACGGCCGCTCTCGCCCCCCGGACGCGTCACGAAGTGTCTCGCGGCTCATCTCCAGCTCGGCGTCTCGGAGGACCTGGCCCGCGCGTTCGGCCCGCTCTCGTAGCGTCAGCGCCGGCTCGTCGAGAATTCGCGTGACGGACTGGACCATCCGCTCGTGGAGGTCGCTTGTTTCGACGTCGCGATGGTCATCGTGCGACTGGGCTGCGTAGAGCCGTGTGTAGAGGCCGCCGAGGGCGATCAGCTCGGAATGCGTGCCGCGCTCGACGATCTGACCGTGGTCCATAACCAGGATCAGGTCAGCTCCGCGAAGCGTCCCGAGACGGTGGGCAATCGTGATCGTCGTCCTCCCGACGATCAGCCGTTGCAGGGCGTCGAGGATGACCGCCTCCGTGCCGGAATCGATCGACGACGTCGGCTCGTCGAGAATCAGGATCGGCGCGTCCTTCAGAAAGGCGCGCGCGACCGCGAGCCGTTGCCGCTCGCCCCCCGAAAGCTGCGGGCCTCCCTCACCGAGTTCCGTCTCGTAGCCATTGGGCAGAGCTGAGATGAAGGAGTGTGCGTTTGCCGCTCGAGCCGCCCCGATCACTTCCTCTTCCGTCGCCTCGAGGCGGCCGTAACGAATGTTGTCGGCGATCGAGCCGGAGAACAGCATGGGCTCTTGATGGACGACGCTGAACTGCTGACGAAGCGACTCGAGAGTGAGTTTCTGGATCGGGATCCCGTCGAGCAGGATTTGGCCCCCGGCTGCGTTGTAGAAGCGCGGAAGCAGGCTGACGAGGGTCGACTTGCCCGCCCCTGTAGGTCCAACGATCCCGACCCGCTGGCCGGCGCCGACGGCGAACGAGATGTTCTGGAGCGTCTCCTCACGCCCCTCGTAAGTGAAAGACACGTCTTCGAGGACAAGATTCCCGCTCGCGCGCCCGACCGAGATTGCGTCCGGGTCTTCCTCGATGTCTGGAGGGGTGTCGAGAAGGCCGAGGACCATGCGCATATTGATGAAGTCCTGCTGGAGCGATGCGAGCGTCGAGGTAATCGTCTGCAGTGGCGTATAGACGGCCGTGATGTAGTACATAACGACGAGCAGCTCGCCTACCGTGAGCTCTTTCCGGAGCACGTGCCAGCCGCCGACGCCGAGGACGAGGGCAGTTCCGACAGCGGTAAGGACGCTGACAGCGAGGGAGAAGAATGTCTGCCGGACAGTGAGGTCGATCCGAGCGTCGACAGCCTGCTCGCCCTGGCGGCGAAACCGCCCGTACTCGTGCTTCTCACGCCCGAACGCAACGATCACGCGCACCATCGCCAGCGCCTCGTAGACGATCGAGAGAGCCTGCCCTTCGAGCCCGCGAACGTAGTAGAGGCGCGGCTCGATTCGCTTCGTGTAGTACCCCGTCGAGTAGTAGATGAAGGGCACGACCGCCAACGAGAGCAAGGCAAGCTCAGGGTCGATCGCGCAGGCGATCACGAACATCCCGATGAGCATTCCAAGGCTTTGCAGAATCGGTCCCACCGACACGGTGACGCTGCCGACGGAGTCAGACTGGGTAACCACGTACATCAACATCCCCTTGCGGGCGCCGTCGTGGTACGCCTGCGAGAGGCGATGTATGTGCCGGAAGAGATCGCTGCGCACATCGAGCCCCATTCGCTGCTCGAGCGCCGTGTCCACGTAGGTCTGCCCCATGCCGACGCCGTGCTCGACCGCGGTTACGAGCACGCCCGCGAAGACGGCGACGAAGAGAAGGGTCGTCGTATTAAGGCCGCCGAGGAACCTGAGCAGCGTGGGGAGCCGTCCGTGGGTCAACACTCCGTCGATGAGGATCGCTAGAGGCCACGGGGAGAGCAGCCCGGCGAGCGCGCCGAGGGCGAGGAGCGACGCCGACGAGATGCCGAGCTTCCAGTAGGGCCGCAGGTACGGAAAAACGCGCGGGAAGTCGCGCAGGAAGCCCCACGCGTGCTTCGGAGGCTCACCCAGTGTCAGGCGCTGGGGATCTGCCGGCGCGGGCTCTTTCTCCACTGCCGCCTTCACTTCTCGCTGGGAAGCGAGCGAAACCGCGACTGACGTGCAGGCAACCGGCACCCACGCCCAGAGAGCCACACCCCGCAGGGCGTGGAGCATGGCTAGGCCTAAGGGATTGTCGACGGCGTGAAAGCGATCCAGCGGCCCGGGCACCAGCGCGCGGAAAGCAAGCGAAGCGATGCCGGCGAACGCAAGAGAAACGACCACGAACCGTGTGTCGCGCTCCTCGCGGCGCCGGTTGGTACGGAGCAACCAGAGGAACGAAGCGGTAAGCACTATCGCCGGGAGCGACAGATACCCCACGACGGCGATACTTTCCGCGAGGGCTCCCGGCGACGATTTGGCCGCCAGCTCGTGCGCGACGTACTCCCCGCTGAACGCTGAGGTAGCAAGGACTACACCCAGGCCGCAGACAATCCAGGCAGCCGGGCTTTGCGCTCCGCGGATCACGATCCGGGCCCCGATCGTGGCGATGGCGATCGCTAGTGCGGCTTCAGCCAGCACGACCACGTCGTGGCCAAGACCTGTCCGCTGCTCGGCGAACGCTGCTACTCCAGCAAGCACGGCGATCGCCCATGCAGCTAGCCAGAGCAATACAACAAGAACCGAGGGCAGGCTTCTTCTCCCGTACCTGGCAGCCTCGATCACGCGTCACCACGCTCCTGCGCGTACGCCGCAGCAGTCTTTGCGAAGCGAAGCTGATGCTCGAGCGCGGAACCGAGGCTTGCGGGCTCCGCGATCTGTGCGTCGATTCCGCTGAGGCAGACGTCCGTCGCAACGGCGCATTCGTGCAGCATCTGGACAGCGACCGCGACGGCGAGCGCTCCGAGGATTGCCGAGACGTACCAGGGCCCGCCAATGGCGGCGACGAGCGCGAGCGCTGCGAGAACCGCCACGACTGCGACCGCCACGGGAGAGAGTCGAGGCCAGAGTCGGTGCCGCAAGAGCTGGCGTCCCTGTCCGTGCTCCTCGACGGCAACGCGCACTCTCGCGGCGCCCAGGCTGCCTGCTCGAACCTGAAGATCCCAACGGTCGTAATCACCGCCGCGTCTGACGTCGCTCGATTGGGTCTTGAAAGTGGACTCGAGCGACGTAAGCCAGATCGCAGGCGCTTGCCAGGTCTCACTCCAAATCGACCTCTCCTGCCGCCATGGAACAGCCTGACGCGTCACGCGCGTGCGTCGCCTCCAGGGAGTGAGCCCATGGCCCATTCGCCCCGAGAGGCGCGCCAGCGGCTGAAGGAGATGGAGCAGCTGGGTCAGAGCGCGCCGCTTGAGCTGCATGAGCCTGCCCGCTTCCGGGCGCGAAAGCGACGCTCTCGCACCGGCGGCCGAGGCGTGGACGAGGAGGAGACCCACGGCAAGCACAAGCAGCGGCACGGCGACGAGCAAGGGACGCCAGAGGACCCCAAGGAACGAGCATGCGCTGAGCCCGAGGATGACGAGGTACCACTCGGGCAACAGCGGCAGGGCGGCGACGAGGCTAGGCTGAGCCGGGTCGGCCGATTGGAAGAGCCCGGTGCCCCAGGTGCCATAGTAGATGCGCGGCCGCCTACCGATCCCTCCCAGCGCTCCACCGTAGACGCGCCCCGCCCATGCGACGTGACCCGCCATGTTGTAACGCTCGGGCCATTTCCGCTCAAGCATGGCTTCCGCTCGACCGTACTGCCGCTGCTGTCGCAGGAAAGCACGGATCGAGCTGCGTCGTCGATGCCAGACCATCGCGCCTGGGCTGAATCCGAGCGTCCAGCCGGCATCACGGAGACGCCAGCAAATGTCGACGTCGTCTCCGGCTATGTGGAACTGTGGATCGAAGCCTCCGATCTCCACGAGCGCCGCGCGACGAAACGCCATATTGCAGCCGGGGATGTGCTCGGCCTCGCGATCGGATAACAGAACATGGATGGGTCCGCCCGGCGTCAGATCGACGCACTCGGACACGAGATCCGGGGTCGGCGGAGCGACGTTTGGCCCCCCGACGCCCGCATGGGAAGTCCCGGTGAGGGCGGCCGCGATGTAGCGCAGCCAGTGTGGATCAGGCCGCGTGTCATCGTCGATGTAGGCGACGATCTCCCCCGAGGCGGCTTCGAGACCCGTGTTGCGCGCTGCGCTCAGTCCTCGATTCTCGGTGCGAATCAGGCGGACGTCATACTCTTCGGCGATCGCGGCGCTCGCATCAGTCGAGCCATCGTCGACCACGATCGCCTCGTAGTCCGGGTAGTCGAGCTCTTCGATCCCCTCCAGACACTCACCGAGCGTCGCAGAGCCGTTGTAGGTGCAGACGACCACCGACACGGGCGGCCAGTCGACTTGCTTGGGGAACGGAGCCTCGTCGAAGGCTTCACGGACCGCTGTCAGCGCCGCTTTCGGACGCCGGTCGCGATCGGTCAGCCCAAACTGCCATTCGGCGATATCGAGCCCGCCTGTATGCCATTCGTCGGTCCAGCAGAAGACGACCGCCCCGGCGCACCCGCTTCGAAATACCGTTCGAATTTGCCAGCCGAGCGAAACGGCCTGCGCCTCCTCGCCGTGCCGATCGCTGTCGAGCCCCAGCTCGGCGACGATCAGCGGCCGGTTGCCCGCAATGTTCTGCAGGCGGGCAACGTAGACCTCGAGTTGCTCCTCGTCCTCGAGGAAGACGTTGAAGCAGACGAGATCGAGGAACGGAAGCCGCAGGTACTCCGTCGACGGGTAGTTGACGTACGTGACAAGGCCTTCCGGGTCTTCGGACTTCGCCACGTCGTAAATGCGTCTGATGAAGCGCTCAACTCGGCGTCTGCCGTGCCAGCGCACGATGGAGGCCGGGATCTCGTTCCCGACTGCGTAACAGAGGACGGCCGGATGTCCCGCGCAGGCGCGTGCGCCCGAGCGGACCCGCTCTTCGATTTGTTTCCTACGGGCGGAGTCGTCGAGAAAGGCAATGTGCTGCTCCCACGGAAGCCCGACCATCACACGAAGACCGCATACCAGGGCGAGATCGAGCAACCAGCCGGGCGGGGCCGTATAGGTGCGAACGACATTGACTCCGCTCGCCACCATCTCCCGGAAATCTCGCTCGACGATCGCCGGGTCCGGATAGTCGCCGTTGTCCCCGTTGGAGCGGAACGTCCCGTACGTCACGCCACGGACGTAGAACTTCTCCTCGCCAGAGTAGAGAAATTTTCCGCGCGCGCGCGTGCGCGCACGCGTGAAACTAACCGCAGCGTGTGCCGAAACGCGGCCTGCGGCTGATGTCACTGTTTATGGCCGTTCCGTATCCGGTCGCCGCAGCCGGCACTGGGCCGGTCTTCACAGAGAACAGACATCCCTCACTCCCCCAGGATCTTCAAGTACCGATTGTTAAGCACACGGCCATAGCCGTCAACCGGAAGCCCCTGGCGCGCAGCCGCTGGGGTATGAGCGCGGCCGGGTTCCAGGTGGTCCCCACTCACGCGCGGACATTCGAGCGGTTCCCGCCACGTGGGATTCCAGCGCGGGTCGAGGTACAGCCCAAACGCGCGCTCGGGATCGTCGCCCTTGCGCTCGACGATCGAAGATGCACGCACCCGCGAACCGTCGGGAAACACGACCATCGCCACGTGAACATTCGTATCGCACCCGCTTCACCCGAGACGCACCGGCTACTCCGGGAGTGGCGCTATCCGCCGCCGTACGACTTCTACGACGGTGACGTCGACCCCGTGCTGAACCCCGAGCGCTACTTCGAGGCGCGGGACGAAGACGGCGAGCTGATCGGCTTCTACTACTTCGAGCCGAAGCCGCCCGACCTCGATTACGGCCTCGGCTTGCGGCCGGAGCTAGCGGGCCTCGGCCTCGGGCTCGAGTTCTTTCTCGCCGGGTTGGCCTTCGGGCGCGAGCGCTACCGGCCGCGTCACGTCGTCCTGCACGTGGCGGAGTTCAACGAGCGGGCCCGCAAGGTCTACGAGCGCGCGGGGTTCCGAATCGTCTCGACGCACGTGCGGACGTTCGAGCGGTTCGGCGACGTCCCGTTCCTCACGATGAGCGACGGGGCCTGACTCGCGCTACGAGCCCTTTGCGTACTCCTCGGCCGCTCGAGACTCGAACTCGAACCCCACGACGGGCTCGTCGCCGACCACCCAGGCGTCGTGGCCGGGCTCGATCACGTAGGAGTTGCCTGCGCGGATCTCCTGTTCGGTGCCGTCGTCGTGGAGGACACGCATCGTCCCCGAGTGCAGCAGGCCGACATGGTGAACCTGGCAGCGCTCGCCTCCGACGACCGGCTTGACGCACTCCGACCATCTCCACCCGGGCTCCAGCCGCATCCTTGCAGTCGTCACCCCACCCATCCGCACGACGTCGACCGTGGTCTTGTCAGGCGTCCGGGTCTCGTCCGGCGAATCGAAGTTCCCCACTTCCACACCAGCCATGCGACGCTCCTTTCCGTAGCTCCGAGCGGAAGATCCTAACCCGATATTCCGATCCGCGAAACGGTTCCAGAGGTCGAGTTCGCGACCCAGACGCTCCCGCCGACGATTGCGAGCCCTCGGGGCTTGCTGCCGATGACGACGCGGCGCTGCACGCGGCCGTTCGCCGGATCGACACGCAGGACCTCCCCGCGGTTGTACATCGCGACCCAGAGCGATGACCCGTCGAACGCCACGCCCTGCGCCCCTGCGTCGCCGATGTTCAGCTTCGCCACCACGGCGCCAGTTGCCGAGTCGATGCGCCAGAGAAACTCCGAGCCGTAGTTCGTCACCCAGACCGCGCCCGGTGAGAAGCCGAGGAAGTCCGCATCGGCGCCTGCTGCGATCGTCCTGATGACGAAGCCACTAGCAGGGTCGAGCTCGCCGACCGTGCCGTTCTCGCTCGAGACCCAGACCCAACCGTCTCCGATGCCGGCGAACTCGTGCGCGTCGCCCAAGAAGGCCGTGCCGAGAACCTTCCCGTTCGCCGGGCTGAGCCGCCAGATCTCGCCGGTCGAGTTGTCGGCCGCCCACACCGAGCCGCCGCCTGCCGCCACGCCGACCGGGCTCCCCTGGCCCAAAGCGGTATGCACCGTGACTCGCCAGACGACGGTGTTCGTCGCCGGGTCGACCCGCGTGATGGTGCCGTCGCTCCAGTCCCCGACCCAGACGGCGCCCTCCCCGACGGCCACGCCCCAGGGACGGGTGCCGGTGCCGATGCGCGCGACCACGGCGCCGGTTGCAGGATCCAGGCGGACGAGGCCGCCCGAGACCGCCACCCAGACCGAGCCGAACCCGGCCGCCAGGTTGAACGGCGCCTTCCCCACCTTGATCGTCTGATCCGCGTGCGGCACGGGCCGGGCCACCGTCACGTGCGCGACGCTCGTCCTGCTCAAGCGCCCCCGCGAGTCGGCGGCGCGCGCCCGGAGCGTGTGGCGCCCGAGCCGGAGCCTGGGCGTGTAACGGCTCGGGCAGCGGTGCAGCCGCTTGCTGTCGATCGCACACCGGAACCGAACCGCGTGCTGCGAGACGAACCGGTACGTCGGCGTTCGGTCGGTTGTGTGCCGAGGACCGAGGATCCGCGGCGCAGAAGGGCCCGCGACGAGCAGCGTGAGCCCGATTGCCAGGATTCGCGTCATCGCCCACTCGTGTTGGACGTCCGAGTACGCTCGCGGTTGTGACGGAGTTCGGCCGGCGAGCGCAGCGCACACGGGTGGTCGAGGCTCGCGACATCGAGCTCTTCACCGAGCTCACCGGCGACCGCAACCCGCTCCACTACGACGAGGACGCCGCGAACCAGAGCCGGTTCGGGGGGATCATCGTCCAGGGCGGCGTCACCTCCGGGCTCCTGAATGCGGTCGTCGCCGAGGACCTGCCCGGCCCGGGAAGCGTCTTCTTGCACGTCGACTGGAGCTTCCGCGCACCGGTCCGGCCGGGCGACACCATCACCGCCGAGGTCGAGGTGCTCGAAGCGCGCGAGGACAAGCCGATCACGAAGCTCCGCACGACGATCACGAACCAGGACGACACGGT
>DATDFL010000182.1:0-15556 GCA_036522595.1 Gaiellaceae bacterium
GCTGATGAAGCTGCTGCCGCCTTGGGAGCGCGAGACGGAGGCGCCGGCGCGCTGAGGAGCGTCCGAGCGGTAAAGTCGATCGCAGGTGTCGTCCACGGGAGAGCGGCTGGAGCCGGCGACGTCGACGTGCCGCCGACGCTGCGGGCGCTGCTCGCCGCGCGGCTCGACCAGCTCGATGGCCGCGAGCGGTCGGTTCTCGAACGCGGTGCGGTCGAGGGCGAGATCTTCCACCGCGGGGCGGTGCAGGCGCTCGCGCCCGAGGAGACGCAGGTGACACCGAGCCTGGCGGCGCTCGTCCGCCGGCAGCTCATCCGTCCCGATCGCGCCCAGCTCCGCGGCGACGACGGCTTCCGCTTCCGCCATCTGCTGATCCGCGATGCGGCTTACGACGCGTTGCCGAAATCGACTCGGGCCCAGCTGCACGAGCGGTTCGCCGACTGGCTGAACGAGCAGGGAGCCGACCTCGTCGAGCTCGACGAGGTCCTCGGTTACCACCTCGAGCAGGCGGTCGGATACAGAGCGGAGCTCGGTCAGCGGGACGACAGCCTGGCGCTGCGTGCGGGCGAACGGCTGGCGGCGGCCGGCTGGCGCGCGATGCGGCCGGGCGGCGAGCGGGCGGCAGCGCGCCTTGTCGAACGTGCGCTTGCGCTGACACGCCCGCTCCGGCTCGACGTCGACCTGGAGATCTTGCTGGCCGCAGCCCTGCACGAACACGAGCCCGTGCGCGCGGCCGCGATCTGCGACACCGCAGCCGAACGCGCGCATGCGGCCGCTGACGAGCGCGGCGAGGCCGTCGCCAGGATCGCTGGCATGCTGCATCGCCTCTTCCTCGAACCGGAGGCGGACGTCGACGGCCTCGAGCGGGCGGCGCTGGCGGCGATCCCCACGCTCGAGGCGGCGGACGACCACGCAGGGCTCATGTTCGTGTACGTCGCCCTCGGCTACGGCGTGGCAAACGCGCGCGGCCGCATGGAGGACTGGGCGAACGCGGCCGAAGCGGCGATCCGGCACGCACGCGCCGCTGGCCTCTACTGGGGAGACAAGTTCGGCCTCACCGCAGCCCTGGTGTGGGGGCCGCGGCCGGCGGACGAGGCGCTGCAGACGTTCGACAAGGTCGTCGAGGACACGACCGGGCCGGAATGGCCCCTGGTCCGCTCGTACCTGGTCGCTGCGCTCGGCCGCTTCGAGGACGCGTGGGCGCTCGCGCTTCCTGCCGCCGAGCGTCTCGAGGAGAGCGGCGATCACCGGCAGTACGCATGGCTCGCCGACCTTGCCGCGCTCGAAGGCGACTACGAGACCGCCGTGCGCTACGGGCAGCAGTCGGTCGGCGCGTACAAGGCCGCCGAGCACCTCGCCTTCGAGGCGGCCTACGGAACCAAGCTCGGCCGCTGGCTCTGCATTGTCGGGCGACCCGACGAAGCCGAGCCTCTGGCCGACGTCGCCCGCACGGTCGAGGGGCAGGAGGCCGAATGGCTGTGGCGTCAGGTGCAGGCCCGCGTCCTCGCACAGCGCGGTCAGCATGTGCACGCGGAAGCGCTGGCGCGCGAGGCGATCGCCATCGTCGAGCGCACTGACGCGCTGACGTTCCAGGGAGACGCGTTTCGCGACCTCGCCGAGGTGCTGCTCGCCGCCCGTCGCACGGCCGAGGCGGCCGACGCGTTCGAGGAGGCGCTCTCACGCTACGAGCGCAAGAAGAACCTGGCGATGGTCGCGCAGGTGCAGCCCCGGCTCGAAGGGCTACGCGCCGGCCGCCGTTAGCGCAGGTCTTCGGACGACGCCCGCCCTAGATTTCGGCGGCGGTCCGGTGACGACTCTTGTCACTCAGCTTTGTACATCTCGTTCACGCTGCGAGTCCACGGCCGGTCAGCGAAGAACATTCGAGGGAACACTGAGGGAACACCAACCCGGGTATGCGCGTCCAGACCCGGTCACTCGTCCTCGGGCGATTCCTGCGACTTCCGCGCATTCTTTGGTCGACGCGACCCGCGTTTGCCCCCGCTTGCCGCCTCGTTGCTCGATGGTAAGGAGGGGGTCGACGGTTCGAGTCCGTCAGAGGGCTTCGCAGAAACCCCTGCTAATCGGACGGTTGAGTTGTCTTGGTCGTCAACGGCTGTCACGCGCGGGCACTCGCGGGCACGACCTGGTGTTCCCTCGTTGGGCGCATCGGCAGACGGGTTTCGGCTTGTTCAAGCCGAAACCGAAGCACCTGACCCCCTGCGTACCGAGAAACGGCAGCCGCTGCGCTGCCGCGGTCAGCGTGTAGTACGAAGGTGCTCGTCGGCCCATGTCGCGAGCTCGCGAAGCGCTTGCTCAGAGCGTGAGCCGGGCTCCGCGGTGAAGACGACGAGCTGCTGGTCGGGCTCGGCGTCAGAAGTGAGTGCGTCCCATTCGAGTGTGATCTCCCCGACGACGGGGTGGTCGTACCTGCGGGTGCCGCGGCGCTTGACGGCGACGTGCGTACCTGCCCACCACTGACGGAACTGCGCGTCGCGGATCGAGAGGTCACCCACGAGCTCGGCGAGGCGCGGGTCGTCCGGCTTGCGGGCTGCCTCCATCCGCATGTAGGAGACGACCGCGCGAGCGAGCTCTTCCCACTCAGGGTAGAGCGAGCGCAGGCGCGGGTCGGTGAAGAGCAGGCGCACGAAATTGCGTTCGCGTTCCGGTATCTCGCCGAAGTCGACCATCAGCGCGGCGGCGAGCGGGTTCCAGGCGAGGATGTCGTGCGTCGGCGTCATCACGATCGCCGGCGCGTCGATGCGGGCGAGGAGGCGCTGCAGGTACGGCTTCACCTTTTGCGGCGCGCGCCGCCGCGACTTCGCAGGCGTGCCCGCGAGCTCGTACATGTAGGTGCGCTGGTCGTCCTCGAGGCGCAGCACGCGCGCGAGCGAGGCCAGGACCGGCCCGGACGGCTGGATCCTGCCCTGCTCGAGGCGCGTGTAGTAATCGGTCGAGATCGCAGCGATTTGCGCGACCTCCTCCCGGCGAAGACCCGCGACCCGCCGCTGCGTCCCACCCTCCGGCAGGCCGACATCGCCCGGGCTGAGCTCGGAGCGGCGCGCGCGGAGGAAGTCGCCGAGCTCATTGTGTTCGTCCTCGCGGAGGTTCATCGCGGCTGCCATTGTCGCTCGGCTGCCTGCGACTCGGGTGGGCGAGATGTTCCTAGGAGTCGTTTTCCTAGGAAGAACCCTCTCTAGCTGCAGAGACGTCGGCTCGGCACCCTGGACTTCGCGATGCGGAACGAAGCGAAGAACATCGGCCGGCTCGAACGATGGACTCGTGGCGAGAAGCTGCTGCTGGTCGTCCTCGGCGGCGTCGTCTTCCTCGACACCCTCGACCTCTCGCTCGTCCAGGTCGCGCTGCCCGCGATCGGCTCGGACCTGCACCTTCCCGATGGCCAGCTCCAGTGGATCGTCTCGGCATTCGTCCTCGGTTACGGCGGGTTCCTGCTCTTCGGCGGCCGAAGCGCCGACGTTCTCGGCCGCAAGCGCGTTCTGGTGTGGGGCCTCGTAGCGCTAATCGGTGCGTCGATCCTCGGCGCCATCGCGACCGACGGAACGCTGCTGATTGTCGCCCGGTTCGTCAAAGGCGTCACCGCGGCCTTCACAGCGCCCGCCGCGCTCTCGATCCTCACGACCTCGTTCGGTGAAGGCCACCGCCGGAACCGGGCGCTCGGCGTCTACGCCGCAGCTGCCGCCGCCGGCTTCACGTTCGGTCTCGTCGCGGGAGGCCTGCTGACACAGCTCAGCTGGCGCTACACGTTCGCCGCCGTCGCTCCCGTCGCCCTCGTTCTGCTCCTGGCCGCACTGCGCGTCATCCGTCCCGACCCGATCGCGAACGACAACGGCCGTCGGCTGGACGTCGCGGGCGCACTCACCATCACCGGCACGTTCCTCATCTTTGTCTGGGCGATCGTCGAAGCGCCCTCAGCCGGCTGGACCTCCCTACGCACGCTTGGCGCGTTCGGCGTCTCGGCCTTGCTCGTTGCGCTGTTCGTGGCCATCGAGAGCACGGTGGAGCAGCCGCTCGTCCGGCTTGGAATCCTCCGCTCCGGACTGCTGATCCGCGCGAACCTCGGTTCCCTGCTCCTGTTCGGGTCTGCGACGGCGCTCAACTTCATCACCACCCTTTACCTGCAGGACGTGCTCGGGTGGGGCCCGCTGAAGACCGGGCTCATCTTCATGACATCGAGTCTCGCCACGGCCGCTGTCGGGCCACGCGCCGGGGCCCTCGCGACACGGATCGGCGGCGCACCGATCCTCCTCTCCGGCGCTGTCGCGACCGTCGTATCGAACCTCGTCTTCCTCGACATCGGCATCAGCTCGAACTACACCGTCATCATCGCGTCGCGCCTGCTGACCGGTGTCGGCTTCGGACTCGCCTATCCGACTCTGAACATCCAGGCGCTAGCCGGCGTGCGCGACGATGAGCAGGGTCTCGCGTCCGGTCTCGTCGGCAGCTCGTTCCAGATCGGCGGCGCGATCGTCCTCGCCCTCGCGACCGCGACCATCCTCGCGCACACACCAACCGAAGCGACGCCCGCCCAGAGCGTGCACGCGTTCACCGCAGGCGTTTACGTGGCCGTCGCCTCAGCATGCTTGCTCGTAGCGATCGCCGTCGCCTGCTGGCGCAGCGAACGACGCCATACGACCTTGCACAACGCCGTCCAGCACCATTCTCCGGCGCCCGCGACCGAGACCGTCGCCGACTCGCTCGACGTCGCCGCCTGAAGAAACCGAAGGAGAACCGCATGCAGATCACACGCAACACGCTCGACACGAGCCCCGGCCCCGCCGACTGGTTCAGCGGCACCGTGTTCATTGACGCGATCGCCGCGGCCCCGCCGCTCGGCGCCGCAGCAGTTCATTTCACGCCCGGCGCACGCACCGCCTGGCACACCCACCCGCACGGCCAGACGATCTTCGTGACCGAGGGCGTCGGGCTCTGCCAGCGCGAGGGTGGGCAGATCGAGGTGATCGGCCCCGGCGACCGCGTCTTCTTCGAGCCCGACGAGAACCACTGGCACGGCGCCGCACCGACACGTCTGATGACGCACCTGGCGATGCAGCTCGCAGATGAGAGCGGAAGCCCTGTCAGTTGGGGCAGACACGTTAGCGACGACGAGTACGCACAGGCGCCGACGCTCGAGGACGGTGATCGTTGATGCGCGGCGCGGTCATGTACGGCCCCGGCGACGTGCGCGTCGAGGACCGCAACGATCCGCGCATCGTCGATCCGACCGACGCGATCATCCGCGTGTCGGTCGCGTGCGTCTGCGGCTCCGACCTCTGGCCGTACCGGGGCATCGGCGTCGGCGACGACGCCTGGCCGATGCCGATGGGTCACGAATACGTCGGCATCGTCGAAGAAGTCGGCGACGAGATTGCGACGATCCGGCCGGGCCAGTTCGTCGTCGGCTCGTTCTGGGCCTCCGACAACACTTGCGCGATCTGCCGCGGCGGCTACCAGAGCGCCTGCGTCAACCGCGTGCCGATGGCGCGCTCGGCTCACAAGCGGAGCTCCTGCGTGTTCCGCTCGCCGACGGCACCCTCGTCGCCACCCCCGACATTCCCTCCCACGACCTGCTCCCCAGCCTGCTCGCCGCCTCAGACGTGCTCGGCACGGGCTGGTTCGCTGTCGTCGCCGCCGAAGCCGGCCCCGGCAAGACCGTCGCGGTCGTCGGCGACGGTGCAGTCGGCCTGCTCGCCGTGCTCGCGGCAAAGCAGGTCGGCGCCGAGCGCATCATCGCGATGAGCCGCCACGAGGAGCGCCAGCGCCTGGCGCGCGAGTTCGGCGCGACCGACATCGTCGAGGAACGCGGCGACGAAGGCGTCGAGCGGATCAAGGAGCTGACCGACGGACTCGGCGCGCACTCCGTCGTCGAGGCTGTCGGCACACAGGAATCGATGATGCAGGCGCTTCACGCGACCCGCCCCGGCGGGCACGTCGGCTTCGTCGGCGTCACCCACGACGTCGCCGTACCCGGCATGGACCTCTTCTGGAGCCTGGCTCACCTTCACGGCGGCCCGGCTCCGGTCCGCCGCTTCCTGCCCGAGCTGATCGAGCTGATCTGGAACCGGACGATCGAACCCGGAAAGGTCTTCGACCTCGAGCTCCCGCTCAGCGACGCCGCCGCCGGGTACGAGGCGATGGACGAACGACGTGCGATCAAGGCGCTTCTGCGCCCATGAGCGCGCGACCACACACCAAGGGAAGGACAGAAGGATGACTGACAAGAAGGTATGGCTCGTCACCGGGGCCGGCCGCGGAATGGGCGTCGACATCGCGAAGGCAGCGCTCGCCGCCGGCCACGCCGTCGTCGCAACCGGCCGCAACACCGACACGGTCAAGCAGGCGCTCGGCGACCACGCCGACCTGCTCGTCGCCGAACTCGACGTCACGAGGCCGGCATCCGCCGAGGCCGCAACGAACGCAGCGGTCGACCGGTTCGGCCGCATCGACGTGCTCGTCAACAACGCCGGCAACTTCTACGCCGGCTACTTCGAGGAACTCACGCCCGAGCAGATAGACGCACAGCTCGCCGTGACGTTGCTTGGCCCAATGACCGTCACCCGCTCCGTGCTGCCGGTCATGCGCGAGCAGCGCTCCGGCCACATCGTCACGATCACCTCCACGGCCGGCATCGTCGGCGGCGAGACCACCTCGAGCTACGCCGCAGCGAAGTTCGGCGCCGAAGGCTGGATGGAGTCGCTCGCACCGGAGGTAGCCTCGTTCGGGATCAAGACCACGGTCGTCGAGCCCGGCTTCTTCCGCACCGAGCTGCTCGAGCCTGCCTCGACAACGTTCGCCGAGCTTTCGATCGACGACTACGCCGCGCGCAGGGCCGAGAACCGCGCCTGGTGGGGGTCGATGAACGGCAAGCAAGAAGGCGACCCGACCAAGCTCGCCGCCGCGCTCGTGCAGATCGTCGACCAGGACAACCCGCCCGTCCGCTGGGTCGCCGGCGCAGACGCCGTCGCCGCCGTCGAGCAGAAGGCGCGCGACCTGCTCGCACAGGTCGACGCCTACCGCGACATCTCGACCTCGCTCGCGATCGCATGACCGCCGTCAACTTCGGCAAGATCGGCGTCTGGACCAGTTACCGGCCGTTCGGCGTCGAACTCGCGGGCGAGGCCGCCAAGCTCGTAGAACAACTCGGCTACGGCACCTGGTGGATCGGCGCCTCGCCTCGCGTCCAGACGTGCGCCCCGTCCTCGAAGGGACCTCCAGGCTCGTCGCCGCGACCGGCATCCTCAACGTCTGGGCAAGCGAGTCCGCCGAGACAGCGGCTGCAACGGCAGCCGTACGGGCCGACTTCCCCGGCCGGTTCATGCTCGGCATCGGCGTCGGCCATCGCGAGGCGACGACCGAGTACCGCACGCCGCTGGCCACTATGCGCGCCTTCCTTGACGGCCTCGACGCATCAGGGACGCCGCCCCCGCCCGAGGAGCGCTGCCTCGCCGCACTCGGCCCGAAGATGCTCGAGCTGGCATCCGAGCGCGCCGCCGGCACGCACACCTACTTCGTCCCCGTCGAGCACACGCGGGCAGCGCGCAAGCGGCTCGGCCCTGACAAGCTCGTCGCCCCCGAGCTCGCGTGCGTCGTCGACGCCAACCGCGTCCGCGCGCAGGCCGTCGCCCGCGATTATGCGAAGCACTACCTGGGTCTACGCAACTGCGTGCGAAACCTGCTTCGACACGGCTTCACCGATGACGATGTCGCCAACGGCGGATCCGACCGGCTGATCGACGCGCTCGTCCCGCAGGGCGGCGCAGCGGAGATTGCCGAAATCGTGCACGCGCACCTCCATGCCGGAGCCGACCACGTCTGCGTGCAACCACTCGGCGAGGACGGGATCCCACGCGACGCCTGGACTGCGCTCGCGAAGGCGCTCATCTAAGAGAGGCGGCCGATCTGTGGCCCGTGTCTTCATCACCGGCTCTGCAGACGGTCTTGGCCGGTTGGCTGCGCAGACGCTGCTCGAAGATGGACACGAGGTCGTCGTCCACGCTCGGAACCACGACCGGGTCACCGCAGTCCAGGACCTCGTAGACCGCGGCGCGACGGCGGTCGTCGGAGACCTCTCCGAGATCGAGCAGACGCGCGGAATCGCCCGCGACGTGAACCGCCTGGGCCGCATGGACGCCGTCATCCACAACGCCGGTGTCTACACGGGGACGCAAGTGATGCCGGTCAACATCGTCGCTCCCTATCTGCTCACGGCTCTGATCCACCCACCGCGGCGCCTCGTGTACCTCAGCAGCGGGGCTCACCGCAGCGGACGAGCCGGCCTCAACGACGTCGACTGGAGCGGCCGCATACCCGGCTCCTATTCCGACAGCAAGCTCTTCGTCACCACACTCGCACTCACCGTCGCTCGGCTTTGGCCGGACGTGCTGATCAACGCCGTCGACCCAGGATGGGTCCCCACGCGGATGGGCGGGCGCGGCGCACCCGATGATCTCGGGCTCGGACACCTCACACAGGAGTGGCTCGCCACCAGCGACGACGCGGACGCGCGCACCTCCGGCGGCTACTGGTACCACCAACAGCGGATCGAACCGCACCCCGCCGGCGACGATCAACGGTTCCAGGATCAGCTCTTGGAGGAACTCGCGCGCTTCAGCGCCACGCGCCTCGTCTGACCGCAATGGAACATGCTGATGCTGCGGTCCACTGCAGGGGTCCTCTGTCACCCCGCCCGGGCGAGGGAACACTGAGGGAACACCACCACGGGCACGCGCGTCCACGGCCGGTTACTCCTCCTCGGCCGATTCCTTCTTCTTGCGCTGCTTTCGTGCCCGCGGCTTCCCGGCCTTGCCCGCGGCTCCCGGCTCGTTGCTCGATGGGAAGGAGGGGGTCGACGGTTCGAGTCCGTCAGAGGGCTCTGCAACATCCCTGCATTCACCTCGAACGGGGCGTGCGATTCGTTCAGCGCGCAAGGAGACGAGCGACAGCGAAGTCTTCGCTGGTACCGAAGCCGTCTCCGGCGACGATGGCCTTGCCACTCGGCTCGAGCGCGACGTCGAATGCTTCCTGCCCGATCGAGCCGCTCATGATCTTCCCGCCCGATCCGAAGCTGCGGTCGAGGCTCCCGTTGTGGTCGTAGCGCGCTACCGCGAACTCGTCGTCTGCGGAGGCGTTGGTGAGACCGGCGGCGACGATCTTGCCCTCGGGTTGGATCGCGACTCCCCACGCTTCATCGAAACGTGCGACGCCAAACGCGGTCACTACTCGGCCACCTGAGCCGAAGCTCGGGTCCACGTTTCCGTCACGGTTGTAGCGGACGAGCGCGAAGTCGAAGTCGGTGAACGGGGCGGTGCCGGTGTGTCCGGCGGCGACGATCTTGCCGTTCGGCTCGACGGCGACGGCGAGAGCAGCATCGCTACTCGCACCACCGATGTTTGTCAGGACCTTGCCGCCCGAGCCGAAGCTGGTATCGAGCTTGCCGTTGCGGTCGTAGCGAACGAGCGCGAAGTCGCCTCCGCTCTCCCCGGCGACGACGATCTTGCCACCAGGCGCTATTCCGACGCCCCAGGCCTCGTCGAAACTGCCTGGCCCGAATCCCGTTATCACCGTGCCGCCCGAACCGAAGCTCGGGTCGAGGCTCCCGTCCCGGTTGTACCGGGCGACCGCGAAGTCGGAGTCACTCGTCCCGGCGGCGACGATCTTGCCGTTCGGCTCGACCGCGACGCCGGTCGCCTCCTCGAAGAACAAGCCCAGATGGGTTAGGACCTTCCCACCCGAGCCGAAGCTCGCGTCCAGGCTGCCGTCCCCGTTGTAGCGGGCGAGCGCGAACTCGAAGTCTCCGCCGACGAGACTCGCCCCCGCCGCAACGATCTTGCCGTTCGGCGCGAGCGCGGCATCGAGAGCAAGGTCGCTCGGGCCACCGAAATCGGTGAGGACCTTTCCGCCCGAGCCGAAGCTCGGGTCGAGGCTGCCGTCGTGGCGGTAGCGAGCGAGCGCGAAGTCGCGGCCACCACCCATGTCGCTGAAGCCCGCCACCACGACCTTCCCACCGGGCGCGACAGCGACAGACCGGGCATGGTCCTCGCTCGAGCCGCTGAAATCCGTCCGGACCTTGCCGCCCGAGCCGAAGCTCGGATCGAGATCTCCAGCCGCCGCCTGTGCATAGAGCGGAAGCGCAAGCCCGAAAGCCGCGGCGATGAGTACTGAGAGCTTCTTCATCTCCCCCTCCCGGAAACGGCGGAGCCTCTCGCCCGCGCCGGAATCGGAGACGGTCCCGCAATGCCCAGCGGCTACCGTACCGGGCTCGGGCGCTGGGGCAATTGTCTCAATTCGAATGCATGGGTTCAAGGTCGCCGCTCGTCTCCAAAAGAAAAGTGGTCCAACGAAGATGAGCCACTGCCCGCGACCTCCGGGCACTCGGATCGAGATCCTCGGCGGCTCAACGGCCGAGCCCCACGCCACGATCGACTCGCTCGACGACAGCCTCGCGTTGAGGCATACCACCACCTCTGCCTGAACGTCGCCGACGTCGCCGCGACTCTCGCCGAGCTTCGGTCGCGGGGCGTTGAAGTGCTTAGGCGACGCCATCGACCTCGAGGGCGATCGGCCGCCGCCTGGGCTTCCTCAAGGACAACAACGACAATGTCATCGAGCCCGCCTCGCCGCTGAGCACAGCGGTCAGCTAAGACACCTACGTGGCCGCGGGACGATGTGCGTCCTGCCGGCCAGACGCCGTGAGCACGTCACCGATCGCTTCAGTCTTCGAGGGCGTCAAGGAGGATGTCGGCGATCTCGCCCGGCTTCTCGTTGAGCGTGAAGTGACCGGCGGCGGCGATCGTGACCAGGGTGACGGAAGGACACTGTTCGAGCACCTCTCGTTCGTCGTCGGTGAGTCCGATCTCGTCATGCTCCCCGAACACAACCCACGCGCGAACGCGCGAGTCGCAGAGCCGGCCCGCGAGGGAGCCGTGGTGATCGAGGTACTCGAGATACACGCGGGTCTGTCGGCGGAGGAACCGGGGCTCGTTCTTCTGCAACTCGGTGATCAACACCTCGCGCCGATGCGGTGGCAGGCTGCTCTTCATGGCCGGGCCGATGATCTTCAGCATCAGTGCGTACGGCAGGTGTCCGAACATGCTCGACATTCGATCCAGTGCTCGCGGGAATTTGGATTCGTCCACGCGTGAGAAGCTGGGTGCAAGCAGAATCACGGGACCAGAGAACGCGCCACCGGCCACCATCTCGATCGCAACGTTGGCACCCAGGCTGTGGCCGACTACCGCATCACAACCGAGTTCGGCTGCGATCGTCCCGGCGACCCGCGCATAGTTCTCCATGCTGACGTCGTCCGGAGCAGGAGTGCCGCCGAAGCCGGGCAACGTGGTGGCCACGAAGCGAATGGACGCGTCCTTGACCTTCCGTTCGTCGAGCAGGTCGTCATAGAACGCCGCGGTGGCGAGCGCGCCGGGCAGCAGGAGGACTGTGTGATTCACGCCCTCAGGACCCGACTCGTGCAGAGTCCAGCCGAACTGCTCCCGGCCCGCCGCGTCCACGTGCGGAGCCTTTCACAACACAGAGAATCGTCATCGCCTGACGAAGGGGCGGAGGGAGGCTCTGGGCCTTCCTCCGCTTTTACTGGTTCGCGCCGACGGCCGCGAGCGTCGAGCGTGAAGATCTGCGCTACGTGCCGCGCCCGGCATCGCTTCCGCGCTCTGCGGCTCGGTCCTTTTGTGTTCTCCCAGGATGTAAATAGGCGCCCGTGGCCGGCGCACAACCCTACGGTGCGTTGCGGAGCTTCGCGAGCGCGCGTTCCTCGATCTGGCGGACGCGCTCGGCACTGACGCCGAGCCGCTCGCCCACCTCGGTGAGCTTCTCGGCCGGCACATCGAAACCGAAACGCGCCTGCACGACCTCCCGCTCACGTTCGGTCAGCCGTGACAGAAGCGCCCGGAGCTGCTCGCCGGCGACTGCGTCGACAACGTCCTCGTAGGCTGCAGCCGAAAGGGGGTCCTCGAGCAGGTCTCCCATTGTTCCGAGCTCGCGCTCTGCGTTGTCGATCGGCTCGTCCAGACTGCGAGGGCGCGCGTCGGCGTTGAGAAGCGCCTCCGCCTGCGCGAGCTCGATGTTCGTCCGGTCGGCCAGCTCGCCGATCTTGGCCGAACGGCGCTCCCCCTGGTAGATGCGCTGGTGTTCGGACTTCAGCTGCGAGAGTTGGCGAAGCGCCTTCGGCGGTAGGCGCATGGGCCGCATGAAGTCGCTGCGGGCCTCCTGCAACGACTGCCTGATCCACCAGGTCGCGAAGGCGGCGAACGGGACGCCCCGCGCAGGGTCGAACCGCTGCAGCGCGCGCAACAGCCCGACGATCCCTTCCTGCAGCAGATCAGCCTGCTCGAGCCCCTCCGTCCGGTAGCGGCCCGCTGTCGAGTGGACGAGTGGCAGCAGCCGTCGGATGAGCTCCTCCCGCGCCGCGTCGTCGCCGCTTTGGGCCCGGCGCGCAAGCTCGTCCGCTTCGCCGCCGGAGACCGCTTGCGAGGACTGGGCCTCACTCCATAGCTCCTCTGCGGCGGCGTAGCTGCCCTGTCCTTCGGCGCGTCCGGCCAGCTCCCGCTTCACGGCCACGCCCCGATCGTGCCACACGGCTGCGCCACCCCGGACAGGAAGAGTGACGGGTCGCGGCGCAGGCATACTGCCGCGACCCGTTCGCCCGGCTGCCTTTCGACTTACTCCTCGATCGCCTTCTTCCCGGCGCCGCCGATCGTGATCTTCTTCGGCTTCTGCTCGGCCGGCTTCGGGATCCGCAGCTCGAGCACGCCGTCCTGGTAGCCGGCCTCGATCGAATCGCTGTCGACGCCCTGGGGAAGAGCGAGGGTGCGGACGAACGACCCGTACGGCCGCTCGATGAGCTGTGCCTGCCCAGTCTCCTCCGCAACACGCGAGCCGGAGATCGAGAGCACGTTCTCGTTCACCTCGACGTTCACATCGTCCGCCTTCACTCCCGGCAGGTCCACCTTGACCAGGTACTCCTCCTCGGTCTCGTGTACGTCGACCAGCGGCGTGAAGCCGGTCACCCGGTTGCCGCCGTTCCCCGCGCTTCGCATCAACTCGTCCATCAGCCGGAACGGCGCGGCGAGAAACGGATCGCGGATCAACAGGTTCGCCATACCACACCTCCAGTCCGATGATTCGATCTCGTCGAGAAATCGAGTAGGCCCGAAGAAGGACCGTTCAAGCCCGCTCACGCGAGCTCGACCGTTGAGGTCACCACCTGGCGCGCAGAAACGAGAGCGCCAGGCGAAACATTTGCCCAGGCTCCGACGGAGCCGGCCGACCTAGCACGAGGTGCTGCGAGCCGGGCGCGGCGTAGCGCACCGACCCTCCCCGCGCATCAGCAGTCCGCGGCCGGGCGAGTGGATTCGACCGGTCGTACACCGCACGGCGTCCTGGGTCGCGCAGCAGGTCATAGGCATCACTGACCGCCTGGAACCGCTCCGCCGATCCGGCGCCGCCGCTGTCCGGATGGCTCGCGCGCGCCGCACGCTTGTACGCGCGGGCAATCTCCTCGCCCGACGCCTGCCGAGGCACACCCAGGACGATGTACGGATCCCGACGCTCGCGACTCGCCATCAGACCTCCACCTCTTAAGTACGCCCGGGCACGATGCCACTCAAGTCCAGGTTGCAGCAAACCGCTCGCAGCACTCCAGCGATCTTCGCTAGGGACGCATGCTGTCCATCTGAGACATCGAGCCGCTCCCGGGAACAGTGAGCGCCGGGATGCCGTCCGGAGCAGCGAGCAGGAGGACTCCGAGCACGAGGAGAACGGCCGCGGAATCCGGGGCCGACCGGAAGCCCGCCCTCGGGCCGCCGAGATCACGGCTACAGTGACCTGGCGCGTTGGGCTTAGCGCGGAAGCCGCCGAGGCTCGAACCTCTTCGACTGTCACATTTGGCCTGAGTGCACGAGGAGGCTCGCCTCGAGTTTTCCGTCGTGATCGGACGAGGGAGGACCACATGGCCACCGGTACGGTGAAGTGGTTCAACGAAGAGAACGGCTATGGCTACATCGCCCCTGATGCGGGCGGCAAGGATCTGTTCGTCCATCGCGGCAGCATCATCGGCGACTGGCGCTCGAGGACGCTGCCCGAGGGCACCCGGGTCGGGTTCGACTTGCGCGAGGGAGGCATGAGCCCCGAAGCCATTCACGTCCTGCCGTTGGCCGCCAAAGGGAGTCCATGACCCGATCCGCCGGCACCGCGCCGGGTTAAGGAGCGACCGGGGGAAGCCTCGGCCGAGCACGGCGATGTTGTCGGCGTTGGCCGGCGAGGCGGTCGACCATGGCGTCGGCGGCCGCCAGACCCGCGGCGATCTGGTTGTGGCCAGGTTGGCCCAACACGACGCCGGTGAGCGTTGTCCGCTTGCCGTCGATCCAGCGGATGGCCCGGAAAGCGAAGCAGCCGCCAGCCGCGGCCGTCGAGCCCGTCTTGACGCCGACGAACCCGTCGCGCCCGAGCAGGGTGTTGGTGTTGTGCACGGTGCCGGCGACCGGCAGCGTCGTGCTCGGCGTGCCGACGATGCTCGCGAACGCGGGCAGGCGCATGGCCCGATCGACGATGCGCACCTGGTCGGCCGCGGTCGACACGGTTGCGTTGTCGTAGCCGCTCGGGTCGGTGTAGCGGGTGTGGCTCATGCCCAGCGACCGTGCGGTGGCATTCATCCGCGTGACGAACCGCTCCGTCGAGCCGGCGTCCCACCGCGCCAGGACCGCCGCGATGTTGTTCGCGGACGGCAGCAGCAGCGCCTGCAGCGCCTGCAGCTCGGTCAACTGCTCTCCGGCGACGATGGGCACGACCGACTCCTCGTGTCCGCGCCGGCGCTCGGTGTCGGCGACATCGAAGTCGGTGAGCGTGATCACCGGGCCGTCCTCGCCGGGCGGTAGCGGGTGATCACGGAGCACGAGATAGGCCGTCATCACTTTCGCGACACTGGCGATTGCAGCCGCGTGCTGGTGCGGGCCGGCCCGAACCTGCGACCGTCCGATTTGAACGGCTGCCTGGCCATGTGCCGGCCACACCGTGCCGGGCAGCGCTTCGAGGGCTGATGCGGCCGTTGAAGACGAGGACGCCAGCGACCGGTAGCCGAGGGCGGCGGCGATCGCCGCGAAGGCGACGAGCAGGCCGACGACGCGTACGGGTTTGCTGTAGGCCATGCCGCCATTCAAGGCGGCCGGGCGTTGCCGGCTCGTAAGCGGTTTTCGATATGCGGACGACATGCGCGAGCTCGTAGCATCGGAGCGTGCGCGTGTTGATCGTCGAGGACGAGCCCTACATGGCCGAAGCCATCCGCGACGGCCTGCGGCTGGAGGCGATCGCGGCAGACATCGCAGGCGACGGCGACACTGCGCTGCAGCTGCTGAGCTTCAACGCCTACGACATCGCCGTCCTCGACCGAGACATCCCGGGACCGAGCGGCGACGAGATCGCCAGGCGGATCGTCGACGCCGGCAGCGGGATGCCGATCCTCATGCTCACCGCCGCCGACCGTCTCGACGACAAGGCGTCGGGCTTCGGGCTCGGCGCTGACGACTACCTCACG
>DATDFL010000183.1:0-3531 GCA_036522595.1 Gaiellaceae bacterium
GCGCAAGATTCCCCACTGCTGCCTCCCGTAGGAGTCTGGGCCGTGTCTCAGTCCCAGTGTGGCTGATCGTCCTCTCAGACCAGCTACGGATCGTCGCCTTGGTGAGCCGTTACCTCACCAACAAGCTAATCCGCCGCGGGCTCCTCCTCGGCCGGAGGCCAAAGCTACCTTTCCCAGCCGCTCCGAAGAGTGGATGGGCCATTCGGTATTAATCCGGGTTTCCCCGGGCTATCCCGATGCCGAGGGCAGATTACCCACGTGTTACTCACCCGTTCGCCGCTTTCCCCCAGGCCGAAGCCTGGGTTCTCGCTCGACTTGCATGTGTTAAGCGCGCCGCCAGCGTTCGTCCTGAGCCAGGATCAAACTCTCCGTGAAGATTGGTTTGCCTCCGAAGAGGCAAATCTCACTTCGAGCTTGAGCTCAAAGTGTCATCCCTTCCGAAGAAGGGTTGACGGGTTTTTTAAGGCCTCATACCCGAGGGCATGAGGTCTCGGCGTGATCGCACTGCTGAGTTTTCAAAGACCTGCGCCGCGGCCGGCGCGTAAAAAAGCCTCCGACTCGCGCCAGAGGCCCTCGTTAGCTCGGATCTTTCGTCGTATCCGTCTGCGTCCGAAGGCGCTCCTGGTCGAGTTACAGGGACTTTCCACACGCCGCCTGTCGAGCGGCCCGAGAATGATAGCAACGTCGAGGGGGGTGTCAAGCAGCGCGGATCCGCAGAAATTGGCGCTTTCCGGCCTGGATGACCTCTCCCGCAATCGACGCCGTGTCGACGTCGTACGAGGAGAGCACGCGGCCGTCCGCCTTGACCCCGCCCTGGTCGATGACCCGCCGCCAGTGACTCGTCGACTGGCCGAAGTTCTCGGCCAGCACTGCAGGCAGGTGCACGACTGCCTCGGAGTGCTCGACCTCGGGGATCTCGTCGGGCGCCTGGCCCTCGCGGACCACGCGCGTGAAGTGCTCCTCGGCCGGCCCGACGGCGTCCTCCCCCCAGGCGCGACGCACGATGAAGCGGGCCAGCTCGAGCTTCGCCTGGAACGGGTCGTCGGGCACGTCGTCGCGCTCCATCACGAGGCGATACCACTGTGGCAGCAGCGAGTCCGAGATCCGCATCGCTTTGCCGAACTGCTGCTCCAGCGCCTCCTTGAGCCCGATGTAGTTCCCGCGCGAGGCGCTCATGCCGGTGCCGTCCCAGCTGTCGAGGTACTCGGTCGTGAGCGCGACCTGCGGCTCGAGCCCGTACGCCTGCATCACCTCGCGCCCCATCAGCAGGTTGTAGAGCTGGTCGGTGCCACCGAGCTCGACGTCCGCCTCGACGGCCACCGAGTCGTACGCCTGCATCAGCGGGTAGAGCAGCTCCGACACGGAGATCGGCTCCTTCGCGGCGAAGCGGTTCGCGAAGTCGTCGCGCTCGAGCATCCGCGCGACCGTCGTCGTGCGGGTCAGCCGCAGGACGTCCGCGAAGTCGAGCTTGCCGAGCCATTCGCTGTTGAAGCGCAGCTCGGTGCGATCCGGGTCGATGATCGTCGACGCGTGCTCGAAGTAGCGCTGCGCGTTCGCGTCGATCACTTCCGGGTCGATCATCGGGCGCTCGCTCTTCCGGCCCGACGGGTCCCCGATCCGCGTCGTGTAGTCGCCGACGATCAGCACGCCGATGTGCCCCTCGTCCTCGAAGGCGCGCATGCGCCGCAGGGGGACGCCGTTCCCGAGCGTCACGTCGGGGGCCGTCACGTCGATCCCGAGCTTCACCCTCAGCGGCCGGCCGAGCGCGAGCTTCTGCTCGAGGCCGCCCTCCGGCAGCACGTGCACGGCGTTACGAGTGAGCTCTGCACGCCCCATGAGCCCGGCGAGTCTATCGTTACAATCTGCCGCTTCTCGTGCCGCGTTCCGGCCCAAAGCAGTCATCCCGCAAGCCGCGGCGCAGGATCAGAAAGCTGCGCCTGTTCGGCCTCCTGGTGATCCTCCTCGGGCTCGGCACGATCTCGTTCACGTTCGGGCTGATCACCGCCGTGGCGAGTCAGATCCCCTCGCTCGACCCCGTCCGCTGCGAGAAGCAGGAGGTCGACGGCTACATCTACGCGGGAGCTCCGAGCCGGCGAGTCCTGGCCGTCCTGCGTGGCTCCGAGAGCCGCATCATCACGCAGCACATCTCGCCGCGCGTCAAGCAGGCGATCGTCGCCGTCGAGGACCGGCGCTTCTACGAGCACCGCGGGGTCGACGTCCACGGAATCGTGCGCGCGATCTGGCAGGACGTGCGCAACAAGAAGGTCGTCGAGGGTGGCTCGACGATCACGCAGCAGTTCGTCAAGAACAGCTGTCTCCACCGCCGGCAGCGCTCGATCGGGCGGAAGCTGAAGGAGGCCGCCCTCGCGTGGCAACTCGAGCAGCGCTGGCCGAAGGACAGGATCCTGACCGCCTACCTGAACACGATCTACTTCGGCAACGGCGCCTACGGGATCGAGCAGGCGGCGCTGACCTACTTCCACCACAGGGCCGAGCGCATGAACTGGGCCGAGGCCGCGCTCCTGGCCGGGATCCCCTCGGACCCGAACCTCTACGACCCCGTGGCGAACCCGAAGGCCGCGCGCGAACGGCGCGGGGTCGTGCTGCGCGACCTGCTCGAGCAGGGAGACATCACGCGCGCGGAGTTCGCCGCGGCGAACCGGCGTCCCCTGCCGAAGGCGGCGGATGTCCACCTCTCCGGCAAGCAGGGCCCGGCGCCCTACTTCGCCAACTACGTCAAGCAGCAGCTGATCGACCGCTACGGGTCGGAGCGCGTCTTCGGCGGAGGGCTCCGCGTGCAGACGACGATCGACCTCAAGGTCCAGCACATGGCGCGGCTGGCGATCTCGAAGTGGCTCACGAACCCGCACGGCCCGTCCGCCGCGCTGGTGGCCGTCGACCCGCGCACCGGGAAAGTGCTCGCGATGATCGGCGGCAACAGCTACCACAAGAGCCAGTTCAACCTCGCCGTGCAGGGCGAGCGGCAGCCCGGGTCGTCGTTCAAGCCGTTCGTGCTGGCGACCGCGCTCAAGCAAGGGATCGCCCCGTCGTCGCAGTTCGAGTCCGGGCCCGTCGCGATCCCGCTCGGCGACAAGACCTGGTACGTGCACAACTACGAGGACGAGGATCTCGGGCGGATCTCGCTCTCGAGCGCGATCGAGTTCTCGGACAACACTGTCTTCGCTCAGCTGACGCAGCTGGTCGGGCCCGCTGCCATCGTGCGGACGGCGAAGAGCCTCGGGATCACGAGCCCGTTGAGGAACTACTTCGCGATCGGGCTCGGCGCCGAGGCCGTGAACCCGCTCGAGATGGCGCGTGCGTTCTCCGCCTTCGCGAACGGCGGCAAGCGCATCGACGGCGCGACCTTCGGCAATCACCCGCGGGCGGTCTCGGTGATCCGGAACCAGAACGGCAAGATCGTCGACGACAACGTTCCCGTTCGCCGGCCGGTGCTGACGGCGAACACCGCGGCGCTCCTGACGTCACTGCTCCAGAACGTCATCAGAGGCGGCACGGGCAAGCTGGCCCAGC